>JAFANA010000008.1 GCA_019232905.1 Vulcanimicrobiota bacterium
GCAAATCCGAACTCGTCTGCGACACGGCCGAAAACGCAACTCATCTGCGCGACTATTACGCGCGTCTGGGTTTCCGTGAAATAGCAACGCACTGCTGGCCGAACGGGGCATACAAGAGTATCATCTTTAGCAAACAATTGAATGGAGCGTCACATCGTGGCTAGGGTCGACGTCGAACATCCACCGAAGGATGCGGAGATCAAACTCTATATCAGTCCGGATTGCCCATACTGTGCGCGCGCAATCGCGTACTACGGCCACGAAGGCATTGCCTATACGACGTACGACGCGCAGAACAACGAGACGCTACGCGACGAAATGTTCCGCTACACGAAAGACGATCCAACCGTTCCCGCCATCGTCATCAACGGCGAATACATTCAGAGTGGCTGGGGCTCGCCTCCGCGAGGTTGAACGGTGCACTGATTAAGCTCCTCAGTTTGAGAGAGACCCGTGAACGTGACGTACGCCGCACCGATGGCTACCGAAGCTAGTGCCAACCAGACGGGCGTCTTCACGAGCCAAATGACCCAGCCTTTCACGACGTCGTGTTGGGCAACGTACGAAGCCCAGATGCCGTGCGCGCTCGGCAATGCCGGCTCGAGAATCAAACCGAAACGTGCCGCCGCTATCGCAATACATGCCGCGTATGCTGTAGTTCCAAGCGCCGCATACAGCGCTGCACGGACCTTCCCAACGTACGCATGCGTCAACGACGCGGAAACCATGGGAACGGCGAGGAGCAGCACGGGTTGCGCGAATAGCGATTCAACCGGTAAGGCCAGTACGATCGCTGCAAAAACACCGAACGCCGATTGCCGGGAAGCAAGCCAGAGCGCCGCGGGGATCGCGCAAACCAGATGGTCTTCGTGCACGAACGGTCCGCCCAGAAGGGCGAGTGCAGGTCCGATCACACACGCACCGGTAAGATCGCCGCGGCGCGCCAGCGCGCGAGCGTAAAAGAACGTAGCCACAAGCGCGATTGCAAATGCGATGCGCCCGGCCCATTGCGCCACCATAATGGAGTTGCCGAGTTGGAAGACGATCCACGGAACACCGTACTGCTGCGCGCGGATGGTTTCGGCGGCAACATGCGACGGCAAGAACCGAGTCACGTATTCGATATTTGCATGCGAGCCGATCGTGATGAACGACAGGCAACACAGCGCTACCACGACGGACACAGCTTCGATAACGTAGCGCCTTCCGAGCGCAGCGAGTGCGACCAATACCGCGAGTGCAATCTGCGGTTGCGAGCAAGCGCATATGAAACCGATGATTCGCAACGATCGCACGGATCGTGCCGTCCCCACGGCCAGCATCGCGATTCCGGCGAGCGCAACCCAGGGCAATTCGCCGACCGGGATGAGAACGAGCCCGAACGGTATTGCGAGTGCCATGACGGCTGCATCGAACGAAGCGACGCGCAGCAGCGCAAGCATCGCCGCAACGAGGAGCGCTGCGAGCATCGTAATCGCATACCAGAGAATGGTTGCGCTTGTAAAATTCATGAGTGAGAGCGGAATGAATGCGGCGACTGCGTAACCCGGAAGCGGCGCCGGGTACGCGACGCCCGGCAATGCGGTGAAAAACGCTGCGCCCATTCGGCGCTGTTCGCACGGGGCAAGCGCCGTCTCGGAATACGAAAATGCGCCGGTGCGGGCGAGTTCGCCGGCACAATAAAATGCGCGAAAATCGCCGGCGAGCGCCGTGCGGTCGAGCTGGTGTCGAACGCCTGCGAATGTAACGATTGCGAGAAAAGCGAGCGCCGCGATCCGGCGAGCGATCACTGCGAACGAACCGGAACAGGCATCACGACGGACTGTTGCGCTGCACCGTCGTCAACGGTGATGACGAGCGAGTACGGGCCGTTGGAAACCTTCGGAATGTCGAAACTCGCAGCGGTCACGCCGGCCGGTGCGTCGGTGCGCGCGATCTCCGTGCCGGAGGCTGCTTGAAGGGCCATACGGATCGGAACGCGATGGTCGATGATCGAGATTGCAAAGGGCTTGCCGGCGACCGCATAGGGCGAGGGAAACTGTACGAGGTCGTGCGCGCGAAGCGGCTGCGAAGCGTCGAGCACCGCAAGCACCTGCGGGGCTACGATAACCTGTGCAGCGCTGCTCGCTGTGCGTCCGCCTCGCGATGCTTCGATTCGCACGGTGTACCGGGAGGGTTGGGTTACCGCCGGCGCGGGAAGCGATACGGTGCCGGCACGTTCGAGCGGCACATAGAAGACGGTCTTGCCGGCCGAGTCAACGAGTGCGACGCGCGCGCTCGCCGCCGAAAGTGCGTAGCGCACCGCGATCGACTCGCCCGATGTGACTTGCGAACGCTCCATTGTGAGGGTTGATATTTCCGGAGGTTCTTGGGGCGCGGGTGTCGGCTGCACGGCAACCGTCGCGCTTTGCTCCGACGCGGTGTGAAAGCCTTGCCACGACAGGCGGACGCGTTCAAATCCGGGAGCGCCCGCGACGTAGGAGATCGTGCCGCGACCGAGCGGCAGCGAACCGGAGCGGAGGATGCGCGATCGCTCGAACACGTCATAGCGAAGCGCTCCGATGCCGAACGCAGCATAGGGTATCTGCACGAGCGATTCCGAAAGAACGTGCTCGGGCGGTGCGCCTATCTCGAGCGTTGCATAGTGACTGAGCCCGAAAAAGGCAGCGGCAGCGACAGGAACGACTGCGGCGATTGCGGCTGCGCGCCGTACGAACGGCGGCACTGGAGCCGACATCGTGTATTCCAGCGTCGCGGCGCGCATCGACACGATCACGCGCTTGAACTTACGCCGCATGCGCCGAGGCACGCGGATCGTGAAGTCTTCAATGCCGAGCGCTCCTACACGGAACTCGTACGGCGCGATCGATTCGAGGCCGGCAGACGTTTCTCCGTAGACGCTGCAGTAGAGTGTCTCGCGGCTTCTGTTGAGGATGCGCGCCCCGAATACTGATGAGCGCCAGTTGTTCGCAATGCACATAACGGCACTGACGATCGGACCGTCGCTGGTTCCGACCAGCGAAGGACGCTCGATGACCGTATATTGCGAGCGCTTCGCGATGACCGGCAAGAAAGCGTTCATGGAGAAGGACACGCGGCGTTGAGCACCTGACCCGTCGGATAGAGCGGCAATGGCGTTGGCGGTGGATTTCCCGTATCGCCCTGACCTTGCAGCGACTGCTGTACGGCCGCTTCGAGATCGCCGTAGCACGCAAGCATCGTTTTCATGTCCGGCGCCGTGAAAAATTTCTGCGTCGCCGAAAGCAGTTGCGGCGATGACAACGACGGATTGACGGAAGTCAAATATGATGGTATTGCTGCCGCCGCCGAAAGCGCAGAGATAGACTCGGAGAAAATGGCCGGTTGGACGAACGGTGCGCCGGTCATTGTTACCGTTGCCGGCGTGCATGCTGGCACGCCCGTCGACACGGGCTGCCAGAACGGGTCGCTCGTCGGTCCCGGAAACGGCGATGCGTTGGCAAGGACGTTGGTCGACGGCGCGCCGCACGTGTGGGTCGCCATCGCCGCGTTCGGATACTCGGTATTTTCATAGAGCGAATACAAGCTCCAGGCGCTGTACGGACTCGCCTGGCTCGAGATCAGTCCGCTGTACCGGACGGCGAACTGCAGCCGCTCGTTGACGACCGAAGACTGCACGATCCAAATGATGCCGAAGAGCACGATCAAGAATACCGGAAGAAAAATGACCGTCTCCGTAAACGCTTGGCCGCGCCGCGCAGATGCGCTCATGAGTTGCATGCGTACTGGCTGTTCGTCAACGCGCCGCTATACGGCGGAATGGAAATGGTCGTCCACCACCCGGTGTAGACATCCATCGCTTCAGAGCCGAGCCCTCCGGTAAACGTTCCGCCAAGCGTGGAGGTTTGGGGATTTCCGGGGTTCCCCCACGGCCTGTTGATGTTTCCGCCGAAATCAACGCGCAAGTTCGGGTCGTTGTCCGGAAAGAGCGGACCGCTGCCGTTTGACTCGGGAAACTCCGCCGGCTGAAACGGCTGCGAGCTCATCGGGTTCACGATACCGCCGGCTTCCATGAATTCTTGCGTCGCCATGAGGGTCGTCGCCGCGGCTCGGCCGATCGCGGTGAACGTCGGCGACGCGCTCCAAGACAGCGCCGCCGGAAAAAGCGGCTTCACATTGGCGCACGCAATAACTTCGATCTGCAGTGGGATCAGATTCTGATTGAGCGCGGCGGGAGCGGTCAATGCGCCCCCGACGGTGGCGCCGCAACAATCCGAGATGACGTCGTGCAGCGCGAGCGTGCGCGGCTGCGGATTTACGACCGTATACGAGAAGGCGCAGTCTCCGCCGGTTTGCGTCGCACAATTGTTTTGGAAATTTGCCACGGCTTGCGTGACCGACGCCACGTCGCTCGCATACGTCGGCGCATCGAGTGCTTGTATGAGCTGGACGTCGGTGGTGTACCGGTTCGCTGCCGCGGTAAATGCCGTGCTCAAGTTGTTGTAAATCGTTTGGCAGGACGTCGTGCCGCCGCTGTTCGTGCATCCGGTGTTCGCGCCTGCGTTCGTCGACGTGATGATCGCGAGATCGCGAAGCAAATAGCGCAGACGATATTCTTCGACGGCTGCCGCATGGATGTCGCTGAGCAGCGCGTTCCAGTGCGTCGCTTGGATCGAGAGTGCGCCTTGCGCTGCGGCGTCCGCGGCGTTTTGCGCGCGAATCTGCCAATAGATCGAATTCCCATAGTTGACGGAAAAGCCAAGCAGCGCAATAGCCGTCAGCGTCCCGAATGTCCAGATGGGAAGCGTTTGACCGCGACGCGCATGGAGACCGAACATCAGCACGCTCCGCCGAACAGGTAATTCGGATTCTGCGGGTAGTTCGCGCCGTAATCGCCCCCGACGCCGCCGCTTAGCGTGGATGTGTCGACGTCGTAGCCGGTCGCCGCATTCATAGCGGCAATCTGAAAAACGTTGGGTTGAGTCAAGACGAGTTGACTATAGTTCGAGCTACTTTGCAGCATCGCAGCGATAGAAGCGTAAAAGCGTTGGTGACACGTCATTGCACCGAATGCGTTACCGTAGCCGACACCATTGGTGCCGTTTTGATAATTGCCGTTCGTGGCCGAACTCTTAGACACGTCCTTGAGGAACTCGGCAAGGCCTAATGCATAGATATTCGAGCCTTGCTGCGCACAATCAAAATAGTCACCCGATGCAATGTTGCTGTTGCACTGCTTCATCCAAGCCATCGCAAAATAGTACGGAGGTACGTTTTGATCGTCGCCGTTTACTGTGCTCGGCAACACCAGATCGCCGGATGAGAGCGCGGAGTTGTATCCGTATCCGGTTGAGTCGTCGTCGTGATTCGCGACCATCGCGCGTCCCTCGATGTTGCCCGACGTCATCACGATCGGATTGGTGAAGAGCGAGAGATCGAACGACGGAAGTGAAAGCGTGGCTTGCGATACGATTTGCTGCGGAAGGATGATCGACGCTCCGCCGTAGCGCGAACTATTTGGTGCGGTGGGCCCATTGGCTACGCCGCCCGTTGTGTATTCGCCGAGCACCGCTGCGGCATTTGCATCGGTCCCTTCGGTGTTCGGCGGAGACGACGGCTTCGTGACGACGCTTCCCGCGGGAACGATCGGCAAGACCTTTCCCATTTTCGTCGCCGGCACGCTGCCGGTCAGCGCGTAGGCATGCGAATATAAGAATGTCGCGGCATCGAGTTGCAACTGATCGTATCCGGCAAGCACGACCTGTGACGTACCGAAGAGCAACGCGAGGATAAAGCCGAGGACCGCCACGGTTTCCGCCATGGCGCCGCCGCGACGCGACGCGGTCAGCATCCCGCCGTGCCGGGTGGGCATTGTTGCATCGCCGTCGTGCCGCTGAAGATCGACTGCAGAACGGCGTTTGCAGCGGAGGCAACCGCAAGCAAACCTCCGATGCTGAGAATGCTGAACGATGCCATGAGAAGACCGTACTCCGTAAGCGTTGCGCCTTCTTCATCGCGCAGCAGCGCCGCGAGATTCATTTCGACGTGAGGACGTGGGGCGTCATCACGAACACCACCTGCGTCTCCGAATGTTGATACTCGGTGCTTTGGAAGAGTTTTCCTAACACCGGGATACTGCTCAACAACGGAATCTTTTGGATTGTGCGTTGATCGATATGGTTGAGCAGTCCGCCGAGAACGATGCTGTCGCCGCTGGCGGCGACCACGTTCGTCGACAGCGTGCTTTCCTTGATGGCCGGAACCGTATAGCCCGCGAACGACACGGAGTTTTGATAGTCCAAGTCCGAGATGTCCGGAGTAACGGCCGCTTGAACGTCGCCGTTCGGAAGCAACGTCGGCGTTACTTTGAGATTCACGCCGTAGGGCTTGAACACGACGGAGACTTGTCCGAGTCCGCTCGAGAACAAGTACGGGATCTGTCCGCCGACGAGAAAGGATGCTTCCGTTCCGCTTTGGGCGACGAGATCGGGGCTCGAAAGAATTCGCGCATGACCGGTCTGCATCAACAGATCGAGCGTAGGCGCAAGCAGCGTCGTTCGCACCCACGGCCCGATGTTGAGCGCTTTGCCGTCGCTGCAGGAGCCGCAATTTTCCGTAATTGGAAAACTCGGGGGCCCGTAGACGAAACCGCCGCTCACCGATGAATTGATCTGCGCCGATTGCAGCCGCAGCCCGAGTTGCTGCATCGCCGATTGATCGACTTCGAGCACATAGAGCTTGATGTCGATTTGGGTAACGCCGCGCACGCTAAGGCGGTCGATCAGTTTTCCTGTCGCGCCGAAGTCTGCGCCGGCTAGCGACTGTGCCTTCGCCAAAATCTGCTCTGCATGCTCGAGCGAATCGACCTCGCCGCTCACAATCAAGTTGCCCGCTCCGTCGGGCTCAACCGAGATATCGCGCGCACCGGAGATGGAAAGCGCGCGTCCTATTTCCGTATACGAATGGCGAAGCGTTACCGCATTGACGATGGTGAAGTGATTTGCTTTCGCCATCGGCTCGAAACGATTGAGAATGCTCTGAAGCTCGGCGTACTGGGCGCGTGTATCTACGGTACCTCGAACGATGAGCGCGTGCGCGAAATTCACGAAATGCACGTCCGGATCGGCAACCGCCGCTTTGACCATGCCCGCGATATTGTCGAGTCCGCCGTCCGTGACGACGACGGTGTAAGTAATCTGCGCCTGGCCTTCCCACACAACGACCGTCGTCTGTCCGTTGTCTTTGGCGTTGACGACCACTTCGGACGTTCCGACGGGCACTACCCCGGCGATTGCGCTGTTCCCGACGGCGACGCGCGAGAGACCCGGAGTGGAAAGTACCGTCGACTCCCCGGTTCGCATGGTGATAGTCCGTTCGACCCCTGCCGACGCGGGAGCAAACAGCGTGAGAAAAAGGAGCGCGATCAAGGACGCAGCCCGTAGTGGATTCATTTGATGCGTATTATGGCATGCGGGCCCGGCGTTAACGCGTTAGCAAGACATTCGCAAAACGTGAAGTTTTTAACGAGGACGTCCGTCCGACGTTATCGCGGTGCCGACTCCGGTTATGATGGCGGTAGACGCTCCACGGAGGAATTCGTCCATGTTCGTACGCGCGAGCTTATCATTGCTCGGCTCCGTTCTCGTCTTTTTCTGTACGAGCGTTCCGGCCCTTGCGCAAGGACACGGGTTGACCGTTGATGTGCGTTCCGGCATTCTTGGATGGGAAGGCATCTGGGTCATCGGCAGTGCGCCGGTTTATTCAGAGGTCTTCCTTGATGTTACCGAGGTTGTCTCGCGGGATCTTCCGGTTATTTCGATCGGGAGTTATCGCGTGGTGGCGGATGGTACCGGGGCGTTTTCGCAAGCAATTCCGGTTGCGCCGGCATACCTTCAAAACGCGGTCATCACGGTCCACGCGCAGCTCGCGGGTGCAGCGGCGAGATCGGTCACAACGACCTATCGTGCGCCCAATGCCGATCTTTACGTCCCCGTGTGGGACGACGGGAGTGGGCATTGAGCCTGGTCTAACGCTAAATTTATCAAGGAGTTAATCACATGAACGCACTCAAGAATCTCCTCAAGGATGAAAACGGCGCCACGCTCGTCGAGTATGGCATTATCGTTGCGCTTATCGCCGTCGTCTGCATCGGCATCATTTCAACGCTTGGACAAAAGATCGCGGCTCAGTTCACGACGATCAACACCGAGCTCTAACACGTCGAGCCGATGACCTGGGCAATCGCCTGTTGTGCTTGCGCGCTGGCGGTGATAACCGACCTGCGCTCGCGGCGAATCCCTAACGTGCTCACGCTATCGCTCATTGCGTTTGCGCCGTTTATGGCGCTTGCGCGCGGAGGGATAGCGGGAGCAGTAGGGGATGTGCTTTTGATCGCGGTGTTGATTGCTTTTGGGCTCGTCGTTCATCGGGGCGGGTGGCTCGGCGGCGGTGATATTAAGCTCGCCTGCGGCATTGCGGCCGTGATCGGCTATCCCTCGTGCATTGGTTTTCTTTTACTGTCAGGGATCTGCGGCGGAGTGCTCGCGCTCGTATGGGCACTTGCGCACGGGCGCGCATCCCAGTTGCGCGCGCAGCTGCAGGGAGCGGCAATTGCCGCGCTCACGCGAAGCGGGACCGTCCCGCCCGTGGCTCTCAGTACTCAGGATGCGCGCATCCCGTACGCCCTGGCGTTCTCCGCGGGCCTGGCCTGCAGCATGCTTTTTGAAATAGGTTTCCCGGCCATGAGGTTTTGGCAATGAACAATCGCCGTTTGCTAACGATTGCAGGCGGCGCTGTCGCAGCCGTCGCGTTGTTCTCGTTCTTCGCGCTCGTTTTCGCGGGGCGGCATCCGGAACAAATTCCGTCGGTTCCCGTCGTCGTCGCGCGCGAAGATATTCCGGCGCGAACGCCCTTGAACGCGTCGATGTTCACCGCCGTCCAAAAGACGGCCGATCAAGTCCCGCGCGACGCATTGGGCTCGACCGCCGCAGTGAACGGTACCGTTTCGGAACGTGCGATCGTGAAAGATGCCGTCGTTGAAAGCCCGGATGTTGCGCCCGCGTCTTCGCTGGGATTGGCGGTGCAACTCCGCAGCGGCCTGCGCGCCGTTTCCATTGCGGTCGACCCGGTTAAAGATGTGTCCGGATTGCTCCATCCCGGCGATCGCATCGATGTGATCGCGGTGCCGCCGAAGGTGGGATCGAACGCAGCAGCGTTCACGATCATGCGGAACATCCGCGTCCTATCGGTCGGCACGACCTTCATGGCCACGCCCGATCCATCGGCGAACGCGCCGGGAACGCAGCCGCCTGATGTCCGAACCGTGACGCTCGAAGTTACGCCAGTCCAAGCAAATCTTCTGACGATGGCCGACCTAAACAGCACGCTTCGGCTTGCACTTCGGCCTCCGAACGAACCAGCGACGTCCGGTTTTACCGATCGCCTCGTCTTCTTTGAGTCGACGCCGGCCCCGCCGCCGGCGAGCGCACCGGTGCGGCAGGCCGTAGCGCCCGCGCGCCCGGCGTACTCGGTTCCGGTGATCGACGGCGACCGCTTTGAAGGTTCGGGCTCGCGATGACGCCGTCCATTCTTTTCACGGTCGGCGCTAAGGGTGGCGTCGGTACGACCACGCTCGCGATCGACATCGCGAACATCTTCGCCGCCGCGAATAAAACGGCACTGATCGACGGCGACTTATGCGGAAGGCGTAGTCATGCGGTCCTCTTCAACGCGATCCGCCGCGTCGACGAGGCGTTACTCGAGCGCGATCTCGCAGCAATCGACGTTGCGCCGAACCTGCAACTCGTCGAAATCGCTTCCAACGTACATGCCGGCTTCACGGTCAAGAGCGACCACGTCGAAGCCTTGATGACAAGCGATCTTGCAAGCGCGCAGCATATTATCGTCGATTCGGCGCAGCCCTTCGCTGCCGTCGTTCGTCCGCTTGCCGTTCGCGCGGCGCAATTTTCGATTATCGTAGAACCGTCGGTCCTCGGCTTGACGGGCGCCCGTGCAATGCAATTGGAATTGCAGAGTTTCGGCGTTCCGGCTGAGTATCTGTCGGCAATACTGGGGCCGCCGCGCGCCGGCAAAAACGACGTATCGCGCGCTGATGTCGAGCGCGCGCTGCGCATCCCGATCTTGGCCGAGATTCCATTGAAGAATGACCGGCGCTACGAAAAGGTTCTTCGTGCAGTCGTTGATGCGCTGGCGGAAAAACGTTCGGAACGTTTACTTTCGCTTCAACCGTCAACAAGCACGCCGCTCGGCGAACGACGCTTGGGGAAACGAGCGCCGGCGGCGTCCGAGGCGCAACCGAAGGATTCCGAGAACCGCGCTGCGTCGTCCTCGCGCCTGCGGGGCGGCGTCCGCGATCGATTAAAGTATTCCATTCATCAGCAACTTTCGCGCCGTATCGATTTTGCTGCGATGACCGATGCGCTTTCGCCGGACGCGCTGAAAATCGATGAACTTCGAGCCGAGATCACGCAGATCGTCGCGGAAGCGATATCAGGCGAAGAGGGCGTCGGTTCGGCGGAAGAAATCGCCCAGTTTCGTCAGGAAATCATTGACGAGGCGCTGGGACTTGGTCCGCTCGAGACAATCCTTGCGGATGAGGCAGTCACCGAGATCATGGTTAACGGAGCGGACCAGATCTATGTCGAGCGTAACGGCCGAATCTTCCGTTCCGAGCGGCGCTTTGCCGATGCGCGGCAGCTTCGGTTGGTTATCGAACGGATTATCTCGCCGATCGGACGTCACATCGATGAGGCGTCGCCGATGGTCGACGCGCGCCTTCCGGACGGCTCTCGTGTAAATGCGACGATCGAGCCGCTCTCGATCGACGGCGCGACGTTAACGATCCGCCGCTTCGGCAATCGTCATTTTCGTATTGCCGATCTCGTGGAGTTCGGATCGCTCACCGAACCGATGGGCGATCTTTTGCGCGCGGCCGTCGAGGCACGCTTGAACATCGTCGTCAGCGGGGGAACCGGCTCCGGCAAGACGACGCTGCTCAACGTCGTTTCAACATTCGTGCCGAACGGCGAACGCATCATCACGATCGAAGATGCAGCCGAGCTTCGTTTGAGTCAAGAACATGTCGTGCGCCTGGAAACGCGACCCCCGAACACCGAAGGCCGTGGTGAGATTCGCATCCGCGATCTCGTTCGGAATTCACTACGCATGCGGCCGGACCGAATCATCGTCGGCGAATGTCGCGGCGGTGAAGCGCTCGACATGTTACAGGCGATGAACACCGGACACGACGGCTCCCTGACGACGGTTCACGCGAATAGTCCGCGAGACTGCATGCGACGCTTAGAGACGATGGTACTTATGGCCGGATTCGAAGTGCCGGTACGCGCGATTCGCGAGCAAATATCCAGTGCCGTCGACGTCGTCGTGCAAACGGCGCGCATGCGTGACGGGTCTCGAAAAGTGACGAGCATTTCAGAAGTCGTCGGCATGCAGGGTGAGGTCATCAGCATGCAAGAGATCGTGCGTTATCAGCAGCGTGGTTTAGACAAGGAGAACCGCGTCGTCGGCTCATTTGTCTTTTCGGGAGTGCGTCCATCGTTTCTCGACCGGTTCGAGGAATACGGCGTCACGTACGATCTCGCGCGCATGGGCGAGCCGGGCGTCGAAACGCTCGCGGCAAGCTGAGCGTGGCGTTCGCTCCCGTCGCGCTGGCGATCTCGCTGCTTGCGGGCGTCGCCGTCGTTTGGAGTCTGTTCGCGGAACGGCTCAACGGCTATGTCGATGCGATGCTCGCGTGGTACGTGAGGATGTTCGAACGCGCGGCGATCGTCGTATCACCCCCGCAGATGCGCAAGCGCAGCTTGATCGCCCTTGCGATCGTGCTTGTTGCGTGGCTCGCGACCGTATTGATGCTGAACCCTTCAACGCTGGCGGATTGTCTGCTTGCCGTCCTTTACCCCGGATTCGTCGTCGTTGCAGTGCGTCTGTGGATCGTTCGTCGGGTAGAAAAGCGACTTGCGGAGTTCAGCGGTCAGCTGGAGATGGTTTTACGCCTCGTGGTGAGCGCGCTACGCGTCGGACTTGGTTTGCGACAAGCGATCGGGATGGTGATCAATGAAATGCCGGCGCCGGCGAACGTGGAGTTCGGACGCGCGTTCGCGCAAACGGCGATCGGTGTCACAATGGAAGACGCACTCGCTGCGCTCGCGGAGCGTATGCCGAGCACCGAGATGACCATGCTTTCGCAGACGATTCGGATTCAAAGTAAGACGGGCGGAAATCTTACGAAGATTTTGTTGAATTTGGCCGAGATGATCAAGCAGCGGCGGCGCATCGAACGCCGGGTTCGGGCGCTTACGGCCGAATCGCGTTCGACCCGGTTGGTCATCACGGGTCTGCCTATCTTCGTCGGAACATTCATCATGGTGTTCGAACCAGACATGCGTTCTGCGCTTCTTGGAACGATGATCGGACACGTTGTGCTCGTTCTCGCGATCGCGTTGTTAACCGCCGGCTGGATCGTCTTCGGCCGATTGAGCCGCTTGGACGTGTGACGATGATCGGCGTTCTCATTTTTGCCGTGCTCCTCGGAGGCATCGCCCTTTTCGCAGGACTGCGACCGGGCGCGGCCTCAGTGCACGATCGCCTCGCGGAACTGGAAGCTTCGCATGGTGTCGCGCCGCGTCAAGGCACGCTCATGCGTTTTTTCAGCGAACAGCAGCAGAAGCTGCTCGTGGCGCGTTTCATCGAGGCCGGATGGCACGAGGCAACACCATCGAAGTTTGTTGCCGGCTCCATCGGAGGCGCCGCCACGGGGTCCTGCATCGGCTTAGCGTTCGCGTTTTTCGTGCACGCGTCGCTCATGCTCGATCTAATCTGCGGCTTCGTGCTCTGTTTCGGCGGGTTCTATTTGCCGACCGCGCAACTCGACCGGGCTATCAAAGAGCGCAAGCTGAGCATCACCCGCGCGCTGCCGGATTTCCTCGATATCGTCTCGGCAACGATGGAGGCCGGCATCGCGCTAAACGGTGCCATCGGCGTTGCAGTGCAGGGGTTGGATGGCGCGCTTTCCGAGGAGCTGCAGTTCGTTCTGCAAGACATCCGGCTCGGCCGCTCGCGAAGCGAAGCACTCCTTGCGGCGGCATCCCGCGTACGGGAACCGGCCTTTTCTGCGACCGTCACGGCGATCGTCCAGGCCGATAAGCTAGGCGGCGACATCGTCGAAGTACTCGATCAACTCGCTATGGATGCTCGTGACCACCGGCTTGCGCGTGCGGAAGAACTCGCCAATGCGCTTCCGAATAAACTCGTCTTTCCAATGGCGCTGTTTATGTTGCCGTCGTTGTTTATCTTGATCTTCGGCGCACTGGTCGCGCATCTGGTTTCCCAACGATGATGTCGCCGATGCTTATTACCGTCGCATTCGCGCTCTTTGCGAGTGCAGCAATCGGAGGTGTCATTCTCGGGACGGTTATCCCGCGGGATTCGGAGCGATTCGATGACGGACCGCCTCCGCGTCCGGTCCATTGGATGTGGCCGCTGCTCGCGATGCTGCTGCTCTGCGCCGCACTGGCAAGTCGTCATGTTACGGCGTTGCAGGCAGCCGCCGTTGCAGCGGCATGCGTGCCGCTCGTTGCTGCCTGGTATGGCGACGCGCGAACGGGGCTTATCTCCGACTGGTTCACGCTGGTCCCGCTTGCGGTGGTGTCGGGCTACGTCGTGTACTCGGGTCACTGGTTTACGGTCGTATCAGCACTCGTTATTTTCGTTCCGTTCGCGCTTTCGGCGCTGCTTTCTCGTGGTGTCGGAATGGGCTGGGGAGACGTCAAGCTCGCAACGCTGTGCGGGGCGCTGGTCGGAATGATGGCGGCGCTGCCGGCATTCGCTGCTGCATGTCTGGTCGCGACGATTGTGTCGTACGCGCGCGATCGTGGGAAACGTCCGGTGGCTTTCGGTCCATACATCGTGCTCGCCACATTTGGCGCACTCGCCGTCGTGCTATGAGCGTTCGCCTTCGCTTCGCGCGTACGCCGTGGTCGCGTGCGATTGGTCTTCTCGGCCGCCGCTCGTTCCCTGCTGATTGTGCGCTCGTCATCGAGGGCTGCGACGCCATCCACACGTGGTTCATGGCCATGGCGATCGATGTGGCCTTTATCGACGAGCACTATCGCGTCGTTGCCTTGCACGAGCGAGTCGCTGCGGGACGCGTCCTGCGTCACCCGGGTGCATTCGCCGTGGTCGAGCTTGGGGCCGGGGCGGCGCAGAGCGCAGGATTGACGACAGGCTCGATGCTTACGCCGATCTGAGAAGCGCTCGAGCCCGGCTGTACGCCGTTTCGAGCTCTTTTGCGATTTGATGATACTGCGCGCACTGCACGTCGACGACGAAGTCGCCCGAATCGAGTGCGACGACTTTTTCCCAATGCGTGCACGCGCGCTTGAGATCGTTTTCCTTTTCCGCTTCAAGCGCAGCCGCGGTGTGCGCGCGGATTCGTTGAAGATCGGTGATGACAAGTTCGACCGGTACGCGGACGTGGAGATCCGTTTTAAAGTATGCTTGCGCTCGCGTGAAGCCAACGGCTTCGCGTAATGCGTGTCTGATCTGGCTGCACGCCGTACGCAGAGCTGCGATTGCGGTTTGCCGTTCGGAGTTAGGCCAAAACACGTCGAGCAGCTCTTGGCGCGTCGCCTCACCGCCGGGCTTGAGGATGAGATATTTGAATACGCGCGCGTCCTTACGGCGCACCCATTGAACCGGGCGGCCGCCGATGACGACCGAAAATTCGCCGAGAACGTTCGCCATAATAGGAGCACAGTCGATGTTCGTGCCTTCTGCAGCGTGGCTCGCGGTATGCGAAAACACGTCGAGCAACGTTCGATAGATATCGACCCGTCCGTTGCGCCGGCGCGCGAAGAGTCCGTGACGTTCCAACGTATCCCAGTCTTCAGCTTTGCAGATCAGATCGTCCGACGTGAGCAATCGCCGCAGGAGTATGCTATGAGGGCTGCGTTCCGACTCCTCGAGCACGAAGCATCGAAACGATTCGGCATGCATTTCACGCCACGCGGCGTACAGCGTCGCTGCGGGCCGTTTCTGCAGACCGGCCGAGCGAATCGCGAGATTTGCGACGATCGGCCAACCCTCGGTTTGCGACCAAAACTGGAGGACATCGTCATTCGTATAGCTGACGTTGTGTAAGTCGCAAAGACTTGCCAGCTCAGCCGGCGTGAACGCGAGCTCATCGGCGTTTATGTAGGCGACGGTGCCCGACACGAGGGAGCGGGCTCCCGATACGACGTTGCGTGACCGCGCGCAGACGATGATTCGGTGGTGGTCCGGCATGTACTCGATGATCTCGCGCAGGGTCGCCGTAGCGCGTGGATCCGCTACATCGACATCATCGAACACGACGAATCGTTGGCTGACATCGGCAAGCGAGTCGATAAATGGATCGAGGGCGGTGGGCTCAATACCGAATGCGAGCGCCGTACGCGCGAGAACCTCTGCCGGTCCGTCGAACGCATGGAATGCAATGTAGTCGAAAACAAAAGGCACCTCGGCAAGGTACTGCCGTACCAGCGTGCTTTTGCCAAAGCCCGGGGGAGCGATGAGCGCTCGCGTCGGCGCGTCTGAATAGAGTGCCAGCGCGGAAAGGAGCCGAGGACGCGTAAGCGTGTTCGGCGTCAGCTTTGGGAGGCGACAAAAGCGCAGACTCGTACCCGGGTCGTCGACCGAGAGCTCCATGGTTGTCGGTGGCCTTCCGTGATAAAGAAGTTCTGCAGGATATCAAGCTACCGCGCGAGCTTTACTATACCCATCGGCCTAGCGTACTCATGCTTTAAGAAGAAATTATCCGCTTGCTAGGAACAGGCGCTCCCTAAACCTGGCATTCAAAGGCATGCTTGCTTGGTTCAGGATCGAATGACGCTCCAAACTTGCGACAATTTGGGAGCGCGGCCGTAGAGCAGCATTCCGACGCGATAGATCTTTCCGGCGAACACGGCAATCAGATATAAGGCTGCCAAATTGACGAGCAGCGAAAGACCGATTTGCCAAAACGGAACGTAGCTCACAGCGATACGCGCGAACATAATGAACGGCGCAATGATCGGAACGAAGCTCGTCACGACCGCCCAGGGCGCGTCGGGAGTGCCGAGGGCGCCGATTGCGATGAACAACGCCGCGACGACCGGGATCGCGAGCGGGCCGGTAACGCTGCCGAGGTCTTCCGTGCGGTTGATGAGCGACGCCATTGCTGCGAAGATCGTTGACACTTGCAAGAATCCGATCAAAAAGAAAATGAAGAACGCGACGACGACACCGGGCGTCAGCACGTCGAACAAGTTCGCAAGCGAAAACACATTGTCGGAATCGGAGCCGTGCGGGGGCGGCGAGCCGTGGCCGCCGAGCGTGGCGGCGGCGATCCAGATGCAGAGCTGCACGAGCGCCAGCACGGCGCCCGCCAAAATCTTGCCGCCGAGGAGCGCGACCGGATCGACTGAGGCGACGAGGAGTTCCGCAATGCGGCTGGTCTTTTCTTCCGCAACCGAACTCGTGACCAGTTGACTGTTCACGAGAATCAGAATGTAGAGAAAAAAGATCAACGTGTACGCGATGCCGCGCACGAGTTCGGCCTGATCGGCGGAGCTAAACTTCGAAGCGACGGGTTTGACGTCGACGGGGAAATTCGTGATGTTCTTTACTTGCGACGACGACTTTCCGGTCGTTAGCGCGAGCTGCAACGGCATCAGCGCGCGTCGCACTTGACGTACGCCCATGCTGCCCGGATCGTGCGCATATACGTTCACGTCCAACCCGCTCTTTGTTGACGTCAGCACAAAGGCGGCCGCAGCGTCATACTCTTTGAGTGTCGGCTCGGTGATTGGTTGCGGCTGCAGTTCGGCTTTGACGTCGTAGTCCGATTTCAAGAGTGGAATGGCGCGCGCGGTCAGTGCAGGGCTGCCGACGACGACGATGCTGCTCGAACCGCCGAACGCATCGCCGACGAGTGCGGGCAGCCGCGTAAAGAGCAGAATGCCGATGATGCCGATGATCAACCCGATGATGTACGGGCGAGATCGAATGCGCCGCATGAATTCGGCCGAAAAAACGGTCAGCAGGTCGTCGATCATGCCGCTTCTCCAATCGCGCGAAGGTAAATGTCATGCAGCGACGGTTCGACCGCTTCGAACCGCGTCACGGGCGCGACCGCGACGAGCGAACGAAGCAGCGAAGCGAAATCAGTGTCGGCCGGCATGCGATAGTCGACGCATCCGTTCATCGGCGCCGCTTGTTGCGCACCGCTTACCGCGCTCAATACGTTGCTGACCGCCTCGTTCGACGGAGCAACGCGGACGATCCGTGTCGGAAAGGCGCTGCGCAATTGATCGAGCGTGCCTTGCACACGGTTCTCGCCACCGGCGATGATGCAGAACGACGTGCAGAGCTCTTCTAACTGCCACATTTGATGGCTGGAGAGCACGAGCGTCGTTCCCTGCGCTTTTAATTCATTGAGAATGGCGAGCATGATATCCGCGTTGACGGGATCTAGACCGGAAAACGGTTCGTCGAGCACGAGCAATTGCGGGTCATGCACGGCCGCGCACGCGAGTTGAACTTTCTGCTGGTTGCCCTTCGAGAGTTCCGCGCACGGACGGTCGGCGTAGATGCCCAGACCCAGCCGCTCGATCCAGCGGTTTACGCGAGTGGTGAGGCCCGGATCGCGCAGGCCGTGCAGCTTTCCAAAATAGGAGATCTGGTCGCGCACCTTCATCTTGCCGTAGATGCCGCGCTCTTCCGGAAGATAGCCGAAATGCTTGCGGCTGTCGTACCGGACGCGGGCGTTGTTCCAGCGAATCGTGCCGCCGTCGGGCGTTAAGATGCCGAGGATCATACGCATCGTGGTCGTCTTGCCGGCGCCGTTGGGTCCGATGAGCCCGAACGTTGCGCCGTCGTCGATCCGGAAGTGAACGTCGCGAACGGCACGAACCGTGCCGAACTCTTTATGGATGTGGTCGACGTCTAACATGCTCGCTTCTTTCTGTTCTGTATTGCCATGCTAATACAAACATGGTTTTGTGTTAACGCCTTAGAACAAACTGACCCGTGAGCGCCTCGCCTCTCGCTCTGCGCGCGACCCAGGGCAGTTCCCTATTACTCTATGAAAGCGAAAACGGTGCAGTCCGAGCGGCACTGCGCTATCGGCGCGCCACTCCCTCCCGCGCCGAGTTCGCACTGGACGTGGTCAATGCGACCCCGGAACCCTTGCTCGCGACGATCTACGCGCTCGCCCGCAACGGCCAAGAGATTCCCCTCGCGCCGTATTCGTTTTGGATCGACGCGCGGAGCGAGGGCTACATCGACCTGCCGTTCTCGTGGCTCATGACGCTCACGTGCTCGGCGCTCTCCGTCCGGCTTCAAGGACGGAACGTGCACCAGCGCTTGGAAGCTGCGATGCCGAGGCCGGCGTCGGTCGTATGGTTTCTCGCGGGCGCGGCGGCGGTTGCGATCGTCGCAGCGCTGCTTGCGTTTGCTCATCCGCGTATCACGAGCGTGGACGTGCCCGCCGCGGCCGTCGCCGGTTCGCGCATTGACGTCGCCTACGCGACGCGCGGTATCGGCGCAGGGAGTTGGACGTTGGAAGATATTCGCGGCGCGCGTATCGAGGGCGGTGCACTGTCGTCCGCATCCGCGACGGCGCCCATCACGATTCCGCGCGTGAATTTGCAGAGCGTCTATTCCGTTCGCTTCGATTCCAGCGGTCCGTTCGGAAGCGCGAGCGTTGTACGGCCGATCGTCGTCGTTACGCCGCGCCCGTCTGCTCCCGCGCCGCGGATTATTTCGTTTACCATCGATCGCGCTGCGGTGGCCGACGGCGATCCGGTTACCGTGCGGTATCGTGTGAGCGCTGACAGCGGCGATCTCCTCGCCGTCGATGCGCAGGGAACGATCTGGGCGCAATCCGCACTTCACGGAAACGACGGTGCAGCGCAACTCGCCTTACCGCATTTTCGCGAAAACAAAGAGTTGCAGATTCGGCTGGTCGTGCGCCGAGGACCGCAACTCGCTGCTGCGGGCCTCGGTGTCGAAGCAATCGCGCGCTAAAGAAGCTCGCCGATCCAGCGTTCCACGTCGTCTGCCTTCGACGGCAGAATCGCGGATAGGTTCTCGCGTCCGGCGGCGGTGACGATGATGTCGTCTTCGATGCGCACGCCGATGCCGCGAAATTCGTCGGGAACCGTCGCGTCGTCCGGTTGGAAGTAGAGGCCTGGTTCTACCGTAAGTGCCATGCCTTCGCGAAGCGTTCCGTAGCGATAATTTTCCCTGCGCGCGTGCGCGCAATCGTGAACGTCGAGGCCCAACATGTGACTGACGTTGTGCAGCGAATAGCGGCGGTAGTACTGGTGCTCCGGATCGAGCGCTTCATCGAGCGACACGCGCAGAATGCCGAGATCGATCAACCCTTCGGCGAGCACGCGCATCGCGCGGCGGTTCGGCTCGAGGAAATCGGCGCCCGGCGCAACCGCATCGATGCCCACGCGCTGCGCTTCCCATACGATGTCGTAAATTGCGCGCTGCGCGCGCGTGAAGCGTCCGCCGACCGGCAGCGTGCGCGTGATGTCGGCCGTGTAGAGCGAATCGCATTCCACGCCGGCGTCCAGAAGCAGCATCGTTCCCGGTTCGACGCGGCCGCTGTTGCGATTCCAATGCAGCGTGCACGCGTGATGCCCGGCCGCGGCGATCGTCAAATAGCCGACATCGTTTGCTTCGATGCGCGCGCGTCCCCAAAACGCGGCTTCGAATTGGCGTTCGGTCGTCGCGTACGAAAACGTGCGAATCACGTCTTCGAATCCGCGCTTCGTGATTTCGCACGCTTTGCGTAGTTCCCCGATCTCGTACTCATCTTTGAGCAGCCGCATCTCGGCGAGATGCGTGGAGAGCTCGCGTTCTTCGACCATCGGCGCGTTCGAGGTTTGCAGTCCTTGCAAATAGTCGTCGATTTGTTGCAACGGACGGCAACGATCGACTCCGTAAAAGATTTGGCTCTCGTCTAAACCGCGATGGCGGCCGACCCACAGTTCACCGTAGATGCGATCGGTGAAGAACTCTGCTTTGCCACGGTTATGTTCCGGCGCAAAGAGCAGCGTGCGGTGCGAGGCACCGTCGGGCTCCATGACAAGCAGCGAACCCGGTTCGCCGTCGCCCATCAGGTATGCGAAATCGCTCGAGGGACGAAAGCGGAAGTACGTGTCATTTGCACGCACCTTCTCGTGCCCGGCCGGAACGACAATGTACCGCCCGGGAAATGCGCGGGAGAGCGCGTCGCGCCGCGACTGCAGTCGAGCGAGCTGCGGGTGCGCACCGATGCGCACCGGCGCATCGACCCAATCGCGTGACATGAAGTCGATGAGCGCCTGCGGGGTCTCCGCGTCATAGTTGGTCTTGGCCGCGGCCGGCTCGTGCAAATCTTTGGAGGACATGGCGACGACTTCGGGGAGCCCGGCGGGAACCCCGGCATTGGGCGGGTAGAACCGCCGTATGGCGCGTAGAGCGGCGGACGTTCGCGAAGGCGACGCACTTTCGAACGAGCGCCCGATGACCACAGACGTCAAGGCGACGGACGTTCTGGCAAACGAACGGACCTTTCTCGCCTACGTGCGCACGGCGCTTGCTTTCATCGCCTTCGGATTCGTCGTCGCCCGTTTCGGGTTGTTCGTGGAGCAGTTCGCGAGCGCTACGCATATGCGAATGAGCGGGCCCCATTACTCGACCGGTTTCGGCGCACTCATGGCGATCATCGGCGTCGTGATCGGGTTTCTCGGAGCGTGGCGCTACGCAATGGCCGACAAAGCCTTGCGCACCGGTGTGGTCAAGTCGTTGCCGCGTGCCGGTAGCTACATCATTGCACTGCTCGTTGCCGCAATCGGCGTAATGGTCGCACTGTATCTAACGACGTATCACTAACGCTCGGACACGGTGATGTCCAAGCCCAAGTCGAGTGCCGGGGCGCTGTGCGTAAGGTAGCCGGCGGAAATGAGGTCGACACCGCTTTCAGCGACGGCGCGGATTGTTTCCGGCCGAATGCCGCCGCTCGCTTCGGTGAGGACTCGCCCGTTGACGATACGCACCGCTTCCGTGAGGGTCGCGGGAGACATGTTGTCGAGCAGGACGGCGTCGATCGGTTCGGCGAGCGCTTCGCCCAATTGATCGAGCGTGTCGACTTCTACTTCGATCTTCACCATGTGGCCGGTGACGGCGCGGACGCGCGCGACCGCCTCGCGAATCGATCCTGCGAGCGCGAGATGGTTGTCTTTAATGAGCACGGCGTCGTCGAGTCCGAAGCGATGATTCGATCCGCCGCCGCAGCGCACGGCGTATTTTTCGAGCGCGCGTAGCCCCGGCGCGGTTTTCCGCGTGTCTACAATGTGCGCACGCGTCCCCGCTACAGTGTCCACCAATGCGCGCGTCGCCGTTGCAATACCGCTGAGGCGGCAAAGAAGATTGAGCATCGTCCGTTCCCCGGTGAGCAGCGTGCGGCCGCGTCCCTCGAGTTCGACGATCGTGTCGCCGCGCTCGATCCGTTCGCCGTCGCTCCGAACGCGCGTTGCGCGCACGCCGCCGGGATCGAGCAATTCGAACGCAAGCAACGCCGCGTCGAGACCCGCGAGCACGCCCGGCGCGCGCGCAACGACTGCCGCGCGGCCTTGTGCATCAACGGGCACGATGGAATCCGTCGTGAGATCGTTGCCGTGCGCGAGATCCTCGAGCAGTGCCGTCTGAACGACGCGCTCGATCACGATGCGATGCGGTTGGATCACCGGCTGTACGCGAGCATGCGTTCCACCGCGGCGCGTGCGCGCACCGCCACGGCCGGATCGACGGTAACTTCGTACTCCATCGTCTCGAGCGAACGGAGAATCTTCGCAAGCGTGTTGCGTTTCATGTGCGGGCACAAGTTGCACGGGCGCACGAATTCGACGTCCGGATACTTGGCCGAAACGTTATCTGCCATCGAGCACTCGGTGATGAGCAGCACGCGAGGATGACGCCGGTGCGCAATGCCGTCGACATAATCCGCCATGCCTTGCGTCGAGCCGACGTAGTCGGCTTCGGCCAGCACGTCGGGCGGACACTCCGGATGCGCAATCACGACGAGGTTGTCTTCGTCCTCGCGATAACGGCGGATATCGGCAGCCGTGAAGCGTTCGTGCACTTCACAATGACCTTTCCACGCGATGATTTCGCTCTTCGTCTGTGAGGCGACGTATTTCGCGAGGTATTCGTCGGGCAAGAAGATGACGCGCGGTACGCCGAGCGCTTCAACGATCTGCACGGCGTTGCCGCTGGTCACGCAGACATCCGACTCCGCCTTGACCTCAGCCGACGTGTTGACGTACGTCACGACCGGCACGCCAGGGTACCGCTCGCGCAAGAGACGAACGTCAGCGGCAGTGATCGATTCCGCGAGCGAACATCCGGCGCGCAGATCCGGAACGAGCACCGTCTTTTCGGGATTGACCAGCTTCGCGGTCTCCGCCATGAAGTGCACGCCGGCGAGCACGATGACATCCGCGTCGGTCTCGGCCGCCTTCATAGCGAGGGCGAGCGAATCACCAACGATGTCCGCAACCGTATGGTAGATTTCCGGAACTTGATAGTTGTGTGCCAAAATGACCGCATTGCGCTCTTTTTTCAGGCGATTGATGGCGGCCACGTAAGGGGCGTGGATGGCCCACTCGACGCGAGGAATGACACGCTCGACGCGCTCGAAAATTGCGTTCGTCTCGTCTTCGACGTCCGGGGTAAGTTCTAGATCGATGAGGCTCATGGGCTTACTATTGCTCTTGCGGTCGGCGGCTTGCCGCACCTTCCGCTACTTCTTTATACACGTTTTTGGGCTCGCGATTTTCATCTGGGCCGCGCTGCCTGCCTCGGCGCAGGTCCTGCCGAACGTCCCGATTCCTAGTTCCGGCCCGGTTACCGGCCTCAGGCAACAGGGCCTCTACGTCACTGCGCCGGTGACGGTGGACGGCCAAACCGTCATTCGGATCGCCGCACCGGCGAGCGGCGGCGCGCTGCCCATCGATACGCGCGTCCTGCTCGTGCAGAACGCAATCAACCAAATCCTCGCGATCGATCCCGATCGAAACACGACGCTGTACGATCCGCACTCGTTAAAAATCAACATCACGCGAGAAGGCTCGCAGTACGCCCTGGAGGCGCGCGACGATCGGCACAGCGCGGGAGTTGCCATTGTCACGGTGACCTCGAATGACGCCAACGCGTTTGGATTGAAGGACGAAGATCTCGCGGCACAGTGGCAAACGCAATTGCAGAGCGCGTTAAAAACGGCACTCGTCAAACGGCAGCCGCAGGCCATTCGCAACAACATTTTTCGCGTCGTTCGCGTCGCTGTCGTCCTCGCAATCGTCACGGCTGCGCTCTTCGTCCTTTGGTTGGTGCTGCAACGCGCCATCGCTCGAACGAAGAAGCGCGTCGAAGAACGGCAAGAATCGCTTGCGCGGGGAACGATCGACACTGCCGCGGCGCACGGCGGCGGAGCCGCGCACGACTTGCGCCGCCGCGCACTTGCCCTCGGCGTACGCGCGGCGGCGCCGGAACAGCGCTTGCGCCGTTATCGCGCATATTCAAGCGGCCTTGTTTGGCTCTGCATCGTGCTTTGGGCGGTTGCCATTACCTGGGCGCTGTTCTTATTTCCGCAGACAACGCCCACGGCTCAATTTATCGTCGGCGCAACCGGGCGAATCATCTTCGTCTGGCTCGTTGCCGGCCTGCTCGATCGTCTGCTCGAGCTTGCCATCGTGCGCTTTGCCGATGCTTACGCGCATCGCGGCGCGACGAGCGAAGATCGGGCTCGCCACACGCTGCGCGCGCCGACGATTTCGACCGCGGTCGGCGGCTTCAAAACCGTCGTTATTCTCTTCGTCGCGGTGTTGGTGACGCTTGGGCAGCTCAACATCCCAATAGCTTCCGTGGTCACGATCGGCGGTATTGCCGCTCTCGCGGTCGGCTTCGCCGCGCAAACGCTCGTGAAAGACGTGCTCAACGGGTTGCTGGTCCTCATCGAAGACCAATATGTCGTGGGCGACTTCGTGATGATCGGCGACTACAACGGCATCGTCGAAAACCTGACGCTGCGCATGGTACAGTTGCGCGATCTTCGCGGCTATCTCATCACGATTCCGCACAGTTCCGTGACGCAAGTCGTCAACGGATCGCGGAATTGGGCACGGGTCGATTACCGGATTGCGATCGATCCGAGCGCCGATCTCAAGAAGGCGGTCGAAACCCTGCGCGCGACGCTCGATGCGATGGCGCACGACCGCGACTGGCGTACGTCAATACTCGAACCGGCAGAATGGGTCGGTGTCGAGCGTGTCGCGAACAACGGCGTCGTCCTGCGCGTGTCGATACGTACCGCGCCGCTGCGGCAGTTCGACGTGCGACGCGAAATCAACGAGCGGGTATTCATCGCGTACAAGGACGCGGGCATCGCACTCGGCGTCGATCCGCTCGGGCCGCCGGTTCCGTCGCCGCAGGGTAGTCCCGACCCGGTGTAGCGAACCCCCAAGATATGACGCTGGCTCGAACCGCCCTCGTCGTGATCACGGCATTCGTCATCGTTATTTTCTACACGCCGCTCGGGCACGCAGATTACGTTGGAAACTGGGGCGACGGAACCTATGGTCTCACGGGCGCGCGCGGCGGAACGATTACGATCAACTCGGTCGATCCCGGATCCCCGGCCGCTCGCGCAGGCGTGCGTGCCGGTGACATGCTTTTCGGCGAAGGAGGCTTCTCGCAACCCGTTCTCGACATCGACTATCCGCGCGCGGGCGACCGCGAAACGTTTTCGCTCGTGCACCCGGACGGCCGGAAATATGTCGTCACACTAACCGCAGTTCCCGTTGCCGGATTTAACACGTGGGATCGCGCGACGGGAGTGCTGGCGATGATTCCGGCGACTGTGTTTCTGATTGTTGCGTTTGCTCTCGTCTTCTTGCGTCCGAGCGTGATGACGTGGAGCTTTTATGCCGTTGCAACCGGATATTTCTCGACGCAGCCGGCATTCGAATACTTTCACTCGATCTTGCCGCCGCCGGTGTTCACGGCGCTTACATTCGTACTAGTGACGTTCTTCGGGAATTTTGCGGTGCTGCCGCTCTTACCGTTCGTCATGCGCTTTCCCGACGATCGGCTCACCGGATTCTCGAACGTTTTCGATCGGGCCGTGTGGACGGCAATTGCTCTTGCATTCGCCGGCTACTCGTACGATTGGTATCGCATCTGGGCGACGGGAGTGCCGAGACCGTTTGTCACCTTCTTCGACGTATGGTTGCCCTTAGCAACGTTCGCGGTTGCGACGTATATTCTGATCGGAAAGTTCAAGCATGCAACGCCGGCGATCCGGCAGCGTTTCGGATTTCTCGTCATCGGCATGGTCATTGCGTTTATTGCCTACGCCGTGTATTTCGTGCCGGGCGTTCCGGATGCGGTCAAACAGATCGTCGGATACGCGGTGGTCGTAATGCCGGTCACCGTCGCGTACGCGGTGTTGCGCCATCGCGTGCTCGATGTCAACTTCGTCCTTAATCGCGCGCTCGCATACGGCATTCTGTCGATCTTCGTGATCACCGTCGTATCGTTGCTCGATTGGCTCTTCTCGCACGTGCTCTCGGAGTACCATCTTGCGATCGTGTTCGAGCTGGTTGCGACGATCGGGATCGGCCTGCTGCTCGACCGCATCAACAAAGCAATCGGCACGGTCGTCGAACGTGTTTTCTTCGCGCACCGGCGCTTGGCCGAAAAGTATTTGAAGCGCGCGGCGGCGGCGCTTCCGTATGCGACCGAAGAGGCCGCCGTATCCGAAGGCCTCGTTGAAGTACCCGCAGAGGCGTTGAGGCTCGGCGCCGCGGCACTGTATCGTCGCAACGACAGCGGGCGATTCGAAGGCGTCGCGACGTCGCAAAACACGCCGGTTGCACCGCCGGGCTTTGACGCAAATCATTTGCTGGTGCGGATGTTGCAGTCGAGTGAGGAACGCGTGTGGCTGGAACAGTTACGCTCGCACCTGCAGCGAGAAAATAGCGCCATCTATGTGCTCGCCATTCCGGTGCTGGTGCGCCACGAACTCGTCTCGTTCACGCTCTACGGCGCGCATGCCAACGGCGCGCAGCTCGATCCGGACGAAGTGGACCTCCTCGAAGACCTCGCTCGGGAAGCCTCGCGAGCGTACGACCACATCGATGCCGTCCGAATGCGCGAACGGTATGCGCGAGTGATGGAGCCCTTGCCCGGTAACGTCTAGTTGTGGTGAAAGTCATTTTCATGCCCGCGAATTTCGCATAGGCTGGGGTCCTGAAACTAGGAATGAGGCGGGCGGGTCGAAACGGCCGTACGCACCCGATCATTTCATTCCGTTTAGAGGTGGAAAGTAATTTAATGTTGGCCCAAGTCGGTAAACCCGCACCCGATTTCAAACTCGCGAGCACCAAAGATGCGACCGGACCGAAGGATCTCGGCAAAGAGATCAAGCTCTCGGACTACCGCGGCAAGTGGCTCGTCTTTTTCTTCTATCCGCTGGATTTCACGTTCGTCTGCCCGACCGAAATCACGGCGCTCTCCGATCGCTACGACGAATTCAAAGAGTTCGATTGCGAAATTATCGGCGCGTCGGTCGACTCGGTGTTCTCGCACTGGGCGTGGCTGAATACGCCGCGCGAAAAGAACGGCATCGCCGGAACGAAGTACCCGCTGGTTTCCGATTTCACGAAAGAAACCGCACGCGCGTACGGCGTGCTCGATGAAGCGAGCGGCGTTGCGCAGCGTGGCCTCTTCATTATCGATCCCGAAGGCGTGCTGAAGTACGCGGTCGTGACCGACGACAACGTCGGCCGCAGCGTTGAAGAGACGATTCGCGTGCTCCAAGCCCTGCAAACCGGTGGTCTCTGCCCGGCGGAATGGAAGCCCGGCAAAGCGCTGCTCCAAAAGGCATAAATGGCACTCCGTATGCGCAGCCCCCTCCCCTCACTGGAGGGGGCTACCGCGTGGGTCAACGGTGAACCGAAAGCCGAAGAACTGCGCGGATTTCCCGTCGTCGTTTCGTTTTGGTCACAGAGCTGTTACATCTGTCATGAAACGGCGGAACAATTCGCGCAATGGCGCGACAGATTCGCCAACCACGGCGTCGCGTTTATCGCCGTGCATCAGCCGCGGTCGGAAGAAGAACTCGACGTCGACGCGGTGACGGAAGATGCAAAAAAAGAGATGCGTATGACGCAGCCGGTTGCGATTGATAACACGCACACGATCGTCGATCGCTTCGAAAATCAATTCGTGCCCGCGTTCTACGTGTTCAATCGCAATCATCAGCTTCGCCATTTCCAGGCCGGCGGTAAAGGCTTCGAACGGATCGAAGCGGCGATCGAACGCGTGATGAACGAATCCGCTGACGAAGAAACTCTCGACTAAACGGGTAAAGGGCTTCCATGAGAAGCCTGCTTGCAAGCATCGCGTTTGCCGGATTATCGTTAGCCGCGTTGGCATCGGCGCGTCCGCAAGGGATGCCCGACGCGACGCCGTCGTTTTGCCCGTCGCCCAGCGCCGCGAATAGTCTCGTGGACACGACGATGCAGCACGATTGCGTTACGCCGAAACCGTCTCCCACGGCGACACCTCACCGAGCGTCGCCGCAGCCTTCATCGACGCCGTTTGGGCACCCGACTCCGTTCGCGCGGCCGAGTGCACAGCCGACGAGCAAGAGCGCGACGCGTTAATTCGGTTCGTACCGCGGGTACCGGGGCGCTATGAAAAAATGGTTTGGAAGTGCCGCTATCGTCGGCGCGTTCGTACTTGCGGGCGCAGTCGGCGTTACGGCCAACGCTCAAACGGCTTCAAAATCAACAGCTGCTTCGCCGTGTCCCTCACCCAGCACTAGTAGCACTAGCAGTAGTTCGTCCATGTCCGGTACCATGGGGCAGACTAATAATTGTCCGTCGCCGACTCCGGCAGCCATGTCGAGTCCCGGCGCGAGTTCCGGATCGTCGAGTTCGGGATCGATGAAGACCCCATCACCCATGTACACAACGCAACCCTAACACAACCGTTACAGGCAGCGGCATAGCAGGGACGAAGAGCGTTCGTCCCTGCTCGCTTTTTTGTGCGTGGTGTTGATGCGCGTTGCCGTGTTCGCCGGTCCGTCGTTGCCTTCCGAAGACCGGCCGGAACGTCCGGATCTTACGTATCTCGCGCCGGCGTCGCGCCATGACGTTCTCGCGGCGGCGAAAGCCTACGACGTCGTGCTGTTAATCGACGGCGTTTTTCATCACGACCTCGCGCCTTCGCCGAAAGAGTGTTACGCGTCGACGCAGCACGCGCGTATGTTTGGTGCATCGAGTATGGGCGCGCTGCGTGCCGCCGAGTGCGCTCCCTATGGGTTCACGCCGCTCGGAGCGATCGCGAGATGGTATTCCGCCGGGACGATCGACGGCGACGATGAGGTCGCCGTTCTGACGCGCCCGCAAACGTTCGATGCGCTCACCGTTCCGATGGTGAACGTCCGCTACGCGGCTCGTCTCGCGGAGCGGCGCGGTATTCTTTCGCGGGCAGCCCACGATTCGCTAATCGATTCCGCGAGGAGCATCTTTTATATGGATCGCACCTGGCAAGACGTCTACGAATGCGTTCCCGCAAGCGCGCGCGACTCGTTCGCGCAGATCGCGCAGAGGGAGGGCGATCTCAAGCGCTGGGATGCGCGATTCGCCTTGCGTTCCGTTTTGCGTTTCATCGCGCAACGTAAGGGCGTCCCGCATACGCACGCAACATCACCGACCGTTCGCGCGCTCGCGGCATACGATCCGGTCGACTCTTCGCCCATCGTTCTGCCGCCGTCGGTTCCGAAGGCGCCCGGAACGTATGACCGCGCGGTGCCGTTCGAAAAAACGCTTGCGATCTTGCCTCGCCTTCGCGAGCGCTACGGAATCACGCGTGTCGCCGACACGACGTATCTCGACCGGACGGGAATTCCCACATACTCGGCGCTCGTTCCGCATTCGGCCGATCTGCTCGGCGTGTACAACGGCAAAGGTATGACCGCCGACGCGGCAATCGCGAGCGCCGTTATGGAGGCGACGGAGCGTCAAATCGGGTCGGCGGTGCATCTGCCGGTGTTCCGCGAGTCGTTGCGTGTAGTCGGTGAACGTTTGGATCTTGAAGCGTGCGGATTGCGTTTGGATGCACGCGATCTCGTCGTTGATTGCGTTCTCGGAACCGAGCTGCTCACCGGCGATGCGATCCCGGTTCCCGTGGCGATGGTCCAATGTCCGTGGTTCGGCGAACGCCTTTTCGATACGACGACGACGAATGGATTGGCGTCCGGAAACAACCTCACCGAGGCGATCTATCACGCGTTATGCGAACTCATCGAGCGTCACGTTTGGTGCATGTTTCACGTCAAGTGCTCGGTGGTGCCGCGTTTTTTCATGGGACCGGGCGCGAAAGATTTGGCGCTCGCGCCGGAGATCGAATTTCCGACGGGCGTAGCGTCGATCGACGGACTCGTTTCCGCCATCCGTTCTGCCGGACTGACCGTCCGCGCGTTAGCCCTGGAAGAAAAGCCGCTGCCGGTGACGGTCATCGCGACGGTAAGCGAGCCGGGGTCGACGCCGCCGATGGCGCACATCGGCTTAGGGTGCGCGCTTTCACCAGCTCATGCGCTGACGCGCGCGCTAACCGAATGCGTGCAGAGCCGCGTCGTCGACATCCAAGCCGCTCGGGAAGATATTTTGCGCGTGGGTGAAGAGGCCGGCATCAGCGGTTCGCACGCGCGCCGGCTCGAGTCGTTGCCGAAAGACGCGTGGTACTTCGATATGGCTGCGACGAAAACGCGGCTCGGCGATCTCGCCGATCGAACGACCGACGACCTTGCGGCGGATTTGCGCGCGACATTGCGGGCGCTCGCGGACGATAACGTGCAGAGTGTCGTCGCCGTCGATCTCTCGCCGGCCGACCTTCCCGTCAGCGTGGTGCGAGCGATCGTTCCGGGAATGGAGCAGGTTATCTTGACGGGGAAGCTGGGACCACGTGCACGACGCCTGCTTAATCCGTTTGCACTTCGATAAGGAGCCGTTTCGTGAGCCTCGATACCGACGTTATGCGCGCTGTTCTCTCGGGGAACGCTCCGCTTGCCGAGCACTTCAAAGAGTATTATCGCGTTTTCCATACGGAACACGAGTCGGCCACGGAGACCGGACTCTCGGAGTTCGTCGATGAGCGCGGTTTCGCAACGTACGAGCGCATTGCAGCCACGGTCGACCTAGAGCAGGCTGCGCGCGTTTTGGAGATCGGATGCGGCGATGGCGCGTTACTCCAACGCATCATCGCGATTCGGCCGGCGGTACGCGTCAGCGGTATCGATCTTTCCGAGGTCGAGATCGCGCGTGCCGCAGAACGATTGCCCGCTGAGAACGTTGAGCAGCTCGTCGTGGGTTGCGCTGAGGGGCTGCCGTTCGCCGAAGCGAAGTTCGACGCGGTTGTGTCGCACTTGATGCTCATGCTCGTGCCCGACGCATCGCAGGTAATCGGCGAGGCGCGCCGCGTTCTAAAAAAGGGACGTTCGTTCGTTTCGGTGATCGCGCGAATGGGCGAACCCGAAAGCCCTTCGATGCAGCTTTTGCGAGAAATACCGCAATGGATTCGCGAACTCCATCCTGCGTACGCGCCGGTCAATCCGGGCGATTCTCGCATCTGGCGTGACGATACGTTGCGGGAACTGTTCACGTCGAACGGGTTCGAACACGTTGAATTCGACGATTTCATCATCTCGCGATCGATTAGTTCAAAAGTCCTACCCGAACTACTCGAGCAACGGTATTACATTGGTTCGCTTCCGCCGGAAACTCGTGCGCATGTCAATGTGCGCGCCCGTGAGTGGGCCGGCGATCGAAATTTTGTGTATCAAGAAGCGATGCGTACTCTCATAGCGCGTTAACGTTCGCGCTCTCGCAGCCGATAGGTGACAGAGAGCCGGACGTTTACTCGCCTATGGAGAGATTATGGCCACAGTTCAACACGCTGCTATTGCGGCGGGATTTTTGCACGCGTTGCGTGATCCCGAGACCTTCGCCAAATGGCAGGCCTGCCAAGACGATCCGGAGGCAATGAGGGCGCTCATTCAGACGACACTCGGTTTGGCGCAGCCGCCGAGCGATCCGGACATGAAAGAGATGCGGGAATACGCCGAAGCGAACTTACAAGAAGAGCACGCGAAGCTCACGAGCGAACAAGTCAACGCACCGCACGTGGTCGGTTTGGTTTACACTACGCAGTCGTAGCGCGTAGTACCCACGCCGCAACTTGCGTGCGCGAGGAAACGTTGAGCTTGTTGAAGATGTTCGCGATATGGCCCTCGACGGTCCGTTCGCTCAACACCAACTCTTCGGCAATCTCGCGATTGGACTTTCCCTGCGCAACCTGGTTTGCAATCTGGCGTTCGCGCGCCGTGAGCGGAGAAGTACTCTCCGCTTTCGGCGCGCTTTGTTTGCGCGCCGCGCGCGCCGCAAGTTCGACGAGCACGGTCATGCCCAAGTTCCGGCACTCGTCGCACGCCGCTTCGATCTCGCGTGACGATCCTTTGCCGAGTGCTTCGCGTGCGAGCGCGCGCGCCAAGGCGAGATCGGCTGCAATCAAGGGGCGCTTATCTTCCCAGATGCTGCCGGGCTGCGCGATCGACTGCAGCAGCTCCGTGTCGCCACGCTTACGAGCGCTTACGGCAAGCGGTGAAACTAACGTTATTACGATGGGATCGCTCGGTTTTGCGAGGTGCGAGAGAACGATGCGCGAGAGCACGCGCGCACGTGCATCGGACATCTGAGGTAAGAGCGTCGTCCAAGAAGCCAGCGGCATCAACCATACGCCACGCTCGCCCGTTAGCAATCGCGCGACTTCGTTCTCGATGAGACGAACGAACGGACTCGGTTGATCCTGCATGACGCTGAGTGCCGCGGCGACCATCAGCATGCGCCGCCGATGAATCGGATCGGCGAACGATCGTTGCGTCGCTTCGACGACGACGAACGCGTCGTGATAACGCCCCGCTATGAGTTCGCTCCATGCATACAAGTAGTCCGGCAACGAGCCGTTTTCGTCTTGCCCGAAGCGTGCACGAAGTTCCGCGAAATTCGTCGCGTCAACACCGAGCAAAAACAGCTCGATAAGTGCACGCGCGAACTGCGCGACATTGCGCAGCGCATCCGGCACGCTCGAAGCAACCTCCTCGACGCGTGAAATCGCAGAGCGCGCCTCGGTAAAGTTTCCAACACGCGTCATCAAATACGCGCGCACGATCTCGCGACGCATTGCGAGTTCGGGAGAAAGCGGGACGCCGAGCGCAGCGAACTCCGCGTCAATGCGGGCGAAGAGTTCCGTGTCCGCGTCGCACAAAGCGAACCACATCCCTGCTGCAAGCAGTGCCACGCGCTCGAGCGGCGCCGTATATTCCTTTGTAAAACGGTTGTAGTTGTTGATCGCGCGTTCGTTCTGATCGCTGAACCACTGTTCGAGGACGAGTTGGGCAGCAATCGCGGCGCCTCCCGGAAGTTTCCGTCGCGCAGCCTCTTCCAGCGCGTGCTGAAGCACTTCGCTCGCGCGATCGAGGCGATCGATGAAATGCAGCGCGCGTCCATAGCCCACATAGAACGGAATGAACATGTCGTCCGTGGGCTCGCCGATCTTCAACAGTTGTTCTGAGACGCTGATCGTAAGGCGCGCCTGGCCGCGTTCGATCGCCTCCATGGCGACTGCGCTCAACGTCGCGATCGCAAGAACACGATCGCCGCATGCTTCTGCTTGTTCGGCAAGCTGAAGGCGGTCTTCGAGCGTCGGCGACGAGACGTTTTGCAGCGCGTTGATGATGCGGCGGCGCATGGGAATCGCGACCGGAATCGTTTCGAGCACTGCATCCGCCAGCATTGCGTGCGCAAAGCGAAGGTCGGTTCCTTCCTGTAACAAGAACCGCTCGGAGCTTGCGGCGATGAGGCTGACCAGTTGCTGCTCGTTCGGCCAAATGCGCCGCAGTAAGTTGTAGTCGATCGGCTCGTTGAGAAGCGAAACGATTTGCAGAAATTCGCGCAACTGCGCGGGGAGCAATTGAATGTTGCGAACCGTAACGGCGCGTAGACTCGCAGCGACGTCACTTCCGTCGCGCGCACCCCGGTCGCGGGCTGATTGCGCCAGCGTCACGAGGTCGATCGGATGTCCGCCCGAATGCGCGACGATTGCATCGACAACGTCCGGCGGCGCGTCCGGATACTCCGCACGCGCCGCGTCGACGGATGCTTGCCGATCGAGCGGCCCGAGGGTAATCCGCGTGTCCGCATCGAGGCGCGAGGGTGGTTCGGACGAATCTGCGCGTTCGGTGACGAAAAGCGCGAGCGCGCGATCCGAAAGGTTGGTGAGGATCGACGTCAACGCGTCCGCGCTCTCTTCGTCCATCCATTGCGCATCGTCAACCGCGATGAGGACCGAATGGTCGAGCGTAACGCCTTCGATGAGCCGCAAGAGCATCGCGCCCGGGTCGCCCGCATTCATCTCACCGAGTCCGGCGGCGTAACGCGAAGAACTCTCGCCAAGCGCTTCAAACAAGGCCGTAACCAGGCGCCGGACGACCCCGAAGGGCAGGGACTGCTGGATCCGGTGGGCGGACGTGCCGAACTGCAGCCACGAAGGTAACCGTTCGCGGACCGCCGCGAGGAGGGCGGTCTTCCCGATGCCGGAGATGCCTTCAATAGCAAGAGAGCGCGCTACAGGAGTGGACTTCACTGTTTGGAGCGCGCCAAGGGCGGTCGCAATTTCCCGCTCGCGGCCGATCAAGGACATGGCTTCGCATCGTCCTCGTGCACCAAGCGCATTTCCTCCCGGGCAAACCCTAAACCAGGTGTTTCCCCGGATTTCCGATGTGCTGCACGTGAGTAGGATAGGTTTCATGGAGGATCCGACCGTGTACGCAGCCGCCCAAGCTACCTTCAACGACATCCAAGGCACCCCGAGCCGCCAGGAGCGCTGCATCGGCGCCGTACCTTACTGCTTCATCCTTGACGAGGCGTATCGGGTGATCATGGCCGGGCCCTCCACCGGAGAAGACCCTTTAGCAGCGATGTACGACGCGACTTCGGGCGTGGACGCTTTGCCCGGTCCCATTGATCGCGTCGTGCGAGCACTCACTGCGGCGTGGCGCAACCCCCGGACTGCGAGTCCCGCTACTGCCGCAGTGAGCGACCTCCAAGTCACCGTCGCGCCGCTGCATGGTTACGACGGCCGCCGCATCGCCGTCTTCGTTCAGCGCGCCGCCGGCTAGACGAAAGGTTCCACGCGCGGGGCCGACAATCGAAGGCGGGTGCAACTCACACAACCAAGCCCAGCCGACGCCTTCGAAACCATTTCGCGTCCGCCCGGCGCACTCGAATTAACCCTGCGGGGCCTGCTTCTCGGCGGCCTCATCACCCTCGTCTTTACCGCAGCGAACGTCTATCTCGGCCTCAAGGTCGGCTTGACGTTCGCTTCGTCTATTCCGGCGGCGGTTATTTCGATGGCGGTCTTACGCGGGTTCCGCAACGCGACCATTTGGGAGAACAACATCGTGCAAACCGTCGCTTCGGCAGCGGGCACGTTGTCCTCCGTGATCTTCGTGTTGCCGGGTCTCGTGATGGTGAGCTGGTGGACGCACTTTCCGTTCTGGCAGTCCTTCGCGGTCTGCGCGTTCGGTGGAATTCTCGGTGTCATGTATAGCGTGCCGTTGCGTCGCGCGCTGGTGACCGGTTCCGACCTTCCGTATCCTGAGGGCGTTGCCGCAGCCGAAGTGTTGCAAGTCGGCGCCGGCGCCCATAAAGAAGAAGCTGCTGCCGAAAACCGTTTGGGGCTGGTCGCGCTGGTCGTGAGTTCCCTCGCGTCGGCCGCCGTGCAAGTCGGCACGGCGATCCGGCTCTTTGCGAGTGAGTTCGCCGGATACGTGAAGATCGGACCGTCGATTACCGGCATGGGTTTTTCGACGTCGCTTGCGCTCGTCGGCGTCGGCCATCTTATCGGACTGAGCGTCGGCTTAGCGATCTTCGGTGGACTCTTTATTGCGTGGGGCATTTTGATTCCGATCTTTTCGGCGCTGCATCCGCAAGCCGGTGCGATCGGCGATATTGCGAACGCGATTCGTTCGTCGGATGTTCGCTATATCGGAGCCGGTACGATCGGCATCGCGGGCATCTGGACGCTGCTGCGATTGGCGGCGCCCGTGTGGAAAGGCGTCGCGTCGTCGATTGCCGCGTCGCGCGCGCGTAAATCGGGCGCGACGCTCGACATCACCGAGCAAGATCTTCCGTTTAACGTCGTCTTGTTGATCGCAGTCGCGAGCTTTATTCCGCTTGCAATATTGTTGTGGGCATTTCTTTCCGGAAGCGTCCTGCGTCCGATGGCCGTTCCGCTGATCGTTGTCGGCTTGGTGTACATCGTGATCGTCGGATTCTTCGTTGCGGCGGCAACCGGGTACATGGCCGGTCTGATCGGATCGTCGAATTCGCCGGTTTCCGGCATGGCGATTCTCTCGGTCATCGGCGCGGCGCTGTTGCTTCTGCTGGTTGCAAAAGCCGATCCGGCCACGACACCGGCGCTCGTTGCGTACGCGTTGTTCATTACGACGATTCTGATCAACGTCGCGACGATTTCGAACGATAATCTTCAGGATTTAAAGACGGGCCAGCTCGTTGGCGCGACGCCATGGCGTCAACAGGTTGCGCTGATCGTCGGTGTGCTCTTCGGTGCGGTTATCATTCCGCCGGTGCTCGATGTGTTGAACAAAGCGTACGGATTCGGCGGGAAGGGTTTAGCCGCGCCGCAAGCCGTGTTGATTTCGACGCTCGCGAAAGGCGTGATCGGGGCGACGACGCCATGGAATCTTATCGGCATCGGCGTGCTGATCGGGATCGCCGTAATCGTTATCGACGAAGTGGGCCGTGTCAGCGGACGGTTCCGATTCGCGCCGCTTGCGGTCGGGCTCGGCATTTATCTTCCGCCGCAGGCGACAGCGCCGGTCGTAGTGGGTGCGATCTTCGGTACGATTTACAATAACTGGATTCGAACGAAGCCGAATGCGGATAAAGCGCGACGCCTAGGCGTGCTCGTTGCGTCGGGTTTGATCGTCGGTGAGAGTCTTTGGGGTGTGGTGTACGCCGGCGTTATTGTTGCCGCGCAACGCGGCGTGATTCCAGCCGCCGATCCTTCGCAGCCGTTTGCGGTGCTTCCGGCGAACTTCCCGCTCGCAACACCGCTCGCGGTGCTCGCATTTGTATTGGTTCCGTTCGTGTTGTATCGTTGGATTGGGCGCCGCGCGAGAACGGTGTAGCCGTGTCATCCTGAACGTAGGAGCGAAGCACCCGAGTTGAAGGATCGCTACGAGTGTTTGTCTTGAGGCGATCCTTCAACTGCGCTTCGCTCCGTTCAGGATGACACGGTTAGAGTGGGGGAATCGCGCGGCGCCAGTTGTCGTCGTTGCGGGTTTGAGCGAGACGTTCGCGAACCGTTGCGATCAATGACGCGCCGTTGAGTGAGCGGCGTTGCTGTGCGAGTTTTTCGCCGAGGTTTGCATCGCGCGTGCGGTAGTAATCGCCGGCAAGCTGCGGCCATAAAGCAACGCTTCCCGATATACAACCGGCGCCGCCGAAACTCAACACGTCGGCAAGCGTTTCTTCCGATCCGGTGAAGATGCGCAACTCCGGATGGCGCTTCACAAGCTCGCGCTGTAACGCGGTATCGTTCGAGCTGTCTTTCATCCCCGAGATCCTGCCGGGGAACTCGTTCATCAAGCGTTCGACGAGCGGTACGGTGAACGCGATGCTGCTCATTCGCGGGAAATTATAAAGCAACACGGGCGGCGGCGTAACCCGCGAAAACAACGCGTCAAAGAAGCGCACGATGCCCTCGTCGGTTGCGTCGCGGTAGTAGAACGGCGGAATGATGAGGGCCGCTGCCACGCCGAGCTCTGCGGCCGCGCGATTCAGTTCCACGGTATCAGCCAGTGCGGACGCACCCGTGCCGAACATGGTTCGCGGTGTTGGAATTCCAGCGTCAATCAGACCCCGCATGAAGGCGATGCGCTGGCGCACACTGAGCGACATCGCTTCGCCGTTTGTCCCGAGCACGTTCAAACCGTCGATGCCGTTAGCGAGCAGTTCTTGGTAAAACGCTGCGGCGCGCTGGGCGTCCGGTTCGAGCGATGCGTCGACGGGTGTGACGGTTGCGGACCAAACCCCGGCAAGCGTCGGCGGTGCAATCACGATCTTCCGAGGGCTCCTTTGAGAAAAAACGCGAGGTTCGCGGGCCGTTCCGCGAGACGGCGCATCAAGTACGGAAACCAGTAATTGCCGTACGGTACGGCAAGACGCACGCGGTATCCGTTTCGTACGAGACGTTGAGCAAGCGGCGCGCCGATCCCGTAGAGTAATTGAAATTCAAAGCGGCCGCGCAACGGCAAACGTTCGCGCTTAATGATCGCTTCAACGGCATCGACGATCTTCGGGTCGTGCGTTGCGATTGCTGTGTATCCGGGATTGGTCAGCGCGATCTCGGCGAGGCGCATATAATTTGCGTCGACGTCGGACTTCGACGAATACGCCACGTCCGGCGGCTCGAGGTACGCGCCCTTGACGAGACGCACGTTCGGTTGCAGCGGAAGCATCGACGTCAAGTCGTCGACGCTGCGGTACAGATACGACTGCATAACGAAGCCGACGTTGTCGAACCGTCCGCACAGCCGGCGATACGTCGCGAGCGTGGCGTCGACGTAGCGCGACTGTTCCATATCGAGGCGCATCGTGTTTCCGCCGTCGCGCGCCGTTTGTGCGATGCGCGCGGCGTTTTCGTAGGCGAGGTTGGGATCGATGTCGAGACCGACGTGCGTCAACTTAAACGCCACATTCGCATCCATGCCGCGTTGCGCGAACGTGCGCAGCATTGCACAATATTGTTCGGTGGCGTCTTCCGCTTCCGTCGCGTCCTTTACGCCTTCGCCGAGGATGCCGCACGCGACACAAAAACCATCGCGGTTGAGGCTCTGCGTTACGTCGAGAAAATCTTCCGCACGTTCACCGGCGACGAAGCGTCGCGCGCCCAAACGCATCCCGTATCGCGAGACGGCACGCTGAACCGTTGCGTTGTCCGCGGCAGCCAAGATCGCGGCACGTAACGGACGCTCGAGAAGCGAGGCCATGGCGCGCGTTTCGACGGTGCGGCTACCAAAACCGGCCGCGTTTCCGTGCGAGCTTCTTCCACGTTGCGCGCCACCGCAGGGAGGCGTCCGATCCGGCGCCGGCGGCCATGATCGCGAGCTCACCGGCGGCAAACCGGGCCGGCGGGGAACCATCGAACGCGCGAAGGCGTTGCAGCGCGACGACGCCGTCGTGTTGGTCGCCGAGCATTTCTTGCAAGCTCTCAACGCGCACTGCATAGCGTGCCGCCGAATTGCTCGTCGCGCCTGCAAAGGCTTCGGATGCGTAACGCAAGTGTTTGGATTTGATGCGAATGCGGTGCAGCGCGCGATCCGACGGCTGCTTTCCGGCCTTACGAACCTGCTTGCGCGTCTTCTTGAACACGCGTTGCATAATCTGCGCCATACATTGTGTTGCGTCGTCGTCAGGATCCTTCGCGAAGCGTGGTTCGCGTACGGAGTTCACAAGGTCGTCGAGCAGTTCGACGTAGTGCGGATCGCGGACGCGTTTGCGCAAGCCGTCATGTTGCTCTTTCACCCGCGCGGCGAGCGTCTCGATGAGTTCCTTTGCACGTTCGATATCCGCGTGCGGAAGCCGTTCTGCAAGGGCCTGCATCCGCTGGTGGAAGACGTCGGCGTCGCGTACGGGCGCGAGCGCATCTTGGAGCCAGCGTAGCCGTTCGCGAAGATCCGATGCCCACGCTTCATCGAGTACGGGGACAAACGTGTGCAGATGCGATCGCAGCTTGCGAATTGAGACGCGTGCTTTATGGACCGCTTCGATATCGTCGGATGTGCGCAGCAGCGGATCGCAGTGCATGAAGTGCCGCAGCGGCGTACCGAGCGCCGCGCGCACGACGTCGCCGATCGATGCGCCGTGCTCTACGGACGGCACCTCGATTTCCGGAGATCCGTCGCTCTCGACTGCGCGGGCGTTTTTCGGTGTCGGATCGGGCTCCCCGCAGCCTTCGTTTTGCAAAACGGCTGCAATCGCGTCCAGCGCATCGGGATCGGCATCTTGTGCAAGTTCGATCTCGACCTGCCCAAAACGCTGCGCAACGCGCGTGCCGTCGACGACGCGCACGTCATCTTCCACGACCTCGGCTATGTCGGATCCTTCGCAGCGAAAGTCACGTTTGACGCGTAACGTACGTAGTTCGGCGACGCGCTTCACCGGCGCTCCGCGCAGAAACGCGGTCGCCAATTCCAACGCCGCTTTTGGAATGCGATCGAGATCGCCCTCAAAGACGTGTTCCGTGCGCGACAGCGTATCGCTCGATGAGTCAAGTACGGGAATCTTGAGCGTCCACCCCTCGCCGCGGCGATAGCGCAAGCTGCAGCCCCAGCGCATCAAGCGGTAGTCGGCCGTATCGTAATACACGGTGTGCAAGCGTAAGAAGCGCGCCGGAGAAGCGACGTAGTTTTTCAGTTGCCCGGGAAGGCGCGCGAGCGAGAAACCGCTTGGGACTCCAAGCTTCAACTCGCGCTCGACCGAGCTCGTTTGCTCGTTCATATCTCTTCAGTATCCCCGCCTGCTGTGGTTATCGTGCGCAGAGCTTGTTCATAACCCGAAGAACTTGTGGAGACGCTGTGAATGACCGCAAAAACGCCTTGTTAGGGATAGCTCCCTTTGCTATGCTCGATTCACTTCAGTAACGACGAAGTGCGGCGAGTACGAAGCCGCGGTAATCGCACGATTGAAGCGCCGTCGTCCGGCGAGTGTAGTGTGATAATCAACCGAGGAGCGAACGTCAGTAGGGGTTTGGAAACGAGCTCAAACAGGCGAACAAACCCGGAAACGAACAACAAAGCCCGTCGCCGATTCGGCGGCGGGCTTTGTCTTTCTGCGCGTCACACGGTATCCGTAATCACGCGTCCGTACTGTTTGATCACGGCATTGTCGAACGAAGCTTCCTCTGCGTCGTCGCTCGTCATGAGAATCGTGCCGTTAAAACCCTGCGTTTCGCCACGGAAGAATCGCTTGATCGCTTCGTCGTAGGGCTCGTTTGTCGCCGCAATCACGTCGGCCTGAAAGCCCTGCTCGCGCAACATCGTCGCTGCCTGCTGCGCCTGGGGTTCGTCTTCGAAAATTGCTACCCGTTTCATGGGCCATTTGTACCCGAAGAAACGCGCCTTAGGCTGGGTACCACTCCATACGACCGTGAAACGCGCGCTTCTCGCAGCAATCCTCTTCACCGCGGCGGTGCCGCAACCGGCGCGCGCGCTCGTCGTTCCGGACCTGACGCCGTCGTCGTGCACCGGCGATCCCACCGCCGTCGTACAGATGCCGTGCGCGCAGCAACCGGTACAGATTCAGACGATGCGATTCTCGCTCATGAAGAGCCTCGTGCCGATGCATTGCCGTCCGGTCGGGATGCGGTTTGACGTCGGCAAGTTTTCGTTCGCGCCCGGGCGCGGCGCGGGCCTCATTGCGAGTGCCCTGTTCGCGCGCTCGAAGCACGCGCACGTCGAAAACGTCTGCGAACCTACGCGGTTATAGTCGCCCCGCCGTGAATCGGCCGCGCTGTTGAATCGAGTGCCGTACCGCTGCCTCCGTTGCGAGCGGCTACGATTTGCGCAAGAATGCTCACTGCGGTTTCGGGTGCAGTCTCTCCGCCTAAGTCGAGACCGACGGGGCCGTGAATGCGCGCGAGCGCCTCGTCCTTGACGTTCATGGCGCGCAACGCCTCACGGCGCGCCGCTTGCGAACGGCGGCTGCCGAGAAGGCCGATGTACCACGCATCGGAAGCGAGTGCTGTGCGCAGCGCGGGCAAATCGAATTTCGGATCGTGCGAAACGACGACGACCGCGGCGCGTTCGTTGAGGGCTCGTTCCAAATAGGCGTCGGGCCATTCGACGATGAGTTCATCGGCGTCGGGAATGCGTTCGCGCGTCGCAAAGACGGGCCGCGGATCGACGACAATGACGTAAAAGTCCAGCAGTCGCGCGAAACTCGCAATGGCCTGCGCAAGCGAGGTTGCGCCGACGACGATCAGGCGCGGTTTCGCGGGTACGGTGAATTGCGTGTCGTCGGAAATCACGACGCGCACATCCGCGTCGCCGCGCGCAATGGCTCGTTCGTTCTCCGCGAAGGTCGTGCCCGGGAGCCAGGCTACGATGTCGATCGTTCCGCCGCACCCTGCCGTACCGGTGATTTCATCGGTGCTGCTGAGATCGATTGACAACTTGCGCAGTTGACCGTCGCGCAGCGTTTGCAAGCACGCCTCAATGACGTCGCTCTCGTAACATCCGGCACCGATGTTGCCTGCGACTTCGCCGTCATCGCTGACGGCTACCGTAGTGCCGAGCGGCGAGGGCGAGCTGTTACGGGCAGCGATCAGCGTTGCAAGTGCGAAGGGTTTGTCATTCTGAAGCCAGCGTGCCGCTGAAGCAAAGACGTCGCGCACGTTGTCTACCTCCGTAGCGCATGCGCGGCCTCGGAAACCGCGCGTAGATCGCTGATATCGAGCAACGCCGACACGTAGGGCAACGCTGCTTGCATGGCTCGAGCGGTGGGCGTGAAGCCCGGCGCGCGGACATGTGGATTCAGCCACACGATTCCCGCGCTCGCGCGATGTAACCGCCGCAGCGCTTCGCGCAACTCGCCGGCGCCCGCCGCGTCGAGGCCGTCACTTGCAATAACCACGAGCGTGTCGGCATCGATTCGCGACTGGTAGGTTTTTGCAAAATCGCGCAACGCCGTTCCGAGACGCGTACCCCCGCCCCAGGTCTCGCCGGACAGAAGGATCGCGCGTTCGCGGTCCTGTGGGAGACGGCGCAATGCTCGCGTGATCTCGGTGAGCGCGGTACTGAAAACAAAGACACGCGCGCGCGTCGACCGGCGGCTCAGCGCGTATCCGAACTGCAGCAGTTTCGGCGCGTGCTCCGCCATCGACCGGCTCGCGTCGATCACCAGCATGATGCGCGGATTCCGTCGCGGATGACCGAAGGTTCGCAGGTACAGGGGATCGCCGCCGCTGCGAAGACTCGAGCGTAGCGTGCGGCGAATATCCAACCGCGAACCGCGCACGTGCGGCTTCCATCGGCGGGAACGTCCAAGATGCAGCGCGGCAATAAGACGGCTCGCATCGACAAGCGCCTTTCCGAGGCCGTTCTCCGATATCGCGGGCTGCGCATCCGTTGTGGCGGCAACGGGTGAGAAGCGCGCGCGCATTGCTTGCCACGCTTGCGCGGGCGATGGTTCGTCGTGAATTTCCCGCCGTCCGCCAAGTGGTGAATGGTGATGCTCGTTTCCGGCTTTAGTTTGCGGAGGTCGCGGCTGACGTTGCCCTTGGCTCGCGTTTCCGAAGAATCGGTCGAAGGCGCGATCGAACGGCGCGATTTGCTCGGATTGCGAACACAACACGGCGCGAAGTGCGTGGTGGAAGCGCCGCTTACTGCGCACCCCGATTGCGTGAATCGCCGCTAACGCGTCGTGCGCGTCTGCGTGACCGAGTTCGAATCCGTACTCGCGATCGAGCAGTTTGATAAACGCGAGGACGGAACGTGTAAGATCAGCCACGATGTGCGCGCACCGAACCGATTCCGTAATCCGGCTCGCTCTCGGCCGGCGCCGAAGGACGCTGCGAACGGAGCCGCTCCCAGTCATCCTGAACTTTCACGATGCACCCGATGGTTTGCGCGATGCTGCGCTCGTCCAATTCGTCACGATGCAGTCGCATCAGCGCCGCCGCCCAGTCTAAACTCTCGGCGACGCCGGGGACTTTTTGCAGCGGCTGCTCGCGCAACTGCCGCATGAACTCGGCGATCTGCTCGGCGAGTCGCGCGTTGATTTTGGGTAGACGCGCGTGCAGAATCGCAATCTCCGTCTCTACGGACGGATAATCGATCCAGACGTAGAGGCAGCGGCGGCGGAGCGCGTCCGAGAGTTCGCGCGAACGGTTCGATGTCAGAATGACGGCTGGGCGGCGTCGCGCGCGAATCGTCCCGAGTTCGGGAATGGTCACTTGGAATTCGCCGAGCAACTCGAGCAGGAATGCTTCAAACGCTTCGTCGGCACGATCGATTTCGTCGATCAGTAAGACCGGAGCGCGTTCTTCAAGGATCGCTTCCAGAAGCGGCCGTCGCAGCAAGAACGCTTCGCTGAAAATCTCGCTCTCGCGTTCTTCGACCGATTCGTGTTCGGCTTCGGTGAGCCTGATGCGCAACAACTGCTTTGGATAATTCCATTCATAGAGCGCACTTGCGGCATCGAGTCCTTCGTAGCATTGCAGCCGGATGAGGCGCGTTTGCAACACGTCGGCGAGAACTTTTGCGCTTTCGGTTTTTCCTACGCCCGCCGGACCCTCGATTAGCAGCGGCTTTTCGAGCGCGAGCATGAGTTCGAGTGCGACGGAGAGTTCTTCACCGCCGATATAGCCGCGCTCGGCGAAGCGCCGCGCGATGTCGTCGGCGGTCATGAGCAGTGCGTGGCGTGCGATTCCGCATCGGCGATCGCGGCGCTTGCGCGCGACGCATTCGCGGCAACAATTTGCGCCAGAATCGCAATTGCTACGTCGGCGGGCTTTCGCGCGCCGAGCGCGAGACCGGCAGGACAGTGCACGGATCGCAGGCGTTCGCGTACGATTCCGTTTTCTTCCACGGCGCTGAGCACTCCGAGTCCACGCACCCGGCTGGCAAGCAACCCGACGTACGCGAGTTCGTGCCGGAGCACCGCCGTCAGCGCCTTGTCGTCGTAGTGACCTTGTGACGCAACGATGGCTGCGCTTCGCGCGCGTACGTCCGCATCGAGTCCGTCGACATAGTCAGCGAGGCCGTCGATGGCCGTTCCGTCGACGTCGCAAAGCTCGTCGTCATCAACGAAGCGAACGACGTTATAGCCGAGTGCCGGCGCGATCTCGGAGAGCGTTTCGGCGACGGGCGTCATTCCGGCGAGAATGAGTTTCGGCTTCGGTAACAGAGGCTCGATGTACACCTCCACCGCGCCTTCGGAAACACAATGCATCGGCACGGTGATGACGTCGCGTTCGTCGCCCGTATCCACATCATCGGGTGTAATCCGGACCAGGCGCGGTTCACCGGTGCGTAGTGTATCCAACGCCTGCCGCCGCACGATATCGCGCGAGCAAGAGCCGCCGATATATCCTTCCATCCGGCCGTCGGCATGCACGATCGCGCGATCGCCCAAGTGCGAACTCACAGGAGGCTCGCGCCCGACGACGATTGCAATCGCGTATGTGTCGCTCACGATGCGGTCGTCCGGTTCGAGAGCTGCGTCTTGATGTTTGAGAACGTGGCGCCGATAATGCGTTGCGCTTGCGTTTGCAGCACGCGGCCGCCGACGGTTGCGACCGGCCCGCGCACCGATGCAGTTGCGTTCCAGTCAAGTGCCGTCGAGGTTGTGTCGCCGGTGATGTCTGCATCGGCGGCGACGTCGACGACGCTTCCGAGCGCGCCGCCGGAAATGTTCAAGTTGACGTGTTCGCCATCGCTCTGCGGATCGATCTCGATCTTGAACTTGAACTTCCCGCGTACCGGACCCACGGCTACGCCGACCGTCGCATCGAAATGATGCTCGTCTTTGATTTGATAATCGATCACGTCGGGCAAACACGGCGCGACACTGTTGGAATCGTTAACGAAGTTCCACACGTCCGTCTTCGAACGTGAGATCACTTCGTTGCCGCTAAACTGCAGATTCACGCCGTGGCTCCCCGGATTGCTTGCCAAACTTTTTCGCGGGTCAGCGGCATGTCGATGTGGCGCACGCCGAGCGGTGAAAGCGCGTCCATGACGGCGTTGACGAATGCCTGCGGTGAACCGACGTTCGGACTTTCGCCGACGCCCTTCGCTCCTAGCGGATGATGAGGACTCGGGGTAACGGTACGCGCCGTTTCCCACGACGGCGATTCGAGCGCGGTCGGAACCAAGTATTCGGTGAAGTTCGTATTGAGGTTGTTGCCCGCTTCGTCGTATTTAATCTCTTGCATGAACGCGATCGCATAGCCCTCGGTCAAACCGCCGTGCACTTGACCTTCGACGATCATGGGATTGATGATCGTGCCGCAATCATCGACGGCAAGAAAGCGCCGCACGTCGACCGCGCCGGTTTCGCGATCGATGTCGACGACGGCGACATACGTGCCGAACGGAAACGTCATGTTGGGCGGATCGTAGTAATATGTCGCCTCGAGGCCGGGCTCGGAATCCGGCGCCGGATTGGTGTACGCGGCAAAGGCGACCTCTTTCATCGTCACCGCTTTGCCCGGCACGCCTTTGAGAGAAAACTTGTAGTCCTTCCACTCGACGTCGTCTTCGGAGGCTTCGAGCAAGTGCGCGGCAATTTTGCGTGCCTTTTCGCGAACGCGGCGCGCAGCCAGTGCGAGCGCGGCACCGGCAACGGGCGTACTGCGGCTCGCATACGTGCCGAGCCCGTACGGTGCGGTATCGGTGTCGCCTTCTTCGACGAGAAGATCTTGCGGATCGAGTCCGAGCTCTTCACCGACAATTTGCGCCCACGTCGTTTCGTGGCCTTGACCTTGATGACGCGTTCCGGCGCGCACGATGCCGGCGCCTGTCGGATGGATGCGGATCTCCGCACTATCGAACATCTTGATCCCGAGGATGTCGAAGTGTTTGCCCGGCCCCGCACCGACGACTTCCGTGAACGTCGAGACGCCGATCCCCATCAGATCGCCGCGCTGACGTTTCTCTGCTTGTTCTTTCCGCAGATCGTCGTATCCGATGAGCGAGAGCGCTTTGCGCATCGTCGTTTCGTAATCGCCGCTGTCGTAGACGAACCCGAGCGGCGTTGCGAACGGGAACTGCTCGTTCTTGATGAAGTTGAGCGATCGCAACTCGACCGGATCCATCTTGAGTTCGGATGCGAGAATGTCCATCGCGCGCTCGATTGCATAGGCCGCTTCGGTAACGCGGAACGAACAGCGATAAGCGATACCGCCGGGCGGTTTATTCGTGAAGTACGCATCGACTTGCGCAAAGGCCGCAGGAAACACGTACGACCCCGTCACGATCCCAAACATTCCTGCCGGATATTTTCGCGGATCGGCGGCAGCGTCGAACGCGCCGTGGTCGGCGACGGTCGAAACTTTCAATGCAGTAAGTTTCCCGTCGGTGGTCGCTCCGAGTTCGACGTCCATATGATAATCGCGCGCGAAGCCGGTCGTGGTGAGATTCTCGGTACGAGATTCCACCCACTTGACCGGAATGCCGAGAATCACCGACGCGACGGTGGCGACAACGTACCCGGGATAGACGGGAACTTTGTTCCCGAACCCGCCGCCGACATCGGGCGATATGATATGAATCTTATCCTCCGGGATGCCGGTCACGAGCGAGAACGCCGTGCGATGCACGTGCGGCGCTTGCGACGTCAAGTAGACGGTGAGGCGTCCCGTGGCCGTATTCATGTCCGCAATCGCACCGCATGGTTCGAGCGGTGCCGGGTGGCAGCGTGGAGCGACGATGCGCTCTTTGATACGCACCGGCGATGCTGCGAGTGCGGCATCCGTTTCGTCGCGTTTGCCGACCTCCCAATGATAGATATGGTTGGTTTTTTCTTCGCGATCGTCGCGAAGAATGACGGCATCTTTCATGGACTCGAAGGGATCGACGACCGGATCGAGCGGTTCGTACTCGACTTCGACGAGTTCGGCGGCATCGGCCGCGGCTTCGCGCGTCTCCGCAATGACGCCCGCGACTTCTTGGTATTGGTAAAGCACTTTGCCGAATGCGAGAACCATTTGCTTGTCGAAGCCATGGAACGTTGGGAGCCATTCGAGTTTCGCGGCATTAAGATCTTCACCCGTAATCACCGCTTTGACGCCGGTCACCGCCAGCGCGGCGCTTTTATCGATGCTCTTGATGCGCGCGTGCGGATAGGGACTGTGCACGAGGGCGAGATAGAGCATGTTCGGAAGCACGATGTCGTCGAGATACCGTCCTTTGCCGCGAATAAAGCGCGGATCTTCCTTGCGCTTCATCGGAACGCCGAGCGTTGCGGTCATGATGGCACCGTTTCCTTTTGCGGAGCAGCGATTTCATCGGTGACGGTCTCCACGGTCGTCAGCTCTTTGGCGGCTTGTGCGATCGCTTTGACGATGTTGTTGTAGCCGGTGCAGCGGCAGAGATTGCCGGAGATACCTTCGCGTATCTCGCGCTCCGACGGATTCGGCGTGTGTCTGAGCATCGCGTACGCGGTCATCATCATGCCGGGCGTACAGAACCCGCACTGTAAGCCGTGATTATCCCAAAACGCTTGCTGCAGCGGATGCAGTTTGCCGTTCTGCTCGAGTCCCTCGACGGTCGTAATCGCGTGTCCGTCCGCCATGACCGCGAACATCGTGCACGACTTCACCGCGCGCGTCCCATCGAGGACGACGGTGCAGCATCCGCAGCTCGACGAATCGCAGCCGACATGCGTTCCCGTAAGGCGTAACTCTTCGCGTAAGAAGTACGCAAGGAGCATGCGGGGCTCGACGTCGCGCTCGTATCGTGTGCCGTTGACAACGACGGAGATCACCATGATGCGCCTTCTCCTTTCAAGCCGGAAAGACGGCAAGCGTCACGCAATGCGCGGCCGACGAGTACGCCGGCCATCTCGCGCTTGTACTGGACTGAGCCGCGATTGTCGGCTACGGGATCGGCAACGCGCTTTGCTACCTCGACAACCTCGCCGATCAGCTCCTCGGTCGGAACGTACCCTGTCATCATCATCTCGCCGTCCGCAACGCGCAGCGCTTTTGCGCCGACGGCACCGATTGCGATTCCGGCCGCGGCGACGCGTCCGCCGGTGTCGAACGTCAGTTGCACGCCGGCGCACGCGGTCGCGAAATCGCCGACTTTTCGCTCGATCTTATGATACGCACCGTACGTTAGCGGCGGCGGTTTCGGAAACCGCACCTCGACGGCCATCTCGTCGTCTCCGACGGCGGTGGTAAACGAATCGACGAGAAAGTCATCCGCTGAGACTAGCCGCGTTCCTCGCACGCCTCGTACGACGATTTGCGCGCGCGCGGCGAGCGCTGCGACGGGCCAATCGCCTGCGGGATCGTTGTGGCAGAGGCTGCCCGCAAGCGTGCCGGTTTGCCGCACGACCGGATCGGCAATCACCTTGCTCGTCGCCGCAAGCAATTGATACCGCGAGCGAATAGGCGACGACATTTCGATCGCGTAGTCGCGCGCGGTTGCTCCGACCGACAAATAGCCGTCGCGTTCTTCGATGTACTCGAACGCAGTAATGGGATTGATGTCGATGAGGACGCCCGGTCGCGCCAAACGGTACCGCATGGCGGGAATCAAACTTTGGCCGCCCGCGAGAATGCGCGCATCGGAACCGTATTTGGCGAGCGCTGCGAGTGCTTCGTCTTCACTCCGCGCGCGCTCGTAGGTGAACTGCGCAGGAAACACAAGTCCCTCCAAACGTCGAAGGCGAGGGGACTTGATTGTAACACCGGGTGCGCGTTTGCGAGCGCTAGGAAGCGCTCCCAGGGTCGGCTTGCTTGTTTGGGATTCGGCTTGCATTTTCGCCTTGAGATGACCTGTAGTATAGATCTATCGTTGAGTCGTGAAGGAGATGTGAGCGATGTATATTTCGGTCGTGACTTTGCCTGTGAGCGATATCGATCGCGCAATCGATTTTTATACGAAGACGCTCGGGTGGGAGAAGACGATGGACGCGCCGATGGGCGAGGGGATGCGGTGGGTAACCGTTGCGCCCAAAGGCGGGCAGGCGTCGTTTACGTTGTCGGTTGTCGATGAAGTTGTCGATCCCGAGAACTTCGTTCGCGTTATTTTCGAAGTCGACGACGTCAACACGGCATGCAAAGATCTGCAAAGCCGTGGTGTCGCCGTCACAGACGGGCCGCGCACGGAGCCGTGGGGCGGTTGGGCGATGATCAAAGATTCCGAAGGGAACGTGCACGGGCTTCACTCGCCTGCGCCCGTTTCGAGTGTTATGTAATGTGAGATCACGTTACGCGGTGTTAAGCTAACACTGCGATGCGATGCCATGATGGCGGCATGAGCAACCTGCTCAGCAACCTCTAATCATTTGAAAGGCATCGCATGATACGTCAGATCTTTCGACGTGCGGCGACGGCGTTCGCGATGGTTGCACTCGTCTTCGGCCAGGTAACGTGGGCACTGGCCGGTACAACGGGTGGAATCAGCGGCGTCGTCTCCGACACAGCCGGAAGTCCAATTGCAGGTGCGTCCGTCAGAGTGGTTTCGGCGTCGCAAAGCGCCAACGGAGCCAGCGACGCATCGGGACGATTCAACTTCCTCTCACTCGCACCCGACACATACACGATCTCGATTGAAAAGGACGGCTATCAGCCCGTTTCATATGCGGGCGTTACCGTCTTTGCCGACAACGTTTTAACGTTGTCGCTCAGGATGGAAAAAGCGCTGAAGACGATCGCGAAAGTGTCGGCAACGTCCGCCGGTTCGCTCGTGAAAGCGGGCGTCGGCTCGGACATCTACAGCGTTAATTCACAAGCGATTACGACCACGAGCGTGCTCGGGGGCGGCGGCAACTTGAACAGCGCGTATTCGGCAATCTCGTCGGTACCCGGTGTGACCGTGCCTTCGGGCGGCATGGGATGGAATCAACCCACCTACGTTCGCGGATCGCAATCGTTCTTCACCGGGTTCGAATACGACGGCATCCCCGTCAACCGCGCGTTCGACAACTACAACTCGTCGACCGAGTCGAATCTCGGATTGCAAGAACTGCAAGTCTACACGGGCGGCGGCCCGTCTTCGTCGGCATCCGCCGGCACGTCGGGATTCATCAATCAGGTCTTTAAGACCGGTACCTATCCCGGCTATCTCGATCTCTCAGGCGGACTCGGTTCGCCGACCTATTATCACCAGGCAAAAGTTGAAGCGGGCGGCGCTACGCCGGATCGCCGCTTCAGCTATTACGTCGGCTTGAGCGGATACAACCAAGGGTTCCGTTATTTAAACAACGATAACGGCGGTTCGATGACCAACGATCCGACCGGAATGTATACCGGTCAGAGTCTTGTTGCGGTCGGCCCGCAATTGAATGGAGCGGCACGTTCGGAGTCGCCGGAATGTCTCCCGGGAACGTCCACGACACCGGGTTCCGTCGCATCGCTTCCGTGGGTCATCGCCGACGCCGGCGGAAACAATTGCTACGTCCCGTTCAACGGGCTGTACGGCAACGTCACGACGCCGGCGCAAATTGCCGACCGCGAGAACGTCGCAAACTTCCACTTCCGGATCCCGCAGAAGAACGGAACGTCGGACGACATTCAACTGCTCGGCAGTACGTCGATGTTGAATACGCAATTCTACACGAGCCCGAACGATGCCGGCGGGTACGCCGCGTACACAAACGCGCTCTTTGGAAACGCGTATTGCAATCCATCGACGAGCGTCAACGTCAACGGCAACGCGTGCACCCCGAAGCCGTACTCGAACTATCCGGCATATGTGGATGCAACGATCTACAACGCACCGTTCGGCACGCCGATCGGTAACTTGTCGACGTCGCAATACTATCAACCGAGTAGCCCGACGAACCGGGGCTTTCAGTCCGAGCTTCCCGCCGGCTTGCGCGACGGGATTATGAATGACACAGGCATCGTGAAACTCCAATACACGCACCAATTCTCGAGCAATGCGTTTGCCCGCGTTTTCGGCTATACGTTCTTCTCGGATTGGACGCAAGCCGGTGCGAATTCTGCGCAAGATTGCTACGTAAACAACGGGATCGGACCATGCTTCTCCGGCGTCGCGGCAAATTACGATTTAATCACGCACACCGGCGGCGGACAGCTCGAACTCGTCGACCAGATGACGAGCCAACACTTGCTGCAATTAACAGCAAACTACACGACCGCAAACGTCGTGCGTTTCAACAACACCGGCTTTACCAATCTCGCATCGCCGATTGGTCTCGTCAGCGAGAGCAACGGCGTGTTCTCGTGCTGGGATCCGGCGACGGGGCAATCGGCCGTGAATCCCAAGACGGGAGCGACGGTCGGGTGCGCACCGGGCGGCTCGTACGCGAGCGACGCGGTTGCGGGTCCAACCGGAACACCGCCGGCCGGAAGTCCGGCATCACTCGCCGGAGCGCAATGGGTGACGCTTTGGAACGGGAACGCAAGCGGCACGCTCAATACCGTCAAGCCGCAGTTCGCGTTCGTCGCGCTGAGCGATCAATGGCGCCCGAACGACCGGTTGTTGTTCAACGCGCAACTTCGGTACGAGGATTATCAGTACGGGCTCGTCTCGAACCCGGGCGAGGCCACCGACTTCTACGCGCAGATCATCTCGAATGACGTTTGTCAGAACGCTTCGGGTGTCGTGTTGACGAAGCCGTTGCTGCCCGGTCAGCCGCCGCCCGCACCAGTGGTGTACACGCCGAGTTGCGCGGCCGGCACGGTCGTGCCGGGATATGCGAACGGAATCCCCGCGGGATATTCGCATCCGTCGTTCTCGGCGATCTCACCATCGTCGTACACGATCCAAGATCTCTCGCCGCGGCTTTCCGCGACGTTCACCGAATCGCCCGATACCGTGTGGCGCGGTTCCATCGGGCGTTACACGGAACCGCCGATCTCCGCGTCGCTGCAGTATCTCAACGCTTCCGGCAACAGCCTCTCGACGTGGAACGCAACCTTGCCGCTCGGCTTCTACACGCCGTTCCATCCGATTCCCGCAATGAGTGCGACGCAAGCGGATCTCTCGCTCGAGCACCACATTCACGGAACGGACATGAGCTTCAAGATCTCGCCGTTCTACAACTACACGACGGGGTATCAAGAGCAATCCTTCATCGGACCGAATTTCGTGACGCAAGCGCCGGTCGGTAACTTCAAGTCGGCCGGTGCCGAACTCGCGTTCACGAAAGGCGACTTCTCGAAGGACGGTCTCTCGACGCAACTCGCGTTGACGTATACCGACGCGAAAGTGCAATACACGAACTGGTTCGGAACGAATCAGCTCAACGCCGTCAATCAGGCGATCAGCCAGTTCAACTTGCTGACGAAGAGCGGTGGCGGTTCGCCCTACTACTGCTCCGGCGGTAAAGACGCTGCGGGCAATCCGAGTCCCGGTGTTGCTTCACCGAGTTGCGGAGCGTTCGGCGGAGTCGCTGTCACCAATCCGTACTACAACATGGGTCAGCAAGGATTGCTCAATACGAGCGGCTGGTACTCGCCGGCCGATACGGGGCTTTCGCCGACGAACAATCCGGCAAGCACCTACTACGACTCGCCGTGGAATTTGGAGTGGCTTCTGAACTATCGTAAGCAGAAGTTCGCGACAACATTCTCATTGAGTGTCGTGGAAGGTTCGGCATACGGCGGTCCGCTCGACGTGACCGGCGTCGATCCGCGCGTGTGCACCCAGAACGCCACGAGCTCCGGCATCACCCTCGCATCGCCGAACACCGATCCGTTCGCATGCGACGCGCTGACGGCGGCCGGAACGTTCTCGAACGCTGCGGGTCAGTTGTTTATTCCGAATCCGCAAACGGGATCGTTCGCGTACCCCGGCGAGTATCGCAACCCGTGGTTGATGGTCGGAAACCTGTCCTTCAACTACGATATCTCGCCGCGGCTCTCCGCGAACGTGACGCTCGCGAATCTGTTCCACAGCTGCTTCGGCGGAACGAAGGCGTCTTGGACGAACGCGTTCGCGCCGTCGCCGTACATCTGCGGATATCAAGCCAACAGCTTCTACGTCTCGAACTTCTACAACGGCACGAGTCCGTTCGATACCGCAGCGAACGGTTTCAGTCCGCCGTCGTTTGAGACGGAGTCGTACAGCCCGCGCCCGCTCTCCGATGCGGGTTCTGTCCCGTCACCGTTCAATGTGTTCTTCCAACTCACCGTAAAGGTGTAGGGTGTTGACTCATGTGAAGCGGAAACAAAAGGAGTATGTCACGATGTTCTGGGAGTGAGTGACATGCATCCCGAACGCACGGAAAACGTGGAGGCACTGGAAGCCGGCAGCCGTCGCGCGTCCAGTGCCTTTTCGCTTGTTTTAGCTGCTCTGCTCTGCGCGTTAACAAGCGGCTCATCGATGCCGGCGTTCGACGGTGCGACGCAATGGATCGGAACGCCGCCGCTTAGTCCGGCGCAACTTCGCGGTAAAATCGTGCTCGTCGACTTCTGGGAGTACACGTGTTTGAATTGCTTGCGCACGTTGCCGTATCTGCGCGAGTGGAACAAGCGCTACGGCAGCGATGGTTTGGTGATCGTCGGCGTGCAGACGCCCGAATTTTCATTTTCGGGAGAGGCGAGCCAAGTTTCCGGCGCGATGAAGCGCCTCGGCATCGACTGGCCGGTTGCCTTGGACGATCGCCGCGCGATTTGGAACCGGTACGGCATCAATGAGTGGCCGACGGAGATGCTCTTCGACCAGCAGGGGCGTTTAGTCGAGACACAGATCGGCGAAGGAAACTATCCGCAGACCGAACGCAACATTCAGGCATTGATCCGCGTCGATCGGAAAGGCGCCGCGCTGCCGCAACCAATGGCGTTGCTGCCGGAAGATAGTTACGACAAGCCGGGAGCCGTATGTTATCCGCACACGCCCGAAGTGCTTATTGAAAACACGCCGGTCGCCGACGCTCCCCGTTTCGGTAACCCCGCTGAAGACATCGAATACGCGGATCGCAGCGCGCATAAAGACGGCGGCGTCTACCTCGACGGCTACTGGCATGCAACGAAAGAGGCCCTCGTCTTCGGCGGAGGCAGCGGTTATTTTCTCATGCCCTATCGGGCAATCGAAGTTACGGCCGTCCTGACGCCCGGACACGGTACGACGCGCGCGAATATCTTGCAAGACGATAAGCCGCTCGCTCGCGATGATGCCGGCGCGGACGTTCGCTACGACTCTTCCGGAACGTCCTACGTGAACGTCGATACATCGCGCGCGTATCGCATCGTGATGAATAAAACCTACGGCGCGCACGAGCTCAAGCTCGTGCCACAAGGAGCCGGCGTCGCGGTTTACGACGTCGCCTTCGAATCGTGCGAGATTCCGTCTAAGTAAAACGGGCGCGCGTTGCGCCGGCAATCCCAGCAAAGTTCCAGCTGATGGATTTCGCGCAGTCGCCTGATCTTTAGCTCCGTTCCACAACGGTCGCACTGTTCCGGGCGGCCACGTTCGATTGCGGCAATAAGTGCCGGATAGTGATGCTGCAGCGGCGCGTACATCGGATCGACGACGGTCAGAAACAATCCCGGCTCTCGCGTATGCAGCGCGTGCTCGAGCGTTGCGGCTGCGCCCGCATGGTCATTCATCGCCAGTTGCACGGCACAGAGTGACACGTGCGAGGGAATTGTGGCCGTACGAAGCGTCGACATCGCCCGGCGCGCCCCCGCCGTGTCGCCGCGTTTCGCCGCAACGTATCCGCGCGCGGCAATGACGCGAGTCGACATGTCGGAGCCGCCGATCATGGCGAACGTCTCGTCAGCTTTTCGGAACTCACCCTGCATCGCATAGGCGCAGCCGTCGTAAAAAATTGCCATCGCGTGATTGTCGTCGAGCGCGCGTGCCGTTTCGAAGGCATGGTGCGCCTCGTCATATCGGCGCGCCATGTAGAGTGCGGTGCCGAAGAGAGCAGTGGAGTGCGACGATGCCGGAGCCGCCGTCACCGCGAGATCTGCCTGCGTCAATGCGGCAATATAGTCGCGGCGCGAGAGACGCTCCCATACCGCGGCGCTGTGTGCGACCGATCCGTTCGGGCGGAGTAGAATGGCGCGCTCGGCTGCTAACCGCGCATCGCTGCGATTCGCGTTGAAGAAGAGCAGCAGGGTGCTCAGCGTTGCGAACGCGCGCGACGACGACGGATCGATCGTGATGACCCGTTCGATCAAGGTTCGCGCGCGCCAATATGCGTGCAAGGGCGGATAAAATAGGCGAACGCCGGCATTGCAGTATGCGCTCGCGAGGGTTTCGAGCGCCGGCACGTACTCGGGCTCGTCCTCGCAGGCGCGTTCCAATAATTCGATCGCCTGCAGAATGGCACTCTCACTGCGCTGCCGATAGAGCGAGACCGCTTTTTGAAAGAGTGAAAACGCCGGGCGCAGCGCGTCGGGACGATGCTTGTGTGCGTCGATCGGCGATTCGCCCGCCAGCCGGAAACCGCGCTCGGGAACCGTTTCGATATACGCCGACGAGTCATACCGTGCCAGTGTTTGACGAAGGCGGTACACGGTTTGATTGAGTGCCGCGTCGCTCGCGGAGCCCATCCACAAGCGCTCGATGATCTCGTCGCGTGTTGCGATCTCCGGCCGCCGCTCACCGAGGACGGCGAGAAATTCGGCCTCTTTCGGCTTCAGGGTAACGGGAAGCCCGTCATACCACAGCTTGCGCTGCGTAAGATGAAAGATGAAGCGTCCGAACGAGACCTGCGTATACAACGTATAAGCGACGAACGGCCCGCGAAAAGTGTGACAATTTTCGAGAGATCGGCTAACACGATATAACATTGCGTTGCCGCTCAGAATCTGTTAAGGAACGTTATGCGCACCGATTAGACTTGCAGCAAGTCGTCTAACTCCGATTCTCGGTCGTATCGATAACAGCCGTGCGGTCTCCTTGCGCACCTGAAACATAAGCGAATCGACCGAAGTCAACGATGTCTTTGCGAACACGATAGTTTCGCGTGTCAATTTTCGCATCAACGACCGACACAACGTCGTTGAGCGTATCCACACGCGGCGAGCCATGAGGCAAATAAATCCGACACACACAAGGCCTGGGCGGCACCGTAGCGGCGGATAGCACTCCATCCCTTTCCGGACGCACTGACCACCGCTGCCCGTACCGGTAAGAGAGACCTTCTGCGGGCTGCGTTGGTACAGCGACCGCGTTTGCGCCGCCTTCGATCGATACTGTTTCATACGCGCGCTCCAATGCGATACGGACGCATCGGCAGCTGCTGCGTGGTATTGCGAGCGGACACGGCCGTCGACTGACGCCGTATGGTGATATCCTAGCTCTTTGAAAGGTCTGGGAACAATCGATCCTTAGTCGAGGTGGCGAGATTTACAAGTGTTTTGACCGCCGATAGCGCAGCCTTTGCCGGTGCAAGATCGCCGCGTTTTGTACCCGATGCCATTGCTCCGTCAAAGAGCACGTCGAGTTGTTCCGAGAGAAGAGCCGGATCCGCTGCACCCGCTCGTTCGGCCATCTCGTAAAACCATCCGCGCCGCTTCTCGATGCGGCGTTCGATGATTTGTCGTGCGGGATGACCGCGCTCGATCAGCTCTGCGGTGAAAATAATGTATGGACAGCCGCGGTATTTCGAGCTCGTCAAAAACTCGCCGAGCATCTCAAACGCACCGATGATGCGTTCGATCGGCGCGCCTTCGCGCGGAAATTCGACGAGCGGCGCGACGCGAAGCGCGGCTGCGATCAGCTGATCCTTTGACGGATAATGGTGATACAGCGTGCGTTTGGTAATCTGCGCTTTATCAGCGATCCGGTCCACGCCGACCGCGTGGATGCCCTCTTCGTAGAAAAGCTGTGCCGCCACGTGCGCGATGTGCGCTTTCAGTTCGGAGCGTTTGATCGCCAGATCCATGGAAGAGCGTTCAGTGCTCGAAGTACACCGGCCTGTGTACTTTTCGTACACAGGCCTGTCTACCGCGCGGATGGGAAGGCCGGGCCATGATGATTGGGTTCATTGGTTTGGGCGTCATGGGCGAGCCGATGGCGCGGAATCTTCTACGTTCTGCCGTGCCGCTTGTCGTGTGGAATCGTTCGATCGACAAATGCAAGGCAATCGAAGGGGCAGGTGCATCCGTCGCTACCAGCGCTCGCGAGATCTTTGCTCGGGCTGGAATCGTGATCTTGATGCTCGCCGACGAAACGGCAATCGATAGCGTACTCGATCGCGACGGTGATGCCTTCGTGTCGAACGTCGCGGGCCGGACGATCGTGCAGATGGGGACCGTATCGGCCGAGTTTTCTGCTAATCTCGAAGCCGATATCGTGCGCGCCGGCGGATCTTACGTCGAAGCGCCGGTTTCCGGATCGCGCAAACCAGCCGAAGACGCGCAGCTCGTTGCGATGATTGCCGGTGCGCCGCGTGCCGTCGAACGAGCGTTGCCACTGCTGAACGTGATGTGCCGCGATGCAATTCGCTGCGGTGAGGTTCCCAATGCATCGCTCATGAAATTTGCCGTGAATCTCTTCCTGATCACCATGGTGACGGGGCTAGCGGAGGCCGTACAGTTTGCGCGGCAGCAGCGGCTGGACATGGAAGCATTTCGCGCCGTACTCGATGCCGGACCGATGGCGAGCGCCGTCTCTCGCGGGAAACTCGCGAAATTGATCTCCGGGGATTGTTCCGTCCAGGCCGCGGTTTTTGACGTCTTGAAAAACAATCGCCTGATCGCGGAGTCTGCGCGGCGTGCCGGAATTGCAGCGCCGCTGCTGGACGTTTGTTACGAACTTTTTCGCGAGACGTACGACTTAGGCTTTGCGGACGACGATATGATCGCGGTTATTCGCGCGATCGAAGCGCGACGCGCGTCTGCGCCAGAAGCGATTCGATAATCTCCGCGGCGGAAGCTTCCCGCGCGAGCGGAAATGCTTGTCCCGCCCAGAGCGAAAGAAACTCGGAGCGTCCTTGCGAGGCTGCAGCATTGCGAATATCGCGCGTCATCGTGTTTTGATGCGGGTATGGGGCGCGCTCGCGCGGATCGGCGAGTTCGCGAGTAACGCGATTTGCAATGCCGCGCGCCGGCTTGCCGGAGAACGCTTCAGTGATGATCGTATCTGAGGCGGATGCGTGCTTCAACACGTCCCGATACGCAGTCGCGGTTCCCGCTTCGTCTGCGAGTAAGAATGCCGTGCCGAGTTGTGCCGCACATGCTCCGAGCAGCAAGACGGCCGCAATGCCGTCTCCATCGGCAATGCCACCCGCAGCGATAACCGGTATTGAAACCGCCTTGACGACTTGCGGCACGAGCGCGAGGGTTCCAATAAGCGGCAGCACCTCATAATGCAGAAACGTGCCGCGATGACCTCCGGCTTCCGCTCCCTGCACGCAGACGGCTTCAATGCCTGCGCGTTCCAGCGCGACGGCTTCTTCGACGGTCGTCGCGGTCCCGATCGTGTAGATCCCCGCCGCCTTCAGTTCCGCAATGACGGCATCGGACGGAATGCCAAGTGTAAAACTGAACGCTTGCGGGCGTGTTTCCAGCACGACGCGCATCTGTTCGTCGTGATACAGCGGCGGTGACTGCGGTACTTCCGGCCGCGGAACGCCGAGTTCGTCGCGATAGACGTGAAGCCGCTGATGCGCGCGCGAAAGGTGGTCCGCATCGACCGGCGGCGGGTCATTGTTCATGAAGAGGTTGAGACCGAACGGTTTATCCGTCAGCGTACGTAAACGCGCGATGTCGCGGCGCATGCGCTCGGGATCGCTGTACTGACACGCGAGAGAACCGAATGCGCGCGCGTTGCAGGCCGCAGCCGTCAGTTCGACCGTTCCGGGTCCGCCGAGCGGAGCAAGAACGATCGGCGACTCAAAAAATGGAACCGTTCGTTTCATTGGACTTCCCTTTGGCGAAACGTGATCGCAATGCATGCGCTCGCGAGCACGAGTAAACCCGTAGCGGCGATGAATGCGGGACCGTATGAGTGAAGCGATGCATATAAAAGACCGGTGAATGCCGGGCCAAGCACTTGACCGATGCCGAAGATCGCCGTCGCCTGACCGATACGCCGGCTGCTTTGATGCGGCTCGAGATCGCGCACGATGCCGATTGCCAGCATTGAAACCGCCATGAACGACGCGCCGAGACTGAACGAAGCGACCAGCGCGGGGAGGAGTCCGTTGCCGCTTACCGGCGCAGCGCACGATACGGCGAGCAGTAGTAATGCTGCGCTCAGTGTCGCGCCTTTTCCGAACCGCGTAGAGAGCGGTCCCCAGAGGAACGTCGTCGCGCATGCAAAGACGCCGACGACGATCCACGTTGCAAAAGCGTAAGCACGCAACGCCGGCGCACTCGCGACCAGTACGACGAGAAACGTTGCCGGTATGACGTATGCAAATCCCGCGATGCCATAGCATGCCAAAACGATCGCGCCGCGTACGCTCAGGCGAGAGGGCGCCGCACTGAGATGGGTTACGTTCGAAGAAGGAAGCTCGATCAGCAATGCAGCGGTCACTATTGAAAGCACTACCGCGATCGCAGTCGTTACGATCCAGCCGGTCGTCCAGTCCGGTGATATGCGGTAGGCAATCGGAATGACGATACCGGTCAGCGCAATACCGGCGCCGACGGATGAAAAGAGCGCGGTCGCGTGCGGGGTGTGGCGAAGATCGAGAACAAGACTCGATGCAAGTACGAAGACGAATGCGCTCGCGACTCCCGAGACGAAGCGCGCCAGCGACCAAAGCGTGCCGGCGTTCGGAACGGCCATTAGCGCGAGCGTAACCACAATTGCAGCTAGCGACCACTTCAGCGCACCAGTGCGATGCCTGTGCGCCCAGTGCGTCGACGCAAGTACGGCGCCGGCAAGGTATCCGAGCAGATTCACCGAGGCTAGCAATGCGCCGAACTCATGACTCAAGGCGTGTTGCTCGATCATCACCGGCAGAATCGGCGTATACGCGAATCGTGAAATCGACATCGCGACGACGAGCGCGCTCATCGCCGCCACTGTCGTGCGCACCGGGCGTGATGCAATCGCGACCATGTGCCGCGTATCGTACACCCGGCACGTGCGCGGGCGTACGACATAAGATGGAAAAATCAGCGCGTTATGCGCGGTCCCCATCCGCCGAACAGATTGAAGTCACGCCGTTCGCTCTCGACGACGCGGGAGCGGCGAGTTTCGAGGATCGTTTCGGGAGACGGGTTCTTCGGGGAGGCCGTGTACATTTGAATTCCTTTGAGACGGACGTAAAGCACAATCGCTTACGTGACGATCCTCGCAGAACGTGAGGGGAGGGAACACCAACACCCACATAACCCGGCCACATAGTTCAAATGCAGGCAATGCGGCTCGCTCGGCGGTTAGGCGTCCAACTTCAAAAGCCGACCTTCATCATCAATTCATACTTTGTCGACACCATGAGCCAATGATCTCCGCGAAGCCCGCCGGGAGCACGCGCTTCGGCGAATTGCTGCGGGAGTTACGCGTCGCACAAGGCCTTTCTCAAGAGGAACTCGCTGAACGCGCTGCCATGAGCGTGAACGGCATCAGCGCGCTGGAGCGCGGCGCGAATCAGTCTCCACAGCGTAAGACTCTCGAATTGCTCGTCCACGCACTGGACCTTCGACTAGAAGATAAAGAGGCGCTCGAAGCTGCCGCATCCCGTCCTTCACGTCCGCGAGCGACATCCCAAGCGACGCGCGCCCTTGACCGCCTTCCGCGATCGTTTACGCCGCTCATAGGACGTGACGATGACGTGCGAGCGGTGATCGAGCTCGTCGAGAAAACAGCGCTCGTCACGCTTGCCGGGCCAGGCGGCATCGGTAAGACGCGACTCGCGTTGCATGTTGCAGAAGTGCTATCCGAGTCTTTTCCAGGGGGCGCCCGATTTGCTGACCTTGCAGCACTGCGCGATGCGGAATCGGTTGCGTGCGCGATCGCGTCTCATGCTGACGCGATGCTCGGTGAGGCGGGACTGCTCGTCGTAGACAACTGCGAGCACGTTAGCGCTGCCGCGATGCACCAAGTTGCGCAGACGCTTCAGGCCTATCCCGAACTGCACGTTCTTGCAACGAGCCGGCAGCCGTTGGATATCCCCGGAGAGCAGCTCTATCGCCTCTCGCCGCTCTCACCCGGGGCTGCGGTCGAACTTTTCGCCGAACGCGCGCGTCGCGGGAGCGGCGCTTTTGCCGTAACGCCCGAGAACCGGGAAGCAATAGCGCGCATATGCATGCGGCTGGATGGTATAGCGCTTGCCATCGAACTTGCTGCGGCGCGGATGAAACTGCTTACGCTCGAGCAGCTCGAAGCACGTCTCGCCGAGCGTTTTCAGCTACTAACCGGCGGAAGCGACCTGATGCTGCCGCGCCACCAGACGATGCGCGCAACGATCGATTGGAGCTACGAACTTCTCACGGTGCGCGAGCAGTACACGCTCACCTCGCTCGCTGTGTTTCCAGGCAGTTTCTCACTGGACGCGGCCCTCGCCGTTTGTGCGAACCCGGCAGCGGGTGAGTGGACGCTTATCGATTCCGTGCAGTCGCTGGTGGATAAATCCTTACTCACTCGCGGCGTTGCCGGAGACCTTACGCGATATCGCATGCTTGAAACAACGCGCGCGTATATCTCGGAGCGTTCACCCGATACTGAGGAAACGCGGCGCTTGCGCGACCGGCACCTTGCCTATTATGTCTGTGCGGCCGAAAAGGCCAAAGCCGGCCTCCCTACCGCACCATCGACGGCAGCGTGGGCACGCGCTCTCGAAGTTGATTTTGAAAACTTTCTCTCGGCGGTCGATTGGGCGTTTGCGAATGAATGCGACAAAGCCGCTGGTGCGACGATCCTGTGCGCGTTGCAAGAGTTCTGGATCGTGCAAGGCTTCGCTGCGGAGGCCGCACGCCGCGCGCAAGAGGCGTTGCAGATCGATCGCGAGCTTCCGCAAATAGTGTCTGCTCAACTTTGGCTGACGCTGGCGCGTATGCGCCAAGAGCTATTCGTTCATCCGGAACAAACACTGGAAGCCGCGCGCCGCGCCGAGGAAGTATTCAGCGGAGCCGCGGAGCGCGACGGCGTTGCCCTCGCGTTGCGCCAGCAAGCAGCAGCGCACATGCGGCTCGGTGCCTACGAAGACGCTTGCGCCGAATTCGAACGGTCGATCGCGATCTATCGTGAGCTCGGCGACGAGCGAATGGTCGCGCGCGGACTCGGTTATATCGCAAGCCTTTGGCAATTGCAGGGTTCATACGAGCGGGCGCGAGGAACTCTGATGGACGTTCTCGACTTCGCGCGTTCCACGGGTGACGATCGAATGATTCCGACCGTCATCATGAACCTTGCCGAGTCCGAGTTCGCACTCGGCGAAGCGCAGAGCGCAGCCGATCGGGCTAGTGAAAATCTCTCGAGTGACATGCTTCGCAAAAGCTGCGACATGTTGGCGACGCAGGAATCGAATCTGTCCGCATATCTGCTCGCACTCGGACGGTCTGCGGACGCGCGCGAGATGGCGCTGCGTTCGATCGATGACGCAAACGGATCTTTTCTGGCCGTTCCGCTGCAGCATTTTGCTGCGACGCTTGCGGATTCGCACGCCAAGACTGCGGCACGCATCTTGGGGTACGTCGAGCGGGTGTTCGACGATACCGCGTTCTCGCGAGAAAACACGGAACGCTACACCTACGAGCGGCTCATTGCCGGTCTCCACAACGCCATGGACGAAGCGAGCTTGGGCTCGTGCCTGCGCGAAGGCGCGAACCTGAGCGCGGAGCAAGTGCTGCATCTTGCTCGTGAAGCTGCGGCCGGCCATTCGTGTGAGTAGCTTATGTGAGTGTTGGTGTCGGCGCGGCCGCCGCTCCGGCATCATTGCGGTATGCTGTCTACCGCAAATCTCTTCAGCGTCCGCAGTTTGGACGATGCCGCTCGCGAAAACGCGTTGCGCTTCGTCGCTTCCTGGAGTCCCGACGACGTCTACGACCGGTTCGGCTCCGTAGGAATCGGCGGTCGCGAATGGCTCGCTGCTGAACTGTCGCGACGTGCGCGACCGGCACTCGTCGCCGTCGACGACGCTCGTCGCGGAATGCGCCGCGGGCCATAGAGCGGCGGTTGCACTGTTGTCGGCGTGCCTGTTCGAGCGCACCGATGCCGGATTCGGCGAACTTATTTGGCACTACGAGTGAAAGGAAAAATATGCCTCGCTTTATGGACATTCATCACAAAGTCGACGGGTTAACCGCGGACGCGGTCATGCACGCGCACGAAGCCGACCTAAAAACCCAGAATAAATACGGGGTCGAGTACCTGAAGTATTGGTTCGACGAAGGGAGCGGCAAGGTGTTCTGCCTCATCGACGCCCCGAATGCAGAGGCCGCTGCCAAGGTGCACCGTGAAGCGCATGGGCTCGAAGCCGACGAGATCGTCGAAGTTCGAGAAGGCTAGTCGAACGTAATTCCCGCATCTTGGACTTCGCGATACGGTAAGAGCCATACCATCGACTCGTCGTGCAAGTCCACAACTTGAACGCGATTGCCGAACGGATCGCGGAAGTCGCAGCGAAACGGCGGGATCAATTCGATGCCGTACTTCTTGGTCAGCTTCTCTCGCACCGCATTGAGTTGCGCACGATCGCGGACCATCAATCCGAAGTGTCGTACGCCTGCCGTCTGCACCCGGTCGACTTTGAACATCGCCAAGAATTGATGATCGCCTAGTCGGAAAAAGGCGTCACCCTCGCCTTCATCCATCTTCTCGAGGTTGAAAACGTCTTGGTAAAAGGCAACCGCGCGCTCGACGTCGTCAACCTCGATCGCGATGTGGTTGCAGCCATAAACATGTACGCTCATATATCGAGCGTATACCCTCGACTGCGCTTGAGGTCAAGGTGACGAGACAGGCGCAATCGCCGGGAGCGGCTGCAGTCCGGCCTTGCCGAGTTCTGCGTTCACTGCCGGAATCGAACGGATGTACTCGTTGTAGGCGTCGCGTGCCGTGCGGTATTCGGCGTCGATTCGCGCGTAGAATTGCGCCGCCGCGGGCGTGACGATCGCCTGCACCGGGAACGACTGCAGCGACGTCAGTGCTCCGTCGAGATTTTCGCGCAATGAGCCCGGGCGTGAGACGGAGTCTTCACCGTTCGTATAACTTGCGGTGAGGCGTGTCTGTACCGCGGTGCGCGTCTGACGAGCGCGAGCAAGCGCAGATTGTGCGCCGGCATTCGCTGCCGCCGGTTCGCTCTCCAGCGCTTTCCCGACCACGTCGAGATTATTCAGCATGACGTCGACGCTCGAATAGATGCGGTTGAGTTTGGCGAACGCGTCGTAGCTCTGCTGCATCTGCGCTAGCGTGATCGTCGCTTTCGGGTCGGGTTTGACGGTGAACCGCGCTTCGAACGTACGCCCGTTCAACGTGATGCGGGCGTTATATCGTCCGGGAACGACCGTCGGGCCGTCGTCGGGTCCTTTGAACGCGGGATTGGCGGCGCCGTTCCACTTCACCGGGGGCGCGGCCGTGAAGTTCCACAGCACGCGATTGATGCCGGTGTTGTTCGTGCCGCGCAACGTGCGCACCACGTGACCGGCATCATCCAAGATCGAGAGTTGCGGCGCTTGCGCTTGCGGCGCAGGCTGATAGTAGGAAATCGGCACGCCGTACGGCGGGTTCGGCGCCGCGTATTGCGTGTAGAGTCCCTCGTAGTTGTTCGTGAGGTTGTACTCGTAGGATGTGCGCGGCGTGAAGAGCATCCCGCCTGCGGCAAGGGCCTGCGGCAAGTCTTGAAGCGGTCGAAGATCGTCCATCACCCAAATCGAGCGCCCGTGCGTCGCGATAACCAGATCGTCGAATTGCGGTTGAATGCGGATGTCGTGCACGGATACGGCCGGCATGTTGTTGCGCAGACTCTGCCAATGCGCACCGCGATCGTAGGAGATCCACATCCCTTCCTCGGTACCGAGATAGACGACGTCGCGATTGCGCGTGTCGGGGCGAATCGCGCGCGTCCACAGCGTGGGCGGCAACCCGCCGGCGATCGATTGCCAATGCGTGCCGTAATCGTGGGTCACCCAGACGTGCGGCGCACTGTCGCCCATGAGATGCGCATTTTCAACCGCGTACGCCGTGCCGCGCTCAAGCGGCGACGGCGCGACCGTTTCGAAACGTCCGCCTGCCGTAGCGTCAAGCGGCGTGACGTTCTTCCAATGCGCGCCGCCGTCGCGTGTCAACTGAACGTAGCCGTCGTCCGTGCCGGCCCAAATCTCTCCACGTGAAAGCGGCGAACCTTCGATGTCGAGAATCGTGTCGGTGTATTCGGCGCCGGTTACGTCGTGCGTGATCGGGCCGCCCGCGGGCGCCTGATGCGCTTTATCGTTGCGTGTGAGGTCAGGACTGATCGGGCGCCAGCGATATCCGCCGTCGGTCGATTGAAACACGACGTTTCCGCCGAACCACGCGATGCGTGCATCCCACGGCGCGAACCCGATCGGCGATTCCCAGTTGAAGCGGTAGGGACTCGTTGCGATGTTGTAACCCTGCTGGACGCTCGTAAAATACGGCTGGGTATACGTGTATTCGCGCGACCTGCGCTTGAAGATGAAGAGTGCGCCGTCTTGACCGTCAGACCAGATTTCGTTGGCATTCGCAGGGTTGGGAATCGCCCACTGCCCGTCGTCGTCTTGCACGACGGCATACCATGACGCGTTGCTGTTTCCCGAAAGATCGAGCGAGTTGGACGTCCCGCAATACGAATTGTTGTCTTGCAAGCCGCCGCAAATGGTGTACGGATTGTCGTTGCCGAGACCGACGCGGTAAAACTGTCCGATCGGAAGATTCGCCCAGAATGCCCAGGTCGCGCCGCCGTTCACCGTGAGCGCATACCCGCCGTCTTCCCCGGCAATGATCCGCTTCGCGTCGTTCGGTGCAATCCAGATCGAGTGAAAGTCGCCGTGCACGTTCTCCGCGATCGCTTTGAACGTCTTTCCGCCGTCTTTACTTTCAGCAAGCTGCGTCGACGCGGTGATGACGTTATCCGGATTGCTCGGATCGACTTCAAGATGTGAGAAATAGAACGGCCGTTGATCGACGAGGGTATTCGAACTGACGAGCGCCCATGTCGTGCCGCCGTCATCCGAACGCCAGAGAATACCGCGCTGCGACTCGATGAGCGCGTAGATACGGTTCGGATCGGTTGGTGCAACGGCAATGCCGATGCGTCCGGTGATGCCGTCGGGAAGTCCGCCGCCGGTAAGACGCTTCCACGTGCGGCCGCCGTCGGTCGAACGGTAGAGTCCGTCACGATCGCCGCCGCTGCGAAAGGTCCACGGCCGCCGCTGAAATTCCCAAACGCCCGCATAGATCACATTCGGCGTACGTGGACTCATTGCAAGATCGGAGACGCCGCTGACCGGACCCGGGTCGAGCGTTTTGCTCCAGGTCTTGCCGCCGTCGAACGTCACATATGCTCCACGGTCGGGCGAATCGGCAAAGACGTCGCCGAGTGCGCCGACGATCACGTGCTGGGGATTGCTCGGATCGATGAGGATGCGTGAAATATACTTTGTTGCACGGAGCCCCAGGTTCGTCCACGTCTTGCCGCCGTCGGTCGTCTTGTACACGCCGTCACCATAGCTGACGTCGTTACGCGGATTCGATTCGCCCGTACCGGCCCACACGGTGTCGTCGTTCGTCGGATCGATCGCGACCGCACCGATAGCGCCGACGCTTTCCTGGTCGAACACCGGTTTCCACGAGGCACCTGCGTCGATGCTCTTCCAGACGCCGCCGCCTGCCGCACCGAGATAGTAAAGGTTCGGATCGTGTGCCGATCCGGTGACACTGGTAACGCGGCCGCCTGCGATGGCGGGACCGGTTTCGCGCCAGAGCTGATTTCCGGTGGGCAGTTCTGCGGCGGGCGCAGCGGGAGTGAGGAGCGCGACGAATGCAACGACGGCAATGAGCGATCGGATCATTGCCGTAAGGTTCTTGCCGCCGCGCGTTCTTCTTGTCGTTTACGCCGAGCCGGACGCGGGCGGCTTGTTCAGTACGGCGACGATTGCGCGCTCGACGTCGTCCGGATTGGGCAGCATCGCCCACTCGTAGAATGCGTCGTTGTCCGTAACGAGATCTTCAACCGGAAGCGGTAACGGATCGGGAAAGTCGGGTTTGAGGAGTTGCAGCGCGTCGAGAACGTCCATTCCATCGACAGGCAGTTGCGAGAGCGACGTCCAGGATTCCGCGCTTGCATTCTTGCGGTACGCATCCAAGCCCGCGCGCAGATCATCCGGCAACGATTCTTTCATTTTCGGCCTCCGAGTTTCGTACATTGCGAGTTGCGCGAACGCAGCGCTCAACAATGGCGACGAGAGCCCCGCGGCCTCTCCTCGCGCGCAGAAGTCGCCCAAGATCGCGTCTGCTTCGAGCGGTGCGCCTTTTTGTAAATCGCGATACATCGATGACGTTAAACCGTCTTGCGGGTTAGTCATCCGTGCGCGTAGCTTCTCGAATCCATCGATGCTCAGCGGATTTCCGCAAGCATCTAAGACTGCCGCGCATTCGCTGACGAGCGCGCGCATGAACTCAACCCCTCGTGGTGCGGCAAGAATGTCGCTCGTCGAACCTCGTAACAAACACGTCGAAGCGCCGACGGCTGCGATGAACGACCATTTCTCCCACATCTCGGAGATAATGCTCGACGACACGCGTGCCGTAAAACCCGCCCCTTGCATCGTCGCGTCGATCGCGTCGATTCGTGCGGAGTGCGATCCGTCCAGCTCCCCGTATGTCAATTGCTGGTCGTCCCGAAGTTGCAGAATCCGTCCCTGATCGTCGAGCGTCGTGGCGACCACGCAGACGCCGCCGATAACTCGGGATGCTCCGAACGATGCGGAAAGCACGTCGATATGCCGCATACCGTTGAGGACCGGCAATACGGCGGAACGCTCTCCCATTGCCGGGGTGAAATCGCGGATCGCCTGTTCCAGCGCATACGTCTTGACCGCAAGCAGAATAAGATCGTAAGGCGCAGAAAGTTCGCGGGCCGTCACGATATTGGGAGCGATCGTGGCGTTACCGTGCGGACTGCGTATTTCGAGTCCGCGTTCGCGGAGTTGTTGCGCTCGCGCTTCGCGCACGAGAAACGTTACATCTTGCCGCGCTTGCGCAAGACGGCCCCCGAAGTATCCGCCGACGGCACCCGCGCCGACGACGAGGACGCGCAAGCCGTTCTTTGCCACTTACACAGATGACGTCGGAACTTCGAGGAACTGCAAGCCGCGCAAATCGAGCCACACGCGTCCCGAACTCTTCACGACGCGCATGAGCGGGTTCTCGCATCCGCTGCATCGCGCGATCAGCCCCGGTTCCATGCCGTACACGCGCGCCTCCGCGAACGCCGCGATCTTTCCGCACGAGGCGCACTGTGTGGTCGCGGTGCTCAGCTCGAGAACGAAGATATCGCGCAACTCTCCGGCCGCGGCATTACCATCGAGAAACGTTTGTGCCGACCTATCCACGATCGTTCATCCTCCCGTTGGGCCAAAGCGTTCCGTCTTGATGCTTCCCGGTTCTTGACCGGCAGCTCTCAACAAATCTGCAGCCGATTCTACGAACGGTGTCGGACCGCACACATAACACTGCGGCGCAGCGTTTGCGGGCCACGTGTGCGCAGCGACCGCGGCGGCGTCGATGCGTCCCGGTGGGGTGGGCCACCCGTCGGGCACCGTGCGGGTATAGGCGAATGTTATCGAAACGTCGCGCGAACATTCGCGTAATTCGGCGGCGTACAACACCGATTCGGGGTTGCGCACCGAATAGAGCAATCGAAACGGCGCGTTACTTTGCGCAAGTGCGCGCGTGCGAATCATCGCCATCAGCGGAACGATGCCGGAGCCGCCCGCAATAAGTTGAACCGGTTCGGTTTGCGCGGGTCGCCAGACGAACCATCCGCCGATCGGGCCGCGCAGTTCCAACTGATCGCCTTGCGCGACCGTTTGCGTCAAGTATGGCGAGACTTCCCCGTCGTCGATGCGGACAACGGTGATCTCCACGCGATTGGCCGTCGGCGCGTTCGCGATCGAATACGAACGCACGGCAGAGTAGCCGTCCGGCGCAGTCAACCGCACATCCACGTGCTGCCCTGCAACGTGTCCGGGCCAATCCGGGACGTCAAAGACAATCGTGCGCGCAGCCGGCGTTTCGTCGTGCACCTCGGTAACGGTGCCGACGAGCCAACTCAAACGTCGCCCCAGTACCGCTGTTCCCGCCACGGATCTCCGTAATTGTTATAGCCTAGACTCTCCCAGAAGCCCGGTTTATCGCTCGTCATCAGCGAAATACCACGAACCCATTTCGCGCTTTTCCAAAGATACAGATGAGGGATCAACAACCGCGCAGGGCCGCCGTGTTCGGGAGCAAGCTCCTTACCGGCGTACTTGAACACAATCCACGCTTTGCCGTCACGTAAATCGGCGAGCGGCACGTTCGTCGTGTAATCGCCGTAGGAATGCGCGAGCGCGAACCCGGCGGATGTTTTGACGTCCTGCAATAGCGTGTCGAGCGAAACGCCTTCCCAGGCCGTGTCGAATTTCGACCATCGTGTGACGCAATGAATGTCCACCGTAAATTCTTCCGACGGCAAAGCACGGAACGATTTCCAGTCCCATTGTTTCGATTCGCCGGCTTCGTTCGCGATCGAAAACGCCCACGTATCCAGCGAAACGCGGGGCGTAGGTCCGGCTGAGAGGACCGGAAAGTCCTTCGTTAGGTACTGACCAGGCGGAAGTTTTGTCTCGGTAGTGTCACGTTTGCTGGTAAACCCACGCGATATGAGGCCCATTGCGTTCCCTCATTTCTGCAGTGCCGTTAGGCTTTTGCGCGCTGAGGCAGTCTCCAGTTCGGACGGATGAAGTGACACGTGTACCCGTCGGGATATTTTTGTAAGTAGTCCTGATGCTCGGGTTCGGCTTCCCAGAACTCGCCGGCAGGTGCAACTTCCGTCACGACCTTTCCGGGCCAAAGTCCCGACGCTTCAACGTCGGCGATCGTTTCTTCGGCGATGCGGCGCTGTTCGTCGGTTGTATAGAAGATCGCGGAACGATAGCTCGCGCCGCGGTCGTTCCCTTGACGATTGAGCGTCGTGGGGTCGTGCAGCTGAAAGAAGAATTCAAGCAACTGCCGATAGCTCAGCTGCGCGGGATCGAATACTATTTCGACCGCTTCCGCATGCGTGCCGTGATTGCGATACGTCGCATTCGGCACGTCGCCCCCGCTGTACCCGACGCGCGTGGAAATGACGCCGGGAAAACTTCGTAGGAGCTCTTGCACGCCCCAGAAGCAACCACCAGCTAGGATCGCGCGCTCAGTTCTTTCACTCATCTTCGTACTGCCTCGTGACGTGTTGGACCGGTTACGGTTCAACATAGTTGCGGGATGGCCCGCTAGGGAAACTCCGGCCGATCGTCGCTAAGACGTGACATCGTGCAATTCTCCGTTGGAACAAACTATTGGCCGCGCCGCAGCGCATTGGAGATGTGGCGGCGATTCGATCCCGGCGAGATCGGCGAAGATTTTGCGCGTATCGCGGCGCTCGAACTCGACACCGTGCGGCTCTTCCTCCGATGGGATGATTTTCAACCGCACCCCGAAACGATCGACCCGGTCATGCTCGATCGTCTCGAGTCCGTCGCCTCGCTCGCGGCCGAGCGCGGATTGCGCACGGTGCCGGTTCTGTGCAATGGACACAACAGCGGGGTCAATTGGTTGCCGCAATGGGCGCTCGAGCCAAGCGGCTCGCGAGCGAAGAATTTATATGGCGGCGACCTACTCGATGCGCAAAGCCGTTTTGCGCGCGCCGTCGGAGATCGGCTTCGTGGACACCCGGGCGTCTTTGCCTGGGATATCGGCCACGCATTTACAGACGTCTCGCAGCCGCCGCGTGGGAAGCTGCGCACGGGCGGCCACGAAACCGAGTCGATCGGAGCGCGTGAAGCAGCGCAATGGAGCCGGCGGCTCACGGACGTGCTGAAGGACGCTTCGGGCTTCCCGTGCACGGCAGGCACGTTCAGCGCAGACATTACGGAAGAACGCAACCTTCGCCTCGAGTCGCTCTGCGTGCCGTTTGCGTTTGCATCGATGCAAGGATCGAGCATGACGGTAACCTTCGCGCGAAACCGGCTCGATCCGGAAGTCGTTCCGTTTCTCGCGATGGTCGCGGCTTCGTTCTCGCGTAAGCCGGTGCTTGTCAGCGGCTTTGGAAATCCAACCTGCCCCGCGCAAAAATTGTCTCTCTTCGAACGATTTCCGTTACCCGGTGAGTCGTATGAAACCGTTTCACCGGATGACCCGCTTTTTGCAGCCTATCCGTGTCTGAGCGAAGACGAGAACGCGGCGTACTGCACGAGCGTGCTCGAGCGGCTGCACGCCGACGGCAGACTCGGCGCTTATTGGTGGTGTTGGGCTGATAACCCCGGCTTCTACGGAATCATTCGCAATGACGGAAGCGAGAAACCCGTAGCAGCCGCGCTATCCGCATTTGCGCGCGAGAGGCGCACTGTCGTACCGCCTGCCGATATGCCGATGATTTCAAGTGCGTACTATTACCGAACGCTTCCAGCGAGCGCGCAGACCCTGTACGATGCCTTCTTGGGCTCGGTTAGCCGATAGCGATAGCATATAGAAAAGGTGTACAGACAGCTTACGGCCGCATTGCTACGATGGCAGGGTGTTCAAGGTGATTTCGCTCCTGGCAATCCTAATCGGAATCGCGGTTGCGATTGCAAGCCCGGCAGCAACGGTTTCCGAGGGTAAAAGCGTGATACAGTTACCCGTTTCCGGCAATTTCCCGTCGCTCGCAGGCGGTCTCGAATGGCTGAATTCAAAGCCGTTGACGCCTGCCGAATTACGCGGCAAAGTCGTCCTCGTTGATTTCTGGACGTACACGTGCGTGAATTGGCTGCGCACGCTACCCTACGTGCGCGCTTGGAACGATACGTACCGGGATCACGGGCTCGTGGTGATCGGTGTACACACGCCGGAGTTTTCGTTCGAGAAGAACGTCGACAACGTCAAAGCGGCAATCAAGGCGATGCGCGTCGACTACCCGGTCGTTATCGACAGCAACTACGGGATTTGGAACGCCTTCTCCAACGAATACTGGCCGGCCGAATACGTCATCGATGCGCAGGGTCGCATTCGCTATAGCCACTTCGGCGAAGGGGCGTATCAGGAAACGGAACGCGCGATCAAGCAACTGCTGCTTGACGCCGGAAACAAGAACGTCGGTAACGCGCTCGTCACGGTGGAACCGATGGGTCTCGAGGTTGCCGCCGATTGGAACGACGTGCGCTCTCCTGAAAGTTATCTCGGATACCGGCAAACGCAGGGATTCGCGTCGTCCGGCGGCATTGCACGCGACCGGTCGCAGACCTACGCGTTCCCAAATTCGCTCCAGCTCAACGAATGGGCCCTTTCAGGGCAGTGGACTTCCGGTAGCGAAGCAGTCGTGCTCGACAAAGCGCCCGGAAAAATCGCGTTCCGCTTTCACGCACGCGATGTCAACCTCATCATGAGTCCGCCTCGCGAAGGAGCGCGCGTGCGTTTCCGCGTGTTCGTCGACGGACATCCGCCGGCCGATGCGCACGGAGGCGACGCGGACGCAAATGGCGACGGCGTCGTAACGCAGCAACGAACGTATCAATTGATCCGTCAGCAAAAACCGATTCGCGAGCGGACGTTCACTATTGAATTTTTCGATGAAGGAGCGCAGGCGTATGATTTCACGTTCGGGTAACATCACCGCGTGAGTGAAGCAAGCGTGATCCGCTGGCTTCTCGATGGTGACCCCGCGATTCGATGGCAAGCGATGCGCGATCTAACACGCGATACGGAAGACGCGATTTCCGTCGAACGCTCGCGCGTTGCCGCTGAAGGCTGGGGACGCGCGCTACTCGATAGGCAATCTGCCGGCGGCTGGTGGGGCGCAGCCGATGAGGAAGGTTGGATGATCTCGACCGATGCGCTTGCGCTGCTGCGCGAAATGGGCGTGGATCCGTCAAGCGATGACGTGCGCCGGGCGATCGAGCGCGTGAAGCAGCATCTGACGTTCGAGTCGCTAGGTAACCGTCCGTACTTCGACGGTGAGACCGAAGCGTGCATCAACGGGGCCATTCTCGCAATCGGCAGTTACTTCGGCGAACGTTGCGATGCCGTCGTCGATCGTCTTTTGAGCGAGCAACTCGCAGACGGCGGTTGGAACTGCGAGGCGCCGCCGAGCATGCGTTCATCGTTCAATTCGACGATTCGCGTTCTCGAAGGCCTCTTGGAATTCGAGCACCGCTGGGGCGCGACGGACGCGATCACGAGCGCCCGCGATAAAGCGCATGAGTATCTGCTCGAGCGCAAGATGTTGCGCCGGCGCTCGACCGGCGACATTATCGAGCGCAAGTGGACGCGGTTCACGTTTCCCACGACATGGCACTACGACGTTCTGCGCGGTCTCGACTATCTGCGCAGCGCCGGCGTCGAGCCCGATGAACGTGCGGCGGAAGCGATCGGCGTCGTCAAAGCGCGACGTCATCAAAACGGCCGTTGGCCGATGAATCATCTGCATCCGGATCGCTTGAAGTTTTCGCTGGAACCGGAAACCGGCAGAGCCAGCCGCTGGAATACGATGCGCGCAATGCGAGTTCTCAACTGGTACGAGCAGCGCTAACCCACGACGCTTCAGGTGCCGATTGTAACTCCGCGACGACCCAAGCGGCTCCGGCAATGAGGAAGTTTATGCAAAATTCGGACCAATCATTATGCGACTGCGGGTGCGCGATGACGATCGGAACCCAGACCAGCAAGCCGAAGAGCACCAGCATAAGCGTCATTAGACGCATTGCAAGCTGCGCTTGACGATTGATCAGCATGGCAATCGCGGCAAGCGCGAACGCAACCGTGGTGAGGATTGCCCAGAACATTTGACTCGGCGGAATCCATGCCGGAACCAAATCTGCAGTAGCCTTGAGAAAGATTGCCTGAGCGAGCGTGAATGCAATCGTGCACAGGCCGAGGCCGATACGGGCAATGCGTCCGAGCATTGACGCCTGCGCGGCGTTCGTCTCGGTTGACGCGTATATGGCAATCGCGCCGCAAACCAAACAGAACGCTTCAGCGAAGCTGTCGTATTGGAGGAAGTTGCCCGGTTGAACGATGATGCCGCCGATACGGTCGAGCGCGAAGATTGCGTAGACCGCGCCGAAGACGATCGATGCAATTCGCGCGGTTCGCGGGAAGACGAGCCCGATTCCACCGGCAGTTTGAGCGACTATGAGAAAGTCGCCGATGACCCGGCCGCCGGGAAGCTTCCATATGCTCGCAAGTCCCTGCCATGTGTCGGCGTCGTGCCACATCAACGCGATGATGCCGAAAAGCACCGCCGAAGCGCCAAGTACGACCCGTCCATAGAGCGCGGCTCTCGCCATGCCGGGCAAAACGAGCGAACGTCGCAGACTGTGACGCCCTGAAAAACGTTTCCGGGCGAAGCGTTTTAGTGGACGTAGTTGACGGCGATTGCCGGAGTCACCGATGCAGCCGTGTTGACCCCCGACGGAAAAATGCGCACCCCGGCAATAATGCCGACGTCCGGCGACCAGTTGTATTCGATCGCGGGCGCGAGCGCGAATGAGTGGCTCTCGCCGGAATCGATCGTTTCACCGGCCGTCGACGTCAACCGCGTGTTCCCGCTCTGCGTGTATACGAAGTCATTCGCAAGCACCCATTTCCGTGTTGCGCTGTACTCCATGGCTGCATCGAGCGTAAGCACCGTACCAGGATGTGCGCTTCCGGAAAAATCGGATCCGGTTCCGTAGATGCTCGCTCCGTGTACGAGCGCGGCACTGGAGAACGTGTCGGAGAAATTCAAGCGTGCGCGCAGAATGCGTCCGTTGGGCATCCAGAAGTAGGTTTGCGTATAGAGCGAAATCTTCGTGGCGTACGCGCCGCCGCCCTGACCATCACTCGAACGCTCGCCGAGGTTGTCGTATTTCCCCGTAGGGAACGTTTCCTGTACGGAAACGGACGTCGTTGGGATCCAGCTTCCTGCGCGATATTGCGTGAGACGATATTGCGCGAGCACTGCCCAGTCCCCCATACCGATACCGGAGCTGTTCAGTCCATTGGACACGGCCGTATAGCCGAAGACGGGAATCATTCCGACGTTGAACCGGTCCGTCAGCCCGTAGATAACGTATGTCAGCGATCCGTATGCGTTTTCGTGCGGGGCGGGTTTCAGGGCACCATGCGCATTGTACGCGCCGTATTGAACGACGTCGTAAAGATACGGTTCCACGAGAATGTGCCCGTGTGGCAACGTTCCCGCGCTAGGCGCGAGCAACGGGCCCGTCCACCAGGCATCGGAGAGCGCTTGACGCGATGGAGTAGGCGAGGGTGAAGGCATGACCTGCGCGTGCGCAATCGCGATCGATGCCGCGAGAGCAGCGAACATGCAACTATTATACTAGTCCTATAATGATAGTCAAGCGTAAACGGCACTATATGCGCTGCGTATTACATCAACATGAAATGCAGAAACTTGTATTTTGTTAACACATCCATAAGCCGTCCATAAATTGACGACGGTCAAATGGGCTCTATGCAAACACGCATTGTTGCCGCTCTTGTAGCGGCTGCGCTGCTTAGCGTCCCACTCTCCGCCGCCGCTGCAACAACGCAGAACGGCTCCGCGAATTTAAGCGGTCGCGTGCTCAGCGCGAACGGCGGCCTGCCCGTGCAAGGCGCGCAAGTCGAACTCGACGGCGCAGGGCGGAAGGTCGCGACGGCGACCACGGACGCAAACGGCGTCTATACGTTTACCTCAGAACCGCAGGGCGAATATTCCGTCCTAATTGTCGCGCGCGGCTATTTCGCAACGCGCGTTCCCACCGTCGTACTGGTCGACGGCCGTCTCACCAACGTTACGACCGCCGTTCAAGCTTCGGCCAGCGGGTCCGCGAATCTGAAAGAGATTGGACACGTTGTCACGGCAATGAACAGCGGAAATTCGTTGCAAACCACTACCACCGTCAACGAATACGTCGATCCCTCGCTTATTCAAAGCATGGCGTACTCGCATGTCGGCGACTTGCTCGCACGTCTCCCCGGCATCAACATGCACACGAGTCCGTCGAACGGCGATGACATGTCGATCAGTATCCGCGGCTTCGACCCGTCGGAGACTGCGACATTGATCGACGGTCATCCGGCCGGTCCGATCGGCGCGTTCGGCGGCGCGAATAGCCCGGCGTTCGACTACAAACTCGCGCCGTTTTGGGGACTCTCCGGTACGAGCGTGATCATGGGATCGGGCGCGGCCGGCCTCTACGGCGTCTCGACGATCGCAGGCGCCGTCAACTTCGAAACACTCAACCCGACGCGCGACCCGCAAGCATCACTCTTCCAGGGCGCCGGTAATCTCGATCATACGATGAGCGCTGCGACGGCAACGGGTGCGCTCGGAAAGCTCGGCTACGCGCTCGCAGGCGCAGTGCAAGGTTCCACGGGACAATTCCCCGGCGGCAATATCACGCAAACGGCGAACATGGCCGCGAGCCAAGTCTGCGGGAACTGCGCGATGCCGGTTGCCGGTGGAACGCCGGCGCCGTACTCGCCGCCCGACATCTCGACCGCAAACGCGCAAGCGAACACGAACTGGGTGAGCGGCGCGTATACGCAGCGAAATGCGCTCGCGAAATTCACCTACAGCCCCTCTTCGAAGACGCAGTTCCTCGGCGCGTTTTTCGATGCGAGCACCTGGAATGATAAGACGGGCAACGGCGATCAAGACGCAATTTCGTATCCGCTCGCGTTAAAGAACGGGCAGAGTCTCGCCGGCAACAATTATTTGATCAACGGGGTGATGACGAATTGCTCGAGTTCGACGATTCCGATTCTCAACGATTCCGGCTACGGCTGTTATACGCCGGAGCAATACGCTCAGTATTTCAGCGGGCCGGCCGGTGGCGGTCCCGGACGCTGGAACGCAAGTCACATGGAAGATTATCACGCCCGTGTGACGCAGCAGATCGGCAGCACGCAGTTCATTGTCGACGGCTTTGCCAACAACTACGACATGGACGAGCACAAGAGTCCGACGGGGCCGTTCTTTGAAGATGATTACCTCACGCACGGTTTGTTGCTTTCCGATGAGCTGCAAGCCGGAACGCACGACGTTTCGTTCGGGTACTACACGCAACATCAGCGGCACGTTGCCTCGACGAATTACAGCAACGGGAATCCGTCGGTGGTGAATCCGGACTTCTTCCTCGGCTCGAATAGCTGGTTCTTGCGCGATCAGTGGCAAGAGTCGCTCAAGTTCGCCGTCTCGGCAGACCTCTGGGAGCAGTACTCGAAAACCACCCAGGCGTATAACTTCGACCCGCGCCTCGCATTGGTGTATCGCCCCGATACGAACGACGTCATCCGTTTGACCGGCGGACGTTCTTATAGCGAGCCCGATCCGTCGCTGCTCTACCTTGCGCCGCAGCCGAGCCTCGGCGCGCCGCTCAGCGCGAACCCCGTCTACGGCGGTTACTCGCCGATCGGTAACGCGGGAAATCCAAATCTGAAACCCGAGACCGCGATCGATACCGAAATCGCGCTCGGCCATCGTTTCGACCGGCGCCTCACGCTGCAATTCGATGCGTACAATACGCTCGAAAACAACGCAATTCTGTCATCGGTTCTACCGCTCTCGGCTTACCCGCAATACAGCTCGTATCTGACGCCGGCTGTACTCGCGCCGTATCTTGCGCACCTCGGCAGCTACATCCCGAATATTACCGCGAACAACCTCGGCCTCACGGCGTACGCAAACGCCGCTCAGGCGTTGTATCGCGGTATCGATCTCGATGCGAACGTCGGCCTCGTGCGCAATCTCACGCTCGACGCTCAGTACGGCGTTCAAACCGCCCAGTATCGCGGCGTGCCGGATGCGCTGCTGCAGACGAATCCCTATCTCGTGAACAACACGCAGATGGCGAAGATTCCGCTGCAGAAGGCATTCGCCAGCCTTGTGTATGCGAATACTTCCGGTGTAAAGGCCGAAGTCGACGAAACGTATATCGGGAACAACAACCAGTTCGTCATTCCGGCGTTCGCGTACACGGACGCGAGCATTGCGAAAACAACGGACAATATCACCGTCACGTTCGGTGTCTCGAATCTCTTCAACAACGGGACGACGCAGTACGGTCAAATCGGCCTCGGTACGCCGGTGCCGGTCAACTCGTATGGTTTTGCGAACGGACTCACGACGGGCCTGGCGCAAGGTCAGGAACTCTATGGTCTAATGCCCCGACAAGCGTGGCTGACGGTCACCATCCACACGTAAACATCAGGCACGTCGCTGATATCACAAAAAGGCCGTGGATTATTCCGCGGCCTTTGCGTTTGTCGTCCACGTTGCGCTCGAAATTTTCGAAGTACGCAATACGCAGTGCTTTCATGGCTGCTGGTTCGGTTATAAGTAGAAACTCCATGCGAACGCCGGGCCGCCCATGTGCAACGTAGAGATGAACGAGGTGTTTCCGGGGTTGCCGATGTACGCGAGCTGCCGCCACAGCAGAATCTGCGCGCCGCTATGGTACGAATGTGCGATGCCTGCAGCCCATTGGTATGTCGTAAGGTCGCCGTTGCCACCGTAATCGGCGTAAAGCGGAACATACCACGATGTGCCCAAGCCGATTCGTGCGCGCGAACCGATGATTCCGGCGAGATTATTCGAACTTTCGCTTGCGTTGCCGGTCCTTGAAAAGTTTCCAAGCGGACCCGCCAAATTCCAGCTCGCGTTTGCGTTGACGTCGATGTATCGTAAGCCGGCAAAAACGTTTGCAGCCGCATTTCTTCCGGTGCCGAGTACGACGCCGCCGAGTCCGATCGTCGCTAGCGTCGTCGTTATGCGCGCGGACGTCGAGACGTTCAACGGAAACGAGACGTGCCCCAGTGGTCCTCTGAGATCAAAGACCGTTGCTGTCGTATTTGCCGCATTGAGGTAGATGAGATCACCGAATGCAACCGAGTGCGGATCGTTCAACTCGACCGTGAGTTCAATGGCGCTATTGAGCTTCGAGAGATAACTGTTTGGTCCAACTTGCACCCCAACGGACGTTATGGCCGTCGAACCGGGCGGCAGCGAGGGATGATGAAAGTTGAACGAACCGTTGATCGTCGGCGCCCACAGATAGGGCGTCAACCGCAGTTGGATTCCGGCCGGAGAGGACGCCGGCGAAGGCGACGGTGCTTCGGAGGGCGACGGAGAGGCTTCTTGAGCGCTCGCCGGCGTTGCAATAATCCATGCAGCGACGGCTGCAACGAGTGAAACAAGTATCGAAGCGGAGCGAATCAAAATAGACTTCCCTTCACGGCTGTGACGGCCTGAACGTCATCGTATCGAAACTGCTCCAACGCCAATATCCCTCAACTGCATGATGCGCGGCGCGCGCGAAAAGGACAATCGGTGCCATGAATGTTCAGCGAGTCGGCGTGATGGGCGCCATGAAAGAAGAAACAGCCCGGCTCGTCGCAGACATGCGCGACGTTGAAGTTACGACGATCGGCGGCCGCAAGGATACGCGCGGCATCGAGCGTGTGTATTACAGTGGGACACTCTACGGTCGTGACGTTACGGTCGTTTTTTCGCGATGGGGAAAGGTAGCTTCCGCATCGACGGTTACGACGCTCATCGACCGGTTTCAAACGGACCTTGTCGTATTTAGCGGCGTCGCAGGAGCGCTCGATCCTTCTCTGAACGCCGGCGACGTCATAATCGCCGACGAATTCATTCAATACGATCTGGACCCGCGTCCGTTATTCGACCGGTTCGAAATCCCGATTCCAGACCGTGCGCTGCGCGTTACCGCTTTGCGCGTTCCATCCGAACTCGTCGAGCTGGCCGTTGCATCGGCGCAACGGTACGTAACATCGTCGCTACAGGTCCGCGCCGGCCTGATTATCAGCGGAGACCGCTTCATCGCAAGCCGCGAAGCCGCCGAGCGCCTCCGCAACGATCTTCCGCACGCGCAATGCGTCGAAATGGAAGGCGCGGCGGTCGCCCAAGTGTGCTGGGAGCGCGATATACCGCTGACGGTCGTCCGCGTGATTTCGGACAAAGCCGACCATTGCGCGACCGAGGACTTCTCACGATTCATAACCAGAGTCGCAAGTCGAATGACCGCCGGCGTGGTGAGAGATCTGATCGCTCACGTCTAGCGCGTCTCCGAAGGCTTCAGCCTCGGCCCATCGTATCCACCTTCATGCAACGCTTTGTGTGCGCGGCCACATGCTGCGCGTTGATCTTTGCTACGCTCCCATACCCCGCGCAGGCAGCGCCGCCGAACGCATCGGCGATCTACGATGCCATGCAGAGCGTCGTCGCATTCGACTCGGTGGCCGTCTCGCCGGATGGAACGCGCGTCGCGTGGCAGCAGACGGTCCATCACCATCCGACCGTATGGATCGAGTCGCTTGCGACGCACGCGCGCGTCCGAGTGAGCGCCGATGTCGCGAACAAGGATGCGGATGAAGGGGACGTCGCATGGTCGCCTGATTCTAAGCGACTGGCATTTCTTTCTAACGCGCGTACGAAGGGGCCCGCGCAACTCTTCATTGCGGACGCCGGGGGTTCGCGCGTAGCGCAACTTGGAACGCTCACCGGCGCCGCGCAAGAGCTCACGTGGTCGCCGAACGGCGAGCACATCGGCTTGCTGTATATCGCGCGTCCGCACCGGAAGTCGGGCGCACTTGCTGCGGGCGCGCGTGACGTCGGCGTGATCGGCAGTTCCTACGACGAGCAGCAGATTGCCACCGTCGACGTACGAAGCGGCGCATTGCGGGTGATTACACCTGCTACTGACTACGTGTACGAGTACGCGTGGGCGCCTGATTCCTCGCGCTTCGCGTTCACGTACGCGCGCGGAAGCGGCGACGACAACTGGTGGATCGCGAAACTTGCAACGGTTCCATCCGCCGGCGGTCCCATCGGCAACGTGCTCTCGCCGAGCTATCAAATCAACGCCCCGACGTGGTCGCCGGATGGACGTTCGATAGCGGTGATCGGCGGCATCATGAGCGATTTCGGCTCGGTGGGCGGAGACGTCTACCGCGTCGATCTCGCGACGAACACCGCGAGTGATATCACGCCCGGCATGGAGTACAGCGCGTCATCGTTGCGTTGGGTGGCACCCTCGCGGATTATGATGCTCGCGCATCATAATGGTTCTCGCCTCTTCACATCGCTCGATCCTAAGACCGGTACGGTGACGCCGCTCGCGGGCAATGGAGAGAATCTTACCGGCTTGAGTGTCTCAAAGAACGGCGATGTCGTTGCGATGGTTCGTCAATCGTTTACACAACCGCCTGAACTCTGGGCGGGAGCCCCGCACGCACTCGCGCAAATCACGAACGTCAACGCGCACGTCCCGCAATTTTGCGGGCGAGCGGTTTCGTTGACATGGAAGAGCGATGCGTACGACGTGCAGGGCTGGCTCATCTATCCGCACGACTATCGAGCGGGCCGCAAGTACCCGATGGTGACGATCGTTCACGGTGGCCCTTCGGCAGAATCGTTGCCGTCGTATGCGAGCCTCTTTATCAGTCCGTTGGCCGCAAACGGATACTTCGTGTTCGAACCGAATCCGCGCGGCAGTTTCGGTCGCGGTGAGGCGTTCGCTGCCGCGAACGTAAAGGATTTCGGCGGCGGCGATTGGCGCGACGATCTCGCCGGAGTCGATGCGGCGATTGCGGCCGCGCCGATCGACGGCAATCGGCTCGGTTTGGCCGGATGGAGCTACGGCGGCTATATGGCGATGTGGGGCGAAACGCAGACGGCGCGGTTCAAAGCGATTGTCGCCGGCGCGGGTCTGGTCAATTGGCAGTCGTACTACGGACAGAACAAGATCGATCAGTGGATGATTCCGTTTTTCGGCGCGTCGGTGTATGACGATCCTGCGGTCTATGCGAAAAGCTCGCCGATCACGTACATAAAACAATCGAAGACGCCGGTGCTGGTTCTTGCCGGCGAGCGGGACGAAGAAGTTCCCGCCGCACAATCGTTTGAGTTCGCTCACGCGATGCAAGCGCTCGGCGTTCCATCGCAGCTCGTCGTCTATGCCGATGAAGGCCACGGTGTGCGGCAACCCGGTCACGTCCGTGATATTATTTCACGGATGGTCGCGTGGTTCGACAAATATCTGCATTAACGCCGAGGGAGCAATGGGGTCTGAAATCGCCGGTAAACGTGCAGCCGGATACACAGCCGTCGATCGCTTTGTACAAAATAACACGTGCATAGGGCTCGGTACCGGGACGACGGCGTTTTATGCGATCGAGCGGGTTGGTCAACGTATAGCGGCGGGAGAACGGATCGTGGCCGTTGCGACGTCGATCGAAACGGAGCGGTTGTGCGAACAGCAGCATATACCGGTCGTTGCATTGCTCGAGCGTGAGATCGCTGTAGCGATCGACGGTGCGGACCAAATCGCGCCCGACTGGGCGCTCACAAAAGGCGGAGGCGGAGCGCTCTTCCGAGAGAAGGCGGTTGCGCTCTGCGCAAAGCGCTTCGTCATCGTTGCTACGCCCTCAAAGCTTGTGCCCGCTTTAGGAGCGTTTCCGCTTCCGGTTGAAATTGTGCCCTATGCAATGCCGTATGTGGTGCGCGAAATCAGGAGTTTGCAACCGGATATCGAGATCGTACGTCGCGGCAGAGATGCGCCGTTTGTGACGGATAACGGGAATTGGATTCTCGACTGTCACTTCGGCGAGATCGACCGTCCCGCAGCGCTCGACTCGGTCTTGAAGAGCGTCCACGGAGTCGTTGCAAGCGGGATCTTTGCCGGCCTCGCAAATGACGTCGTCATCGGACGCGAAGACGAGACGGCAATCATGTTGCCGCAGAACGGCTAACGTAAGAGCGATTGGAACAACGACGACGGTAGATCGCCGTGCAAACGGCGCGAATTCGTCGATAGTACCGCACGCGCGTGACTGCCGATACGTGAACACTTTTCGCTCAAGCAATCATCGACGTCGATCGCCGTTCTTAATGCGTCAACGTCCGGGAGCCGTTTTCGTCACTTCTTGCAGGAACCGGCCGTTGCCGTCGGGATCTCGAAAATCCGCGAATGACGCATAGCTGCGACGCTCGGGGTCCGGACCTGGCTCCCTTCCCGTTTGAGCGGCGTGGTGAATGACATTCTTATCGTGATAGACGGGGCCGACATCGATGCCGCGCGTCTGAAGGTCATTGCGCGCGGCTTCAATGTCTTTGACGACGATGAGCAGCCCCTGTACAGATCCGGGCGCCGCGGCCGTTACGCCGTTGCCAAACAGGATCGAACAGCCTGAACCCGGCGGCGTGAACTGGACGACACGAAAGCCGTCGCTCATCGAACGATCGATATCGAGGCGCCATCCGAGCTGTTCATAGAATTGCTTTGCACGATCGATGTCCGTCACGGGCAATGCAATTGCTTCGAGCTTGAAATCCATAAGCGTATCCACCTTATTTCGTGAAATCGAACCCACGCGTCATGTGAGGTTTCATACCCGTTACAGCGCAGTGGCCGCGCTCAATGGCGAAGCGAAGTCCAGCAGGTCGGAATTGAGGCGGTCCTTCATGGTGGAAGGCAATCCTTGTAGTAAATTTCGGTGTTATCTTTCGTCGTAATTTTCATAACAAGAGCAATTATCTATGCGACAACGCGGCGCGTCTGTACAGAAAAACTGCGCGTCGCGAGCCGGGATGCCGGGAGCATACAAGCGGTTGAATTCTAAGGCCCGACTTGTCGTTGCTCCGCAACGCCTTAAACCGCCGGTCATGTGTACCCACGTAGTTACTTGTAAAAGTTGAGGTTGTTGTACATGCTTGTTTTTTAACTCAGTCGCCGATGCTGCGAAAGTGAGGACGAGAAACGTGATAAGTAAACAGGAACCGATCGGTTCCGGTTTTGGGTTCAAGACAACTGCGGCGGAGGTGATCGCCGGACATGACTTGACAGGAAAGCTTGCAATTGTAACCGGCGGTTACTCCGGGATCGGTTTGGAAACGACACGTGCGTTTGCGTCGGCAGGCGCTCACGTCATCGTGCCCGCGCGCGACATGGACAAAGCGCAAAACAACTTGAAGGATGTTGCCGGAGTCGAGCTTGCGCAGCTCGATCTCATCGATCCCGGGTCTATAGACTCGTTTGCGCGGGAATTTCTGAACTCTCAGCGGCCCGTGCACATCTTAGTAAATAACGCAGGGATTATGGCGGTTCCACTCATTCGCGACACTCGCGGATACGAATCACAGTTTGCAACGAACCATCTCGGTCACTTTCAGCTAACGGCTCGCCTCTGGCCGGCCTTGCTTGAGGCGAACGGCGCTCGCGTGATTTCGGTTTCGTCACGCGGACATCGCTTCAGCGGAGTTGATTTTGACGACCCGAATTTCGAGCGGCGCGCGTACGACCGGTGGGTGGCATACGGTCAGTCGAAAACCGCCAATATTCTTTTCGCCGTGGCGTTGGATGAGCGCGGTCAAGCGAACGGCGTGCGTGCATTCTCGCTGCATCCAGGTCGCATCATCGACACGGCACTCTCGCGTTACATGACGGAAGAGGAACTCGCGCCGTACCGGCCGCGCGACATGGAGCAACGCGACGTTACGAACCCGGAAGACTATGTCAAGAACGTCCGGCAAGGCGCAGCTACGAGCGTTTGGTGTGCGACCAGCAACCAACTCGACGGCATGGGCGGCGTGTACTGCGAAGACTGTGACGTTGCTCCGATCGCCCCGGCGGACTCAGACGGGCTGGGTGTCCGCCCGTATGCGATTGACCCGGAACTTGCCGAGCGTCTGTGGAGTCTCAGTGTTACGCTGACGGCTGCACAAATTGCGTCATGATTCGAGCGTACCGCCTCTTTACCGGCACCGACGGTCATTCACACGTCGAGCAAGACGCTGAGCGGCGTACTTGAATTTGCCACCGTGGGCGGAGAGACGTTTACGCTCCGTCCCGGTGATGTCTTATTGGCCGAAGATCATCCGGAACCGGGCACAAATGGCGCCTTATAAACGATGAGCCGTGGAAGAGAGCGTACGTTGTGTTTAAGACAGGCGCCGATACGCGCTTCGTTGCACGCTAGAGGCCGATTCTCGTGAGATCGGCGATGAACTCTTGCGTGCTCGGACTGTCCCACCAATTTGCAATTGTTGCTTCGAGCTCACGGATGGAACGAAGCGCTCCAACATGCTGTTCAATGGAATCACGTCGCGGAGCAGCGCCTTGTAGCTCAGCCTCGAGTTGATCGATGGACTCATGGGCATCGTGTGAAGCCGGGAGCGACGCGCGCAGGGCGTCAGCAGGAAAGGATGCCCGCACTTCATCGTGCTTATCCATAGAACCGTCCCTTCTAATTTCGGCGTGCTTCTCCGGCGCGATAGCGATACACGATGCGGCCTTTGGTGAGGTCATACGGCGAAAGCTCGACGTCGACGCGATCGCCGGGAAGAATCTTGATGCGATGGCGGCGTAGACGTCCTGCGATGTGGGCTAAAATTGTATGGCCGTTATCAAGCTCGACCGAAAACGTCGTGCTTGGAAAGACTTGTTTGACGCTGCCGTAGACTTCAAGCGGCGCCTCTTTGGTATCGACGCTGTGTGCTTTGACGTCACGGGGTTTTGTCGTGCGATTGCGAGTAGCGATAATAATCCTCTCTAGTGTCGCTTAGCGGCGACGGCGGCGAAATGTTCTACGCCGCGGCTGTGGTTTGGTTTCAAGACTATACCCCGCGGCGGCATCGCTTAGCGGGTGGTTGATTCGCTCGGCGCGCTTCCCGATGGTATTTTCAATCTGCGCGAACAAGCTCGTTTCATCATAGGAAACGAAGGTAATCGCGTCGCCGGCCTTTTGGGCGCGGGCAGTCCGCCCGATGCGGTGGATATAGTCGGCCGGCTCGGCCGGAACGTCGTAGTTGATGACGTGGCCGAGGTCGGTCACATCGATGCCGCGTGCCGCGACGTCGGTCGCGACGAGCACGCGATAGCGGCCCTTTTTGAATGCATCAAGCGCGCGCGTACGCTGGGCTTGTGATCGATCGCCGTGAATACGCTCGGCGCCGATGTTGTGCCGAGCCAGAGCGCCGGCGAGGCGATCGGCTCGCGCCTTCGTGCGCGTGAATACGATCGCGTTGAAGATGCTGTTGTCCGCCAGGAGGTCCAGGAGCAGAGCCGTCTTGTTGGCTTGCTCCACGGCGTACACGCTTTGACGGACGGTGTCGACGGTGGCGGCAGTTGGGGCGAGATTTACACGAACCGGATCGTTAAGCAGCTCGTTCGCGAGCGTGCCGGCTGCGCCGGCAATCGTCGCCGAAAAGAAGAGCGTCTGCCGCCGGCTGGGCAACTTGCCGATGATGCGCCGGACCGCGGGCAAGAAACCCATATCGAGCATGCGATCGGCCTCGTCGAGTACGAGTATGCCGATGCGCTCCAGACGGGCTTCGCCCTGTTGCATCAGGTCGATCAAGCGACCCGGCGTCGCAACGAGCACATCGGTGCCGCGGCGAAACGCATTGATCTGTGCACGCATACCGACTCCGCCGTAAATAGGCGTTATGCGCAAGTTCGTATGTTTCGCGAGATGCCGAAGATGCTCGGTAATCTGCTGCGCGAGTTCGCGCGTGGGAGCCAGGATCAGTGCGTGCGGGTCGCGCGCGCGGTCGCATCGCAACAGCGTTTCAAGGACCGGTAGACCGAATGCGGCGGATTTCCCGCTGCCTGTCTGCGCGCTCGCGAGGACATCGCGGCCTTGGAGCGCCGGCGGAATAGCCATGCGCTGAATGGGCGTAGGCTCGGTGAACTTGAGATCTTCGATTCCGCGAAGAAGCGCGCCGCTGAGCGGCAGTTCTGAAAATGTAGAGATGAAGAACCAATCTTTATCGGTGGGCGCAACTTATCGACCCATTTCGAAAGATCGCGCGGGGGGACGTAGTTTCCAAACAACAAGGTTACAGGAAGAGTTGCAATCGCACTCAGACAAATATCGCATTCAAGCGCGGCAGCATGTTCGCTGCCGCGCATGCCTTATGAATGCAACGCGGTCCTGCGCGATGCCATTAATTCCAGAAGAGCTAAGGCCGTGCCGGTCGAGGAAGCCGGATTCTGTCCGGTGATCAGGCGGCCGTCAGTGACCCAAAACGGCTCCCAGTTCGCTTTCTTCTCAAACGTAGCGCCGAGCCGCATGAGTTCGTCTTCGACGAGAAAGGGCACGACGTCCGTCAGTTGCATTGCTGCCTCTTCGCCATTCGTAAAGCCGGCCACGCACTTTCCTTTTACCAGTGGTTCGCCTTGGTACGTGACGTGACGTAGTACGCCCGGTGAGTGGCAAACCAGAGCGATCGGCTTGCCGGCGTTGTAGAACGATTCGAGGAGAGCCTTTGAGTCGGCACTCTCGGCCAAGTCCCACATCGGGCCATGTCCGCCCGGATAAAAAACGGTGTCAAAATCTTCAGCTTTAATGCCGGCGAGGGGGACGGTAGCTGCGAGTTTCTTTTGTGCTGCCGCGTCTTTTTTGAATCGAGCCATTGCTTCAGTCTGATTTTCCGGCAGGTCGCTCTTAGGATCGATCGGCGGCTGGCCGCCTTTTGGAGACGCGAGCGTCAGCTCGACGCCTGCATCTGTAAAAACATAGTATGGTGCCGCAAACTCCTCAAGCCAGAACCCGGTTTTTCGGCCGGTGTTCCCGAGCTGATCGTGCGACGTCAGTACCATTACGATTTTCATGGAAGATCCTCGATTATGGTGAAAGTTCCCGAGGAAACGGGTCCTCCAACTATCGCACCCCATTGAAATCGAGACGACAATTTAATTGTTCACATATGCCACTTGCCAGTACGGCACGGCATGGTGAGCACAGCGCCGTGACATGATGGCGGTTGTAGGTCCGGCCAATCGTGCCCCTGAACGCCGGAGCGCTTCTAGAAAAGATTGCAAGTGATGTTGTTTTCGTTTGCCAGGCGAACAATTCACGAACTGTGAAACGTGTAGCACCGTGTATCGGCTGCCGGACTGGATCTACGGCATACCGCTCATTTAGTGACTGTGTTATGCCACTGTTTCGCTCTGTTTGCGATGGCTCGAAGACTCGCGATATTCAAAGAGCGGCAGTCAAAGAATAAAGACCTCAAAGTCCTTCTGCCCGTTGTTAATAGTGTCGTCGTGGTGTTATTGACGGCGCTGCTACGGTCATGCGAACGTTACGCTTGAGACGCGCTGGCAAATGTTAGGCGCGCTCGAAGCGCTCAACGGCATCGTCCTGCTCGGGCTCTCAACCGCGTTTCTGTTTTCAATACTGCATGGAGCCGTGCAATTTACACAATCAACGTCGGAAACGACCCGTGGCGAACAACGCGTCGATGCTCCAACGATAGCGAGGCACTCCCGAAAGTAAGAGCGCCGCTGCGCAATCGGTAAAGACCGAAAAGTTCAATGGAGCCTTAATGCCCAGAGAGAGCATCATTGCCGCGCCGAACACGGCGAAAAGGCAGGCACTTCCGATCGCCATGATCCTCGTGCAAATACCTGCGATCAATGCAATGCCGAAGAGCGTCTCGAAGATCGTCGCAACCACTGCGAGCGACGGTGCGAAGGCGGGCACGAATGAATTGACTTTGGCCGTGTATGTGATGAAGTGTCCGAAGTCGCCCCAGGAAACGTTCGGCGCACCGTACGGTCCCCAGGCGCCGAAGCGATCGGCGACCGCGGAAAGCAATATGGAGCCGATAGCCAGTCGCGCGAACGCCTGAGTGAGATCGCCTGCCGGTCCTTCGGTCCAACGGCTGGATGCATTCAAAGACAAATCAGATACCCATCGCCTCGGCGATGGCCTTGTTCTCGGACCATCGGGCGCCATCCGTCATCAATACATCGAGATCCGGAATCTCTTCGTTTAGCACGGAAAGTAGCCGGTTACGTTCTTGTTCTGCGGAATAATCGCGCTTCAATTGCACGTGGGCGAACCGCGCTTCGACAAAACCTAAAAGCCTCGCAGCACTTCGAAAGTCGCTCTTCGTCAGTGTCGCGACGGCCGATAGATGCTGAAGCGATAACACGAGATCTTTTTCGGATTGTGCGTCTCGCGCCGCCTGGAGCGCCTCGAACGCATACGCTTTTCCCTCGTCTACACGTCCAAGAGCTATCCAGAATCCCGAGCAACGGCACAGGCTACTTGCCAAAGCGTACCGGTTGCCGGCCGAACGAAGCGCCTCCACAGAGTGGAGGCCGCTTTGCAGCGCCCCTTCAACGTCTCCGGCGTCGAACTTCGCTTCGGCAAGTTGGTCTTCTACAATTCCCACGAGGCGTTCAAAGCGGCCGTCTCGCAGCGCTGCGAGCATTTCTTCGTAGAGGTCCTGCGCCGCATTGAAGTCACCCTCGAAGAGGCTCGCTTGCGCAAGTGCGTCGAGTGCGTGTACGGCGGGTCTTACTGCGCCAAGATCGTGGAACGCCTCGAGCGCTGCGAGCAGTTCGCACTTACCCCTTGCGACGTCGTTTGTATGTATCAACGCTTCGCCGAGTAAGCGACGCGCCTCGGCAGCCCACAGCCGGTCGCCAATCTGTTCGTACGAAGCTAAGGCGCGCTCGGCGGTTGCCACCGACCCTTCAAATTCGCCGGTCAGCGACTCGAGATATATTTCCGCCAGTTCTAAGCGTGCTTGCACGTTCAGCGGCATGTTCTTGTCGCCGGTTGCAAGTGCACGACGCATCCAACGAATACCCTCCACCGTCAGGCCGGAAAAACGAAACACGAAACACAGCGCGCCGGCTAGGCGTTGACCTATCCGCAAATCCCCCGATTCACCGAACGACCACTCCAGAGCCGCGCGCCAATTATCGATTTCCGATGCAAATTGGGCATTCCATACGTCATCGGACGTCAGTTCCAACCTCGAGTCGTACCGTTCGGCCAAGGCAAGGAGTGCCAAGGCGTGCGATCGCGCAGCTTCCTCGTATTCGCCATGTTCTCGAAGTTTCTCGAGCGCATATTGCCGCGTAGACTCTAACAGACGATAACGCGTAGTTTCGTCGGATATCTCCGCTTGGATCAATGATTTGTCGACGAGAGAAGAAAGCAATTCGAGTGCCTCGCCGCAACACGGCGTCGGCGTGTCCGCGAACTGCGGCGCGGCAAGCTCGAGTGTGAAACCACCTACGTAGACCGAGAGCTTTCGAAGAAAACAACGCTCGCCTTCGCTGAGAAGGTCGTAACCCCAGTCAAGCAGCGCGCGCATCGTCTTATGTCTCGGCGGCGCGCTTCGATTACCGCCCGTCAGCGCGAGAAAACGTTCGTTAAGCCCTTGCGCTAAGGTCGTAACGGATAGAACGCTTATCCGCGAAGCGGCGATTTCAATGGCAAGTGCAACTCCGTCGAGCCTGCGGCAAATGTCGGCTACGGTAGCTACGTTATTCTCGGTCAGCGCGAAAAGGTTCGATGCAGACTTGGCGCGATCCACGAATAGCGCAATCGCATCATACGTCATCGCCTTCTCAATGCTGAGGGTGTCAACAATCTCGGGAGCCGGACATTCCAACGAGGGAACCCGGTACGATCGCTCGCCCGTGACGCCGAGTATTTCGCGGCTCGTCGCTAGAATCTGGATGTGCGGGCACAGGCCCAGAATTGCCTCAGCAGCGCTCGCGGCCTCCGCTACTACGTGTTCGCAGTTATCAAGGACCAAAAGTGTCTTTCGATCCCTCAGAAACGTGACCACACTGTCGAGAATCGGCACATCTGTTGATTCCTGAATGCCAAGCGCTGAGGCAATTGCATTCGGAACGAACGACGCATCCGTTACAGTCGCGAGGTCGATGAACCAAGCGCCGTCGATTAAACGCTTGGCAAAATCGGACGCGATGCGCATCGCGATCCGCGTTTTCCCGACACCTCCGGCACCGACGAGCGTTACGAGCCGGTCGCTCGTCATGAGACCCTCGATATCGGCTACGTCGTGCTTACGCCCGACGAAACTGGAAAGCTCCGCAGGCAGATCGTGCGCCACCTGCATCGGCACCGAGCGTCTCGGATTCGCCTCAACGTGATTGCGACTCCGCGACGCCGCGCTTTCCAATTCGGTACGATCGCTTTGCGAAAGTGCAAGCGCATCCGATAGCAGCGCGATAGTATCGAGATACGGCTTTTGCCGGACGCCGCGTTCGAGCGCGCTAATCGTCTCCACGCTGAGCCGCGCCATCTCCGCAAGTGTTTCTTGAGAGAATCCGCACGCCAGCCGGTGTCGTTTTAGCAACTCGCCGAATGGTTGCCGAGCCGCCTGCCGTTCTGCATACATGTCTTATCCAGCGTACACGGAATGCACTCGAAGTAAAGGAAATATGATGCGCTCCATCACTGAGGCGGACGTTCGCGCGGTCCTGCGATGGGACGAGTTGATAGCAGCGATGGAAAAAGCGTTGATCGACTTCTCGTCCGGCCGCGTCGTTCAGCCGGTACGACACTTCCTTACGCTCGAGGAAGGCAAGCGACATTTTCTGAGCATGCCTGCCGCCACCGAACATGCCATGGGCCTCAAAGCGGTGACATTTTATCCCGCCAATGAGGGGACCGGAGTGCCGACGCATATGGCGATGGTGTTGCTCTTCGACCCCGCGACGGGTGAACCACTTGCCGCCATGGACGGCCGGCTCATCACGGAAATGCGCACTGCCGCGGTTTCCGCCGCCGTGACAAATCACTTAGCGTCCCCAAACGCACGGGTTCTCGCGATTATCGGAAGCGGTGTTCAAGCGAAGGCGCATCTCCAAGCGCTGCGACACGTGCGTGATTTCGACGAAGTGCGCGTACACAGCCGAACGGCTGCGCATGAAGAAGCGTTTGCACGAGCGCATGGTGCGAAAGCCATGGATGCGGAGCCGGCCGTACGTGGTGCCGACGTTATTGTCGTAGCGACCACGGCGATGCGTCCAGTCCTCAAGGGTGAGTGGCTTAAGCCCGGCGCCCACGTGAACGCGATCGGGGCAGCGCGTCCAACGTGGCGTGAACTCGACGATGAGGCAATGGATAAAATCGTGATTGCGGATTCGCGGGAGGCGGTGTTGCAGGAAGCCGGCGACGTGATTCTCTCGAACGCGAAGGTCTATGCGGAAGCGGGTGAGATTCTGGCAGGCACGAGCCGCATTTCCTCAACCGAAACGACCGTGTTCAAGTCCGTCGGCCTTGCAATCGAAGATATTGCGGCGGCAAAGCTGGTGTTCGATCGAATACGGTCGAACGGCATGTAAGTACAGAAAGGGGAGTTATGCGCGTCGTACTTTTCGTGCTCGCCTCCATCCTCGCTATGGCGCCGGCCGCTGCGGCGGAATCCGGTAACGTCATGGCCACCGTTCATCAATTCATTGACGGAATAAACAGCGGCAACATGAAAAGCGCGGTTGCCGCATGCGCTTCGCCGGCATCGGTGATCGATGACTTTCCTCCACACGAGTGGCAGGGAGCTACGGCGTGTGCTGACTGGGCCAAAGGGTTTCAGGCCGCTGTTAAAGATGCAGGCTACACCGACAACGTGGTGACGCTCGGCAAACCCACCCACATTGATATTACCGGCGACCGCGCCTACGTTGTCGTTTCCGCTAATTATCGCTACAAAGTCCACGGCAAGCAGGCCGCGGAATACGGTTCGATTTTCACGGTAGCGCTGCATAAATTGCCGGCAGGCTGGCGTATCACGGGTTGGGCGTGGGCGAAGCACTAGAAAGCGCAACGCAGAGCGGCGAAAGCCATCGCCTCGCCGCATTAGGCTACCGTCAAGAACTATCGCGAGTACTTTCGCTCTTCGACAACTTCGCGGTGGCCTTCAGCTATCTAAGCCCGATGGTCGGCATTTATTCGCTGTACACACTGGGCTTGGGCACCGGTGGCCCGCGCTACATCTGGACGATGCCGGTCGTTGTCGGATTGATGATGCTCGTTGCGTTGGTCTTTGGCGAACTCTCGAGTGAATATCCGCTTTCCGGCGCGCTGTACCAGTACGGCAAGTACAACGTCGGCCCGCGCTACGGCTGGTTCGTCGGCTGGATCTATGGTTTCGCGTTGCTGGCAACGGTAGCGTCGGTCGATTCGGGCGCGGTCGGCTACATTGCTTCGCTTTCGAATATCTGGTTCAAGACGCACATCGACCCGGCGAGTAATTTGACGATTTTTGTTATTACCGGCGGCGTTATCATCCTATCGGCAATTTTGAACTCCGTCGGCGCGAAAATCATGGGCCGCGTCGCGCGCTTCGGCGTTTACGTTGAAACGATTGGAACATTTGGTGTATTTCTTGCGCTCGCGATTCATGGTTTTCATCAGAGGCTCGGTTTTATTTTTTCCACGCAAAACGTCGAGTTTGCTAAGACCAACCCGTTAAGTCTCAACTTCGGCGGAAACTGGTGGGGGAGCGCCGCGCTTGTCGCTATCCTCGCTAACGTTTATATTTTTTACGGTTTCGAGTCAGCCGGCGACATCTCCGAAGAAACCGTTGACGCGCAGCGACAGGTCCCCAAAGCCATGCGTAACGCGTTGCTCTACGGAGGGATTGCGTCCTTCGTCTTAGTTCTAGGCCTGCTGCTGGCAACGCCGCCAAGCGGCATCAATGACGTTGTAAGCGGAGGAATCAATACAATTCTTTCGACGCTGCCGCCTTGGCTTCAAGACTTCTTTCTCGTCATGGTTATCGTGGCGTTCTTTAGCTGCGGTACGGCCGTTCAGGGAGCCGGAGCCCGGGTCGCGTACGCCCTTGCGCGCGACGGCGCAATCCCATTCAGCAACGCAATCAAAAGCATTTCGCCCCGCTATCGCACGCCCGTCAACGCCATCTTGGTCGGAACGATCGTTCCATTCGCTTTTCTCTTGCTGGTGCTCATCAATCCGAGCAAACCGGTTCACATCCTATGGTTCGACTATCCCGCCAACGTAACGGCGCTCTACGCGCTCGTTTCGTTTGCTACATCGGGAATCTATCTAGCCTTTTTCCTGACGGTGTTCGGCGCGTTCATTGCGCGCCGACGGGGATGGAAGCCATCGGGTGTATTCACGTTGGGCAAGTGGGGGATGCCGGTTACAATCGGCGCAGCAATATATTTACTGCTCATGCTCCTGAATATCGTGTGGCCCGGCCCGCTCTCCGGTGGTCGCGCGGTCTTCAACTACGGGTGGGTCACGCTGCTGGTAATGCTTGTAATTGTTGCGACCGGTGCACTGTACGAAGCATTCGCCCGTCCCGATCAGGGAGATAAGGAGAGAGCGTCCGCGAGAAGACCGACCGTGCCGGACGGCAAGTAGTCGTCGGGAAGCCCCTCGAAAAGGGTCAGATGCCGGAGACGTTTGCTCGGTTGCTGAAGCGTCATCGTGTGGCTGCTGGTCTCAGTCAAGAGCACCTGGCGCAACTCGCGCGCGTCAGCATGGATGCGATCAGCGCGCTTGAACGTGGCCTGCGACGGGCTCCTCAGAAAGCCACGCTCGAGCTGCTCATCGCGGCGCTTGCGCTCGATAACGACTCTCGCACCGAAATTCAGGCGGCAGCCGCGGTTGCTCGTCTTCGCGGCTCAAAGGCGACACAAGGCGAAGTGCCGCACGAGCAGTTTCCGACCAACAACCTTCCGTTACAATTGACGTCGTTTGTAGCCCGCGAGCAAGAAGTGTCGGAGATTCAACGACGGCTTCAGTTGCATCGGCTCGTAACGGTGGTCGGTACGGGCGGCGCCGGAAAAACACGCTGCGCGATCGAGAGCGTCGCTGAGCTAGCCGATGACTTCGTCGACGGAGTTTGGCTTGTCGACCTTGCGCCGATTAGCGACTCGTCACAGGTGTGCGCCGTCGCTGCTCGTGCACTCAACCTCAAAGAGTCGCCGGGCCGTCCGATGCTCGATACGCTCGTTGCTTATCTCAAGCGCAAGCATCTACTTCTTCTTCTCGACAACTGCGAACACGTGATCGACGAAGTGCGACGTGTGACGGTCGCGATTCTCTACGGCTGTCCGGGCATACGTGTCCTCGCTACGAGTCGAGAAAGTATGAGTGTCTCGGCCGAGCAAACGTATCGGATGCCGCCGCTACCGCACGACGGCGCGGTTCGACTCTTCAGCGACCGGGCCGTTTCGGCTGACAACAGTTTCATGCTCACTGCGGAGAGCACGCCGTACGTCGACGAGATCTGTCGACGTCTCGACGGAATACCGCTCGCGATCGAACTCGCCGCGGCACGGGTGAAGATTCTTTCACCGCGCGGACTTGCAGAAAAGCTCGACGAGCGATTCCGCGTGTTGACCGGTGGGAACCGAAGCGCGTTGCCGCGGCATCGAACCATGCGCGCGCTGATCGATTGGAGCTATGACCTGCTCTCCGGCGACGAACGCGCGTTCTTTCGAAAGCTGTCAGTTTTTGCCGGCGGTTTTACGCTCGAAGCGGCCTCAGCCGTATGGCGCGAAGACGGCGATGATGACGTGGCAGTGCTCGATCTTCTCTCCTCGCTCGTGGATAAATCGCTCGTACAAGCGGAACCAATGGAAGACGACGTGCGCTATCGTCTTTTGGAATCCACGCGGCAGTACGCTCAAGAGAAACTCCGCGAAGCCGGCGAGGAGGACGCGAGCGCGCTCGCACATGCGCGCGCGTTTCTCCGGCTGGCAAAGCAACTTGCCCGCGCCTATGAATTCGTCACCAGCGATCGCGCGTGGTTAGAGAAAACCGCACCGGAGATCGAAAATTTTCGAAAGGCGCTCACCTGGGCGTTCGGCCCGGGTGGTAACATCTTGCTCGGGCAAGAGCTGGCGACATCACTCGTGCGGGTGTGGTACTACTTCAGTTCGGCCGAAGGCCGGCGTTGGACGCAGCTTGCGAGCGATCACGTGAGCGACGACACGCCCGAGGATGTCTTAGCAGCGCTCGATCTCACCGAAGCCGGCCTTGCGGCAAGTGACAAACACTATAAGACGAGCCTAGTCGCGGCAGAACGTGCATTAGCGCGTTACCGCACCATCGGTGACGAGCGCAAAATGCTAACGGCGCAAGGGCATATTGGCCGTGCATTGCTCCATCTGGGCAAAGTCGCAGAGGGGGAGGCAATTCTGGACGGAAGCGTAGAGATACTTCGCTCCATGGGACAGCGTCGATCCATCCTGTTCGCGCTGGACACGTCGGCGACCGCGCGTTTGGAGCGCGGCGATTTTATTGGAGCACAACAACGTTACCGCGAGGCGTTGGCCGCGGCGCGAGCCCTCGGCGCCGACCGGCATGCCGCGGTCATCGCCATGAATCTGGCGGAGGCAGAATTTCAGGGAGGCGACGCCGACGCGGCGCTGCGCCTTACGGGCGAAGCGCTGTCCACTCTGCGCGTGTACGGTGACGTTCGTCATGTTGCAACAGCAAACTACAACATGGCAGCGTATCTGGTAACATTGCGCCGGTACGACGAAGCCCGCGATGCGGCAAGGGCAGCGATCGGCGCTGCGCGCGATGCGCAATTTTCCATAGGTGTTGCTTTTGCGCTGCAGCATCTCGCGGCAACTGCCGTCCTGCGCCCAAACACCAATAAGACCGGGCTCGAAGACCGTCGCCGCGCTGCTCGGGTACTCGGCTACGTCGATGCTCAGCTAGCGGCGGTTGAAACTTCGCGCGAGTATTGCGAGCAGCAGGAATACGATGCGATGATGTCTGCGCTACGCGACGCGCTCTGCGAAGATGAACGAACGAAACTCATCACCGAGGGCGCGACTTGGACGGAAGATCAGGCCGTAGCGGAGGCGATGCTCTTCTAGATGGTTAGAAGAAATTGAATGGATCGGCGAACCCGTCGGCGTTCGGTGAAGCAGCCGCCGAAATGGCTGCGCTACGCGGCATTAGGCGTAGTCTCTTAGATGCAAGTTAGGAACCACGGCACTCGCAATTTTCGGTGTAACGACGCGCGGTCGAACGGCGAGCATAAGAAACGGCTCAATGCCTACCTTGCGAAATAACCCAGGAAGCACTGCGTCCAAACGCGCGAGCATCGCGTCGCGGATCGCTCCGCGGCGGAACGGTTTTTCCGCGACGATTGAAAACAGCAACCCTGCGGCGATGCCAAAAATGCCGGAGCAGAGCAGTACCAATGCGAGAGGAACGGATAACGGTGTATACTTCTCGATCGTGCTGATCACGGGCGAATGCATCAAGTAAATGCTATACGACGCGCCGGATATCGGCGCGAAGGCGCGCGCCGAGAATAGCGCACCAATGGCCGGTACTTCAGCCGCTGCCACTACCAGTAAAAACATCGCCACTTCCCACGTGGCATAGTGTAGCGGCAGGTGCCGCAGATGCGGCTCCAACGCGACACAGAGTGCACAGACGAATGCAAAAGGTGCGAGCTTCATCATCGGGTGCGGACGCAGACGCAAGTGTGCTGCGGCGATTCCCAGCATGAACGCGGGCAGCGCCTGAATGTCCGGTGCCGAAAAGCGCGTCGTGACGGACGCGAACCAAAAAAGCAGCGCGGCGAAGGTGAACGCCCGCGGCGATCGCGTCCAAACCCAAATCAAGATCGGGCAGAAAAAATACCAATGCACTTCGATCGGCAGCGTCCAGAACGCGCCGTTGAGCCACTGTGGACGGAGGTTGAAGAGCAACACCTGTTCTGCGATCTTCATGCGCGTCAGATGCGGCGCCGTCGCCGGCCCGGGCTGCATTCCAAAATGCGCTAGCAATGCAATGCCGGCGCCGATGACGGCAATTGCGAGCCAGTAGGACGGAATGATGCGCAGGATGCGACGCGAGGTAAATCGTGCCAGATCAAACTTCAAAGCGCCGTTTTGCTCGAGGCGCGAAAGTGTCGGGTACGCCAAGCAAAAGCCGGAAAGAATGAAAAAGAGATACACACCTTGGTCTTGCGCGACAAGGGCCGTCCACCACGGAACGGCGTGCGCGGCGTACCACGGCTGGTACTGAACCGTGTGATACGACACGACCATCAATATTGCCAATGCCCGCAAGCCGTCTAAATACGGCACGCGCGTCGTCATGAACGCCTCCTCTCCGCACAGGCGAGCGTAGCGTGCCTTGAATGCCATACTTAGAGTCGAGCGGTCGGGGTAGGTTAGGACTTTCGTGCCTCTCCCGCTATTTTCACTCCCTCAGCTTGCTACACTTTAGGCTGATGGAGGTGGCCATGAATCAGACGCAATCACTGGAAGAGCACCTAAATGCGCTTCACAACGAGCTGAACACGGCGGCGAAAACTGAGGACGCAGAAGCAAGAAAGCATATCGATGAAGCGCTGCAACATCTCGAGGCAGCGCAGGCGCAATTAAAAACGAGGACCGGAGCGCGAACCGAGCAGATCGGGCAGCACCTCGATGTGCTTAAAGAGCACGGGGCGCAGGCAGCGAATGAGCACGGCGACGCGCTGCGCGTGCGCATTCATAAAATGATCGCTGCCTGCAGGAACGCGATGGAACGCTGTATCGAGGAACAGACTATGACTCCTTGACCGTCGTCGAGGCGCGTCGTTTGCCGTTGGGACAGATCGTGGCTTGCACCGCGGGCGAGACATAGTAGGCGTGGATGTTGTAGTCGGGCACCGCAAAGCCGGCGTGCCCATGCGGCTCGAATTCGAAATCGACATGGTCGATGGTGTAACCCGGAAGCGCGCGGATATTGAGCCAGTTAAAGCCGTCTTGCAACTGCTTTACCGAGACCACAATCTCCGTAAAAACGGGCTTATCGTGCCAGGTTCCATAGATTGGGCCCGTCGGTAAGTTTTTGCGGTTTGCCCAATGCTCGCCCATTCTTTGAATGCACGGGGAGATCATAACCGCGTCTTTCGGGATGCCTGCGGGATGGATCTTCGGTTGCGATGGAAGCGCCGCAGCCGCGCTAGCGAGCGAAGCAGCGAGCGCTACCGAAGCGATGAAAGTCATTCGTCTCATGGTTACCCTGCCGCCGTCTTCAATGTGTGTATGAGTGCATCGTCAAGCTCGTGCCCAATATGTGCGATGCGATCGTCACCGAATTGATCGAACAGTGATGAGGGCAGGTCGTACTCGAAACGTGAGCCGCCATCGTCCTTCTCGTAAAGTACGACGCGCGTTGGTAGATAGAGTGCCGCCGCGGGGTTGACTGCGGTCGATGTAGTGAGAAGAGTTCCGATTTCATACTGCACCACGCGCCGTCGGTCCGGGTGCTCGCGTTTGAGAAAGATCACGAGTTGCGCTGACGGTTCCAATGGGCGCCCCGAATCGGCCTCGGGAATCAAGGCTTCGAGAAATGCCTCGACGTTAGCGTACGGCTTCGTCGACTCAATCACCATATGTGTTACGTCTAATCTTTTCGACGACTGGGTTTGAATGAAGGGCATCAGCGTGCCGCTGTCTTAGAGGAAGCTCGCTTCCAGAACGTCAGGACGGCGTGCGTGTAGGCATCGGGGCACTCCTCAGCTAGGTAGTGACCGCAGCCGTTGAGGACGATACCGTTTGCGTCCGCGGCATATGGTTGAATAACTTTCAACATAATCGGTCCGAGCGAACCATCGCCGGCCAGCGTGAACACGGGCATTGCGAGTTTGTGCGCCGTCCAGGCTTGCATTTGTTTAAGGCCAGCTGCGCTATAAGCCTCACGATAATAATCGAAGCCTGCGCTCAACACGCCGGGGCGAGAGAAGACGCGCGTGTATTCGTCCAAGGCGGTCGCATCGAATGATGAAGTGTTCGTCGCTTTTGTCGTGTAAAGGTACGTCAAATATGCGCGTTCGCGACCTTGAATCAGTGACTCGGGAAGTACCGGTAGACGGTTGAACGTAAACTGCCACGTCCGTAAGACTTGCACGTCCGTTGGAGTGGGTTGAGTCGCCACGCCCGGAAGCGGCGCTTCGCTCAGCACTAAACGCCGTACGTCCGCGGGGTACGTGCTTGCGTGCGCAAACGCGATCCAGTTTCCAATATCGTGTGAGATGACGTCGATTCCGCCCTCGCGCGTAAGACCGGCCGCCTCGATGAAAGCGTGAATATCTCGCGCCGAGGTCGCAAGATCGTAACCGCTGCCGGGCGCGTCGCTGTCACCGAAGCCGCGTGGGTCGAGCGCATAGGCTTCGCGACCTGAGGCGGCCAGTCGCTTCATAACCGAGCGCCATGCATACCAACTTTCCGGCCAACCCGGAATCAGCAACACCGGATCGCCCTTGCCGGCTGTTACGTAATGCAGCCGAATGCCGTTGGCGGTCACCGTATGGTCTGCGAAGCCAAGTGTTTGCGCGGGCGACTGTGTAATTGCGGTTGACGCTGCAGCCGCGGGCGCAGCTGATGTCATTGCCGTCAGCGCGATAAAAAGCCAAGTTCTTACGTTCACGTTGTACTCCTTAGTAATTCGATCGCCGCGCGGTTATACGCGCGACCCAACTAGAAGTAACAAATTGTGTGATGACAGTCAGTGGACCAAAGGTGTACACTGGCATCGGTGTCTGCGTTTGGTGAGTTGCTGAGGGAGTATCGCGTTCGCGCCGGCCTTTCGCAATTCGACCTGGCCGAGAAAGCGCAGATAAGTCCGGCTGCGGTTAGCGCGCTCGAACGCGGCGTTCGCAAAGCACCGTATCGAAGTACGATCTCGCTGCTTGCCAAGGCGTTAAACCTGAGCGCAGAAGAGAGGGTCGCGCTCGGAGGGGCGCGTCAAGCCGGACGCAGCAAATCGGTCACGAGCGGCGGGCTTCATAACCTCCGTGACGAGCGTACCTCATTCGTTGGTCGCGCTGCAGACATCGCCGACATTATCAAGCTCGTCGAGCGGTCGCGCTTGGTAACGGTTACCGGTTCCGGAGGAATTGGGAAGACTCGCACGGCGATCGAGGCGGCGAAGCAGCTCCTCGGGCATTCATGGGATGAGACGTGGTTCATCGATTTAGGTTCGGTTACCGACGGCGAATTCGTCGTATCCAAGATTGCTTATACAATTCAACCGGCATTGACCACCAGCGCAGGATCCATCGAGACGCTATCCGTTGCGCTTGCGAAGCGCCGCATGTTTCTGATTCTCGACAACTGCGAGCATGTAATAGCAAATGCTGCACAGGCTGCAGATACGATCTTGAGCCGTTGTCCGCAGATCACAATTCTCGCGACCAGCCGCGAACGCCTCAATGTGGCGGGAGAATTCGTCTATCGTTTACCCTCACTTCTGCTGCCACCCGACGTCCCGGGCCGGATCGAACGCGTCCAGGAATACTCGGCGATCGATTTATTTATTCAACGCGCCCAAGCGCTGGCGCCGCATCTCACATTTGATTCAACGAATCTTTCTGCCGTCGTCGACATCGTTCGCAGGCTCGACGGCATACCGCTAGCAATCGAACTGACCGCGGCGCAAGTACCGGTCCTCGGAATCGAAACACTGCGCGACCGCTTACACCAGGAATTTGACGTGTCGTCGGGTCGCCGGGATCTGCCTGCTCGACAACAGACGGTGAACGCCGCCATTCGCTGGAGCTTCGAACTCTTAACGACGGAAGAACAAGCGTTGTTGTGTGATGCTTCGGTCTTCGGCGGCGGGTTTACGCTGGCCGCCGCGGAGGCTGTATGCGCCGCTGATGAGCTCAGCGCTTCACTCGTTTTACAGCGTCTGTCGACGCTCGTGGATAAGTCGCTCGTGAATGTCGAAAGTGTAGATGGCGGAGTGCGCTATGCGTTGCTTGAGTCGGTGCGGGCATTCGGTTTACATCGCCTGCACGAAGAGGGCGGGTACACGCCTGTAGCGCGAAGACACGCGCGGTGGTTCGCTCGGCTTGCCGCAGATTTTGAAGATGCGGTCATATCGCACGAGAGGGCAGTGTCGCTGGTCGCCGACATCGATAACTTGCGTAACGCAATTGCGTGGTCGCTTAATGCGCCGGTGGCGGACGACGCGGTGTTCGCCGCCGAAATTCTCTGCAGCTTCGCTCCACTCTGGGACTTTATCGGGCGTCCATCGGAGCACCGGCGACTTCTCGAGGAGGTCATCAAGCGTATCGATGAATCACGACATCCGCGTCTTTTGTCGCGTCTACTGACGAAGTTCATCCTTCACGCCCAGCGGGAACCGGTGGTTCTCCAGACGGTCGATCGTGCCGTTCGCCTCTGCGAACAATTTGGTGACGACCGCGCAAGGGTGCGTTTGCATATCGTACTCACCGCCGTTCTGTCTATGCATGGGATGCTCGCGGAAGCAGATCGTTCCGCCGAGCGTGCTTCGAATTTATTGGATTCCGCAGAGTTGAACGATCCCGCGCTTCGGCTTTCATTTCTGGCAAATAGACACGACCTTCGCATGGCGCAATGCCGATTTGACGAGGCACGAGCAGATCTCGCAGCAGCAGAAGCGCACGCGGCCGCGCTCGGTGAGCGTTTGTGGACCGCGCTCTACTGCTACAGTCGTTATTCGACTCTGGAATACGCGGCCGGCAATAAGCATTTGGCGCGCGAGTTTGCGGAACGAATGATCTCAAGCGAGTTCAACACATACCCCGTGGTGGAGCAAAACGCGCTCGAACGGCTTGCCATGCTGCGACTGGATGCCGGCGATCTCGACGATGCCAAGGAATCACTGACGAACCTGCTCCTCCGCTTGCCGGTCGGCGAAAGCACGATGCATAGTGCGCTCGAGATCGCGGCTTTGTATCTCGCGCTTCGTGGCCGTAGCGATACTGCCGCAAAGTTGCTCGGATTCGTTCAGCGTGTCGTGCATTCCGGATTTCGCCGCAACCTCATGAAACAGGACGCACACGATCGCTTATGCACTTTGCTTCGCGAGCAACTTGGTCCGCTCGTCCTCGCAGCGTCGGAAGCTGAAGGCGCTTTAATGGGTCCGGCGGAGGCCCATGCGATAGCTCTCGCCGCGGTTGAGTGAAGTTTCAGAAAACGAGCTCGATGAGTGCAAGCGCCCAACCGCGCTCCATCTTGATGCGCACGAGATATCCCGTCTGCGTACGGTCGTAGATGTGGTAGCCCGCGTTAAGGGCTTCGGTAACCGAGTGAAAGATGAGCATGACTACTCCAGTTATTGAAAATGGGTGTCGCAGTTTGGACAGCGCATCGCGAAGATGAGCGAGTTGTTCAGGGCGGGAATTCCGAGCTGAAAAAGCGTCGCGCGTTCGTCGGGATTGGTATTCAACGCGGTCGCAAGGCGGGCGATTATCGAGACGGATGGGCGTTTCGAACCTGACTCCAAGCAGGCGTACCAACCACGGCTCACGCCGATCGCTTCGGCCATCTCTTCCTGCGAGACGGCCTTTCCGCGCCGCGAACGCAAACGTTCGTGCTCGCCCAACATTGGCGTCGTCGGGTCGAGCCGGCTTCGCAGCTTCTTGAGAAGATCGGGAATCGGGCCCCGTTTGTTCGATTGCACTGTGTCCATGCACCCATGCTAGGCCGGAGTGCCGCCGCCTCACAGGCACGGTTCATACAGTTCTTCATACAGTTGTCCGGCCAAAAAGAAAGCCCGCAAAGCGGGCTCTCTACTTAGTCGGTGACGAAGAACTTGGCAAGCGGGGTGCCGGCAAACTTCTCACCCATAATGCGGGCAAAGAGCAGCACCGAACTGCGCGGTCGATGGTTCACGACGAGGCGCTGCGTCTTACCCTCAGCGTTGCGGTGAACCGTCACAACAACGCTCGTGGGCTCACCGAGGATCCGGCAAGTGTACTCTTCGATGAAACCGTTGTCGTCGAAGTCGCCGGTGAAGCTGAACTCTTGATCCTCATAGTGCTTGCGCGCCTCCGTCACAATCGTCCGCACTGCATCTGCGCCGTGCGCTACGCCTTGCATCGCCGCGCCTTCTCCAGTGACGTCGTCAGCCAAATTGTCGAGCCACAGCGGGTAATAGGGTCGTCCCATGTACATGTTCATACCTCCAGTTAAAAAAGACTGTGTCCCTATCATGAGCGATTGCGAAAGCGAAAGTCAGCGGATTAAAGGTGTACAGACGCATTGCTCTACCACTGCTACGATGCCCGCATAAACACAAGTTTTGAGAGGACTACCTCAGTGACACATCCTTTTGTCAGTAAAGTATTTCGCAACGTAGTGGCGGGCGCAGCGCTTTTCGCTCTTTTTGCCGGTGCGACACCATCGCTAATTGCTCGCGCCCAAGCCGGCGCGAACACCAAACCAACGATTGTACTCGTGCACGGAGCTTGGGCGGACGGTTCGAGCTGGGATGGCGTGATTTCGCGTCTCCAGCACGACGGATACACCGTTCTTGCGCCGCCGAATCCGCTACGCGGTATCGACGCAGATGCGTCGTACTTGGCGAGTTTTTTGAAGACGATCAGTGGACCGATCGTCTTGGTCGGGCACTCGTACGGCGGAATGGTAACAAGCGCCGCAGCTACCGGCAACGGACAGGTAAAGGCCTTAGTATACATAGATGCATACGTCCCTGATGCGGGTGAGAGCGTGCTGTCGCTGACGAGCGAACGGCCCGGGTCGAGACTAAGCCCGGATGAATTTGCAGCCGTACCGTTCACGACGCAGGCCGGCGGTGATGCCGATCTCTACATCAAGCCCGCAGCGTATGCAAGCGTTTTTGCTTCCGACTTGCCTCCGGCAACCGCCGGCGCCATGTTTGCGGAACAACGCCCGTTTGCGAATAGCGCGCTAACAGAGAAAGCCGCCGGAACCCCGGCTTGGAAGAGCATTCCCTCGTGGTATCTCATCGGCGACCTCGATCGCGTTATTCCGCCGGCGACGCAGCTTGCAATGGCGCAACGCGCAAAAGCAAATGTTACGCACGTGAATGGTGGACATACTGCTTTGGTCTCGCATCCCGACCAGGCGACAGCTGTCATTGTAGCAGCGGCAAAAAGCGTCGGCCGATAAGTACGAAACACGCCGGCTAAGAGTCCGAAACGACTTCTAGCCGGCGCCATCTCATAAAGCTTATGGAGAATTGAAATGAGTCAGCAAGAGGTTTCATCTAGCGCGCTGCCTCCCGTTCCCACAACGAAGATCTTGGCCATCGGACACTTCCATGCGCCGTTGACATCCGAACAGAGAAAGCAGATATTACCGCACGAAGTAGCGGACACGGTTCGGATGTTTTTGTCCGGTAAGATCGATCAGTGGTGGTACCAACAGGATGGTAACGGTCCCGTGTTTCTTCTCAACGTCGCGGCGATCGACGAAGCAAAGTCGCTAATCGATAGCCTTCCACTTGGAAGAAATGGCCTCATGGCATTCGACTTCATCGAGCTTGCGCCGTTACGTCCGCTTTATTTGCTGATCAGCTAGCGCCGATGAACTTCAATGCAATTCAGGTGCGACCAAGCTCGTGGTTCCGGCTCAGTTTAGATTGATGGAACAAACCCTGGCTCAGTCGCACATTCCGTTTCCACATGCCAATGCTCTATTTGTGTCGCTCGTCGAGTTCGGTTGCGGCACAGGCCTGATGCTCGGCCTCTTTACGCGCTTGTGTGCGTTCGTGCTCGTGATCGACATGATCGTCGCGATCGCGACCAGTCGAATCCAGAGCATCCAGGCCGGCAGCGCGCTCGCGTGGATCGACGACTTCCTGTACCTGCCTGAAGTCTTGTATGCGATCATTCTTATTTGGGTCGTCTTCTCAGGGCCTGGTCGCTACAGCGTCGACGGCTTCCTGGCGCGCAGGGCTCGGCATCTCCGAAGTGCGTGCGCCGAAGGCGAAGTAGGTTTGTATTTTGTTCTGCGAGCATCACGTTTCGCGGCGGCCGAGCGTTGTCTGCGGCAGGTGAAAAGCCCGTCTCCATTCGGGGGTGCTTCGGGTGAAAATAATCGCATGCGCGGCCTTTGCCGTTTTACTTGCATCTTGCGCGTCCGCATATGGCAAAGCGCCGGCGAGCAATCCGTATCCGACGATGGCGCCCGTGTCGCTGTATCTCATGCCCCGTACAGCTGAAATCGAGATGGCGCGAAGCGCGGCGCCGGCATCGATCTCCGCCAATGCCGATGTGCTCGTGATGACTAAGACCGGCTACGTTTCGGCCGCGAGGGGGAACAACGGCTGGGTTTGCTTAGTCGGGCGTATGTGGAGCGCTGGTCTCGACGATCCCGAATTTTGGAATCCGAAAGGGCGCGGAGCGGCCTGCCTAAACCCGGCGGCTGTGCAAAGCGTGCTGCCGTTTTATCTCGCCCGGGCGCAATGGGCTTTGGCCGGTGACACGCGCGACGAGATTGCAAAGAAGTCGCAAGCGGGCTACGCGGATCATCAGTTCACCGAACCGCGCGGATTCGCATTGATGCTCTCGAAAGAGAGCTATCTCAATGATGGCGTCAAAGGCCCATGGCGCCCGCACATCATGCCATTTGTCGCTAAAGATAAATTGGCCGCGTGGGGCGCAGGCTTCGAGGGATCGCCCATCCTCTCACCAGCGACGGCGACATTTCGGTCATATGAACCGGTAACGATCGTCATCGTGGCTCCGTATTGGTCGGACGGTTCTCCGGCTCCTGAGCGTTAGCTTCTAGCTGCCGCAAGAATCAGCTCGGCGATTTCTTTTGGACGTGATACGAGAGACGCGTGGCTCGCTGCCAGCGAAATCGTGTGCGCATTCATTCGTGATGCGAATTTCTTTTCGAGCTCGGGCGGAATCATTTTGTCGTCCTCGGAGATTTGGTAGCACGACTTGATCGATTTCCACGCGGGCGCACCCATCTTGTCGCCGAAAATAGCGGGCGCCACAGGCCGCTGCACTGCTGCCAGAATTGCCGCTTCGGACGCCGGCACGTCGCCGGCGAAATATTCTGGGAATTTCAAGCGATCGATATAGAGGAGTCCGCTTGGACCCGGCGCGACAAACTTGCCTCCGGGGCCGGGCGCGAATCGACCGCTGATTGCCAACACGATCATGCATGGAGTCGATCGACCAACGCTCATTTGGCCGCGTCACCGGCGGCACCGTGTTCCCGCGAACGAAGTTCACCTTTCGCTTTCGCCGCGGACGAACTTGGAGCGCCAATTCGCGATAAATCCTTCGAAAGCGATGCTCGCCGACAACCACAC
>JAFANA010000044.1 GCA_019232905.1 Vulcanimicrobiota bacterium
GTCGCGTCTTGCCTACGCCGCCCGTTCCGATCAACGTTACCAGCGGCGATGCCGACAGGAGCCGCGCCACCTCTTCGATTTCACGCTCGCGCCCGAGAAGCTGTGTCAACGCTCGTGGAAGATTGTGGATCGCCGTCCGCCTTCGCAAATACTCGCGAGGAGGGGACGATCGGATCGCAAGCGCTGCGAGCGCGCGCTCCTGTTCGACGTCGAGCTTTAGCGCTTTGATCAGAAGCTGTAGTGTGTCGCGCTGGGGCGCATGATTCGTGCCGCGCTCAAGCGCGCCGATTCCGTCGGCGCTTATTCCCGCGCGCTCCGCAAGCGCTTCTTGGGTAAGGCCCGCCGCTACCCGAAATTGCCGTAAAAGCGCACCGAATGACATGCTCCCGCTCCGATTATACGGCTAATTTATACGGATATCGGTGGCCTGGCCTGTGCGGTTCTGCCACCATCTCCTTCGTTGCGGCTCGCGCCGCTGTTAGCACAATCAACGGGAGATTATACGTGTCCGAAAAGCCAGAGCGGAATAGACAACCGCTTTCATCCGATGCGCCCCAGGGCCACACCGCCCTCGACGGAAGCCGCCTTCCTTGCATTTGGCGCGGCGGTTCGCTCTTCCATGGATGGGGGCCGCGCTTGCAATGATTCTCCAACACCTGGAAACGCGCGACCTGATCGCTTCGCGCACCCTGAAATGGTTCGCCGGCCTCATCGCTCTCGGCGTGATCGCGGCGGTGGTCGAACAATGTAAAGATCCCGCTTTCGTGGACCGTCTTATCAACGTTCCGGCGCCCGTCCTACTTGCTGTTGCGATTTCCGCGTGCCTCGTCTTCGTAGGGACCGTGCAGCGGTATCTTCATTGCCGTTTCAGTGAACAAGACTTCGTCAAACACAACGAAGTCGGAGGCTTCATCGTTGCCCTCGTGGGCACGCTCTATGCCGTCGTGCTCGGCTTTCTCACAGTCGTGACCTGGCAGCATTTCTCTGACGCACGTCAGTTGGTTTCTCAAGAAGCCTCGGCTGCTGCAGATACCTGGCATACCGCCGTGGGTCTGCCGCCGACGCGAAGAGCGCGGATTCGCGAAGACGTTCTCGACTATTCGAAACTCATGGTCGATAGTGAGTGGGCGCGCATGCGTAGCGGTGCGTTCGATCGGCACGGCGATGTCATCGTTATGGACGCGCTGAGCGCTGCGGAAGCGTTCGCACCGTCGAATTGGGAACAAGCAAACGCGCAAAGCGCGACCGTCGGACAACTTGTGATCGTGCACGACATCCGGCAACGGAGGCTCTCCGATAACTCGAGCGGACTATCCCCGTTCGAGTGGCTCGTCTTGGCGATCGGTGCGTTCTGTGTCATCGGATTTTGCTGGCTCTTCGGGCTCTCGAATAAGCGCATTCATCTGCTGATGACTTCAGCCGTGACGATTGTCACAGTATCGACGCTCGTGTTGCTCTTCGAGCTGCAATACCCGTTTCGCAGCAGCATCGGTATCTCGTCAGCCGACTGGAGCGCGGCGCTCGGACACATTCAGTTGATGCAGTCGGGCGCGCAAATGGATATGAGAATGTGAATCGCGCGGCGCGCTGCCGGAATCCGCCACACACAGACAGAAGTTCGCGCCATGCGCATTGTTGCCGCTCTACTTACTATTGCTACGCTCGGCGCAACGGCTGCGCTGAACTATCCGAAGGCGCCGACGTCGTCCACGACCGATAGGTATTTCGGCACGGTGGTCGCGGACCCGTATCGTCCGCTCGAATCGATCGATGCGCCCGCGACGAAAACCTGGGTCGATCAAGAAAACGCGCTCACCCGCAGTTACCTCGACGCAATTCCGGTTCGGTCGACAATCGCGGCCGCGTTCCGAAAACTGTACAATCATCCGAAGATGACGGCCCCGTTCCGCGAGGGTAAACGCTACTTTTTCTATCGCAACACCGGGCTCCAAACGCAGAACGTGCTCTACGTCCGCAACTCCGAAAACGGCCCGGCGCGTGTTTTCTTCGATCCGAATACACTGGCTAAAGACGGCAGCATACAAATGACGCACACCGCGTTTACGCGCGATGGTTCGTACATGGCATACGCCACGTCGACCGGCGGCTCGGACTGGGAGATATGGCACGTAAAAGACGTCGCGACGGGCCGAGATACCGGCGACGTCATCCGATGGTCGAAGTTTTCCGACGCGTCGTGGGACGGTGACCGGGGCTTTTACTATTCCGGCTACGATGCGCCGACGGGAAAGAACACGACGTTTTCGTATCTGGGCTTGCAGAAGGTGCGCTTCCACACCTTGGGCACGCCGCAGAGCGCGGATCGCTTCGTTTTCGCACCCGTGGGACATCCGGATCGGTTCGTGAGCGCTGAGGTGACGCACGACCAGCGCTATGTGATCCTCTCACAGGGCACGGATTTTTCGACGATGCTGGAGTGGAAACCGAGCAACTCGAATTCGGCGTTCCAGCCGTTCACGACGCTTGCGAAAAACGTGACGTACGACGTTCTCGGCAACGACGGCGCCAAGATCTATCTGCTTACGAATAACGGCGCGCCGCGCTTTCGCATCGTGGCGGTAAATCTGGACGATCCGCAGCACATTCAGCACACGATCGTTCCGCAAACCGCCGACAAACTGGAATCAGCGACGCTCATCCGTAACCGCTTCTACTTGGCGTACGACCACGACGCGTACACGCAACTTGCTGCTGTGACGACCGGGGGCGCGCGTGTCGGCGCAATCGCCCTACCCGGCATTGGCTACGCCAGCGCACCTTCGGCGCAGCGTGAGGACCGCGTCTCATACTACGTGTTCACCTCATATGCGACCCCGACTACGATTTATCGTTTCGACACGAAGACGATGCGCTCGACGCTTTACTACCAGCCAACGATCGCTTTTGACTCAAGTGATTACGTAACAGAGCAACTGTTTGCGACCTCGAAGGACGGTACGAAGGTTCCGGTCTTCGTGACGCATCGCAAAGGCATCGCGCTCGACGGACACAATCCGACGCTGTTGTACGGCTACGGTGGCTTCGACATCTCGGAGACGCCCTATTACAGTACCGACCGGGCGCTGTGGCTTCAAATGGGCGGCGTGTACGCGGACGTCGTCCTGCGAGGCGGCGGGGAATTCGGCGAGGCGTGGCATGACGGGGGACGCCTAGCAAATAAACAACACGTCTTCGATGATTTCGCCGCGGCCGCGCACATGCTGATCGACCGCAAGTTTACGTCGACACCGCGTCTGGCAATCGACGGCGGCTCGAATGGCGGCTTACTGGTTGGCGCATCGATTACGCAGCATCCGGATCTTTTCGGCGCGGCGATTGCGGAACAAGGCGTGCTCGATATGCTGCGCTACCCGCGGTTTACCGTCGGAAAAGCATGGATTCCCGAATACGGCGACGCAACGGCAAGCGATGCGGCGTTCCACTGGCTCGATGCCTATTCGCCGCTTCAAAACGTGCGAAAGGGTGTCACGTACCCGCCGACGCTTATCACGACGTCCGACCACGACGACCGCGTATTCCCAGCGCATTCATACAAGTTTGCGGCCGCGCTGCAGTCGGCACAAGTCGGAAACGCCCCGATTCTGCTGCGCGTGCAAACGAACGAAGGGCATTTCAGCGGACTCACGACCGATGAGCTCATCGCGCTGTACGGCGACCTCTACGCCTTTCTTTGCAAGAACCTGGACTTCACGCCGTTTCAATAGACTAGCGGGACATACGCATGCGCGGTCGTCGGCGAGCGTGCCGACGACCGCGCTTAGATCCTACGTACCGCCCGACAACAATCCGTAAAACTACGGACGCGACCGCCCTTGACCGGCTGATACGCTCGTTCACAAGTATGGCTTCATTTGCGCTAGCCGATTTGCGGACCCCAACCTGCAAAGAGCGTCGCTGCAGCGTGCCGGGTCGGATTGCGTACCAGACGGCTTTCGGCCGACTGAGCAAGGGCATTGATGGTTCGGTTCGTCTTCGCCTCCGGGCGATATGTCATGGTGATCTGTTCCTCCGACGCGATCGTATCTCAGCGACCGTCCGCAGCACGTCGGTAGGATCACGCATCTTTCAGGCGTGTAATGCGTAGCGATCGCGCCTTTCCCCTAGAATTGCGGCCCGCAGACGCCTACAATGCGAGCACGATGATCGGCGCCCCGGTCTTTTGCCGTCGTTTCATGGCTCGTGAAGAAGAGCTCCGGCTGCTCCACGATCGCTACAGTGTTGCCGCCGGTGGACGCGGCTCCATGGTTCTGGTCGGAGGAGAAGCGGGGGTCGGGAAGACGCGCTTTCTAGAGGAGGTACGAGCGCAACTGACGGCTCGCGGTGCGCGTGTTACGTTTGCTGGTGCGCTAGAGCATACCGAGTCGCCGCTCGGACCGATCGTCGCTATTTTACAGCAGCTCGACGAAGCGGACCCGGCGATTTTGCAGCGTGAGCCGGCGCTTCACGCTGCGCTGGCGCCGCTGTTCCCTGGACTGCTCGCGGAGTCACGCGACCCGTTGCCCACTGCTCTTGCGGATGCACGGCGCGGACAATTTGCCGCGATAGTCGAGGCGCTTGCGCGATTTACGACCGGCGCGACGATCGTCGTCGCACTCGACGACATGCAGTGGGCGGACGTTGCGACGCTCGACTTTCTCCAGTATGCCGTCGACAAGATCGCCACGTTCAGACTCGTCTTCCTTATCGCGTTTCGCTCCGACGAGCTGCATCGCCGGCATCCTCTGACGCCCGTAATCGGAAAGCTCGAGCGCCGTGACGTCGTGTGGCGAATCAGCCTGACGCAACTGAGCGAAAGCGACACCCGCGCATTCATACACGCGACGCTCGAAGATCGCGGGCCGCTCG
>JAFANA010000017.1 GCA_019232905.1 Vulcanimicrobiota bacterium
TGGCTGATCCAATGAAGCCGGAGTTTACCGCTCAGAATCCGATCGTCGAGGCGGCTTCGCGTATTCGCGCGCGCCGGGATTTAGAAAGCGTCATCGATGCGGCCACCGGCGAAGCTGTTGCTCGCAAGCCTGAGGACGCAGAGGAATCGTTGCGCCTGTTTACGCGCAATCTGCTCGACGGCGCGAAACGGCTCAATTCCATTCTCGGACCGAACGCGGTACGCGTCGTCACAGTCGAGAAACCGTTGCGCGTGCGCATTCGATTCGGCGAGAAGCGCGTCTCGCTCGAGTTGGAAGACGTGCAGCAGCTCGTTCGCGTCACCGGCGCCGAACTTGACGGCGAGTATCAATTCGATCTCAGCGCGGCCGTGCCGGCGCTGATCAATTTGTCGAAGATTTCGACCGAAACCGGCTACGGCGACGCGATCACCGCTTCTTCTTTGCTGAAACTGATCGCGCAGGACGCGCAGTTGCCGCGCCCTTCGCACTTGGACCGCTCCGGCCCGCTGCAGTTTTAACGCGCGCGGCGTTCATCTTCGCAATAATCGGCGGCGTCGGACACAGTTCGTTCACCGGGCACTTTGCGCAAAGCGGGGTCGGCGCTTTGCAGATCGCGCGTCCGTGCAGAATCAACCAGTGGCTGGCGAGCCGCCGCTTTTCTTGCGGCACGAGTGCGATCAGATCTTCTTCCACTTGACGCGGTGTCGTCCCGAGCGTTAGTCCCAAACGGTGCGACACGCGAAAGACATGCGTGTCAACCGCGATCGCCGCTTCCTGGAAAGCAACCGACATCACGACGTTGGCCGTTTTTCTTCCGACACCGGCGAGACTCTCCAACTGCTCGCGTTCGCGCGGAACTTCGCCGCCGTACTTTTCGACGAGCTCGCGCGCGGCGTTCATGATGTTCTTGGTCTTCATTCGGAAGAAGCCGGATGACTTGATGATCTGCTCGACATCGGCCGGATCGGCCTTCGCGAGTTTTCCGGGCGTCGGATACTTCTTGAAGAGAATCGGCGTGATCATGTTCACGCGCGCATCAGTCGTTTGCGCAGAGAGGATGACCGCAATCAGCAATTCGTACGTGCTGGTATAATCGAGCGCCGTGACCGCCTGCGGATACGTGCGTTCGAGAATTTGCAATTCGCGTTGCGCGACGTCGCGCGGAACTTTCTTCTTAGGGAACGGTATCGTAGCCATCGCTGGGAGCGGTGTTTTACCGGGCGCCTGCGAACCCTTGCCGCGTGACCACGTTCAGCAGCCCCGCCGCGGCAAACGCCGCCGGGATCGATCTCCGCTCCCAAGGCAAACTCCGCGAAGCAATCGACACGTTCCGCGCCGCAACTACACAATTTCCGTCGATTCCGGCGCTCCACCAGAACCTGGCACAGGCACTCTACGAAGCGGGCGACACCGCCCAGGCAATCGCGGAACACCGCCGTGTACTCGCGCTCGACCCGCGCAACATTGCCTCGAATCTCTCGCTGTACGAGCTGCTCCAAATCACCGGCGATCGCGTACTTGCGCTTGCCCACCAGCGTCTCGCCCTCGAAGAACAGCGTCTCTTCTCGCACGTAGCGCCACGCGAAGCGCGGTCGGTACTTCTGCTCCTTGCACCGGGCGATTGGCAAGCAAATATTCCCGTCGACTTTCTTTTCGATCGCGAAACGACAAGCGTTCACAAGCTCTATCTGATCGACGAGCGATATCTGCAACGCGACTCGGTCCCGCGCTACGACGTGATGTGGAACGCGATCGCAGAATCGCCGGACGCCGTCGGATATCTCGAGTTAGCCGCGCGCATCATGTCGTCGCAAGAGCGGCCCACGTTGAACGATCCGCGCAAGGTGATCGCAACCTCGCGGCTGCGTCTTCCCGACACTTTGCGTCATGCGGACGTGCATGTTCCGCACGTGCGCGAGGTGCGACGCGAGGATCTCGAGCGCGGCGAAGCAGGGCTTGCATTTCCGATTATCGCGCGGCCGGCAGGTTCGCACGCGGGCAGCGGACTTGCTCGTCTAACGTCGCCAAGCGAATGCGCCGAATATACGAAAGCGAACGAAGCGCAGACCTATTACGTTAGTTCGTTCGTTGACTATTCGAACGACGACGGATTCTTTCGGAAGTATCGCATCGTCTTTGTCGACGGTCACCCCTACCCCGTGCACCTTGCGATCTCGCCGAACTGGATGATTCATTATTACAATGCGCCGATGTCCGAAAACCAATGGATGCGAGACGAGGAAGCGGCGTTTCTTACCGACATCCACTCGGTATTCGGTGGAGCGCGTTTACAGGCGCTCGAGTCGATCGCCGAGGCTGCCGGCCTCGAATACTTCGGGATCGATTGCTCGATCGACCGCGACGGCCGGGTCCTGATGTTCGAAGCCGATCCGGCCATGCTCGTCCACACGAGCGACCCGCCGGATCTCTATCCTTATAAAAAACGATACATTCCCCGAATCTACCGCGCCGTCGAAGCGATGATCGACGAGCGTAAAGCCGCCGATATTTAAGGCATGACCGACACGCCCATCGACGCCGCCATCATCGGCGCCGGGGTCGCGGGATCCGCAGTAACGCTGGCTCTGGCCGCGCGCGCGCCGGCCGGATTTCGCACGCTGATTTTCGATAGAGCCGAACCCGGCCCGGGCACGGCGTACGCGCCGCAGTCGGCGAGCCTCCTGCTCAACGGTCCCGTCCGCGCGATGTCGATGATGCCCGATGACGAGCGCCATTTCGAACGCTGGCTCGTCGACGAACCAAGCGATGCCCTGATTTGCCGCGCGCGTTACGGGGCGTATGCCCGAGCGACCGTCGCATCCGCGCTTGCGTCGCGCGCCGACTTCCGCCACGTCCGCGACGAAGTCGTCGATCTGCAACGCCGCGATGACAACGGATACGCTTTGACGACGCATCGTGGCGAGCGGTTCGTCGCGCGCAAAGTCGTCCTTGCGCTCGGCAATTTCGCGCCCGCCTCGCATTTTTTGCCGGAAACGCTTCAAAAGTTCCCAGGGTACTTCGGGGATCCGTGGCGTGTGGATGTCGCGCCGTTCGAGAACCGCGACGTGGTGGTGATCGGAAGCCGCCTTACCGCGATGGATGTCGTCGCGCTTCTCGACGAACGCGCCTTCCGCGGGCGCGTGCACCTCGTGTCCCGTCACGCATTAATTCCACGGGTCGAAGACCCGCGCGTTCGCGGCGCCGATCCGGCCAAACTCGGCCTCGATACTTCGACCCCATATGCCCTCCTGCGCTCGATGCGGCGCGCGGCGGAGACATTTCCAGGTGACTGGCGCTCGCTTGTTGATTCGGTGCGCCCAATGACTCCTGCGATTTGGGCGTCGTGGAGCGACCGCGAGCGAAAACGCTTCTTACGCCACGCGCAGGCAATGTGGGCGGTACACCGCTATCGCGTTCCGGCTGCAACGTTCGCCGCGTTTGCACGCCTACAGCACGAAGGTCGCGTCCTCAACCATCGCGGCCGCATCCGCCGCGTTACCGTTCGCGATTCCGAACTTGATGTCGACGTCTCCAGTGCTGCGGTTTCCCAGACGATTCGAGCGGCGTACGTGGTCAATTGCACGGGACCAAGCTGCGACATTCGTCGCGTCGATCGGCCGCTCGTGCGCAACGCTCTCAGCAACGGTTTACTGCGGGCAGATAGCCTTCATCTAGGAATCGATGCAAACGAGGAGTATCGTATTCTCGATGCGTCCGGCCGCGCGCAGTCGAATCTTTTCGGTATCGGTCCATTGCTGCGCGGTCTTTGGTACGAAACAACGGCAATTCCAGAAATCGTAAAGCATGCTAGCTCGATTGCCGCTGAGCTCCTTCGGGAAGAGTCTAATATGGCGGTTGCAGGATGATTGGTTCGCTCGAAACGCGCCTGGAAGCGGCGATACAAAACCACGAGATGATCGACGCGATGTTGCGAGGCACCGCGGCGTTCGCGCAATATAAGGAGCGTTTACCGTTCGTCACGCAATCGTACACGCGTACGCTGCTCGTAAAACGCCCCGATTTCGAGCTCGTGGCGATGCAGTGGGCGCCGGGTTCCGTAAGCGAACTTCACGATCACGGGGATGCGCGTTGCTGGGTCGCCGTCGTCGAAGGCACGATCGACGTCGAGAATTTTGAGCGCCGCGATCGCAGCGTCATGGGCCCGCATGCGGAACTGAAGTTTACGGAATCGATCCGAGTCGCCACCGGCGATGTGGATTACCGCTTGAATCGGCGCGAGCTCCATCGCGTTCGCAACACGGCGGAGTGCAGCGCGTATTCGCTGCAAATCTACTCCCCGATGCTCAGCCAGTATCGCGTTTTCGACGAGCAGACCGGCTTCGGAAGAACGGCGCTCGCCTATTACGATTCGATGGTCAAGCTTTAGGCACGAGCCGGCAAACGCGGCGCGACCACAAGCATCGCGCACGCAAGGGCGAGCGCGATTGCAAACGTCCACATGAGCGCGCCGTCCAGCGGAGCGCTCATTTCGTGTGCGACCGTAATCGGCAAACCACAGACGAAGATGCCGATGCAACTTCCGAGCGATCCCGCGAGAACCGTCGCGGAGGACACCGTGCCTTCCGAGCCCTCCGGCGATTCGGCCAGCGACGAGAGCGTCAGCGTCGCGAAACTCAATCCGATTCCCAGGCCACCGATAGTCCATGCGACGTACGCGAAGAGCACGGGCGCGCCCGCCACTACCGCGAGCAGCGTGCCGAGCGCAACGATTCCGAGTGCGGCGCCGCAGATCACGATCGCACGTGTGCCCATTGTGGTCAGAAGGCGCGGTTGCGCGGTGCTTCCGATGCTCCAACCAACGACCGCGAGCGTTATGCAAAGGCTTGCCAGCGCAAGCGTTTGACCGCGCACCGCGGTGAGCAGCAGCGAGACGTATGCGTCCGCGCCGAAGAACGCAGCCTGCAGCAACGCGAACTCCACGATCGAAACTCCCCGGCGATCGCGCAACAAAAGCGTGTTGCGCGAGAATAGCACGCGTATCGAACCCAGCGGATCCGCCTCCGATCTCGCCATCGTGATACCGCGAAGCGCCGGCAAAACGAGCGCAGCCGAAACGACGACGAGCGGTATAAAAATGCTGAACACGTGCCGCCACCCGATCGTCGCAGCTATGAACGCGCCAAGTCCAGGGCCGATGAGACCCGGAACAAGCCACATCGCCGACGTCCACGCAAACATGCGCGGCCGCAGATGTTCGGGAAACACTTTTGCAATGGCCGCAACCGAGACCGCATAATCCAATCCGCCGCCGAAACCTTCGATCCCGCGCGCACCGACGAAGAACGCCATCGTCGGCGCGAGCATCGACGCGAATAATCCCACCAGCGTAAGCGCGAATGAAAGCGCAAGAACTCGCTGCGTGCCGTGCCGGTCGGCGAACGGTCCCGCAAACGACATCGAGATGAGACTCGCGCCGAAGAGCGCGGCCGGCGCGAAGCCGTAGAGGCTCAGTCCGTGCAAATCGGCGGCGATCCGCGGCATGACCGTCGTGACGATTAACGACTGCGTCGCTGCTGTGAACTCCGCTACAAGAAGACCGGCCGCCACGCGTCCGCGGCGGCCGGCGAACAGTTCGAACATTCGCCTACTGCAAGTATTTGTCGATCCAATCGATCCATCGGCGCCAGACGTCTTGCGAGCGCACCGGATCGGCGGGGAAATGACCGGCGACCGGATACGCCCAGAACTCAACCGTCGTTCCGCGGTCTTTCAACGCATGGAAGAACTTGTACGACTGTGTGATCGGTACGCGCTCATCGCCGACGTCACTCAGGATCAGCGTCGGTGTCGTCACGTTCCACGCGGCACTGATCGGCGATTGCTCGATGTAGAGTTTGTCGAGTCCGTTGATGTACGGCGAGCCGCCCAATGCATAGCGGTCTCCAACGCCGCCGTCGGCGAGCGCGTAGTCATCCAGCCAATCGTTGACCGCGGCGCCGGAGACCGCAGTCTTCCAAATGTGGTAGTGTCCGATCATCCACGACGTCATGTAGCCGCCGTACGACCAGCCGGAGACGGCGATCCGCGAACGATCGACCGGATACGCCTTTTCAACTGCATCGATGCCCGCCATAACGTCGCGTCCGGGCCCCGCTCCGGCATCCTTGATGATGGCGTACCAGTACTTCGCGCCGAGATTGTCGCTACCGCGATAGTTCGGATTGAAGACGATGTAGCCGCGCGCCGCGAATAGCTGATTGCTTGCGCTGAAACTCGAGATTGAGGCGGAGTTCGGACCGCCGTGGATGATCAGCACGAGCGGATAAGCCTTTGACGAGTCGTATGAAGGCGGCAGCGTCACCGTTCCGTCCTCGTCGAATCCGTCGTTTGTCCAGGCGATCGTTTTGACTGTACCAAGTGAGAGCGACGCAATCTCATCATTGAACGACGTCACGCGCTGCGGCGTCGCATCGGCAGAGGCCATATAATATAACTCGCCCGGGCGGTTCGCTTCGCTTCCAACGAAAGCGATCGCGCCTGTTTTCGCGATCGATGCATCGAGCCAAAACGCTTGCGTCGGCTGAACTCCTCCGAGCTTAATGCGCTTCGCCGGACCGTCGAGCGGCTTGAGCCACAACGCTGCGTCCGTGTTTTTGTGTCCCGAGACGAGGAGCGTCTTTCCGTCGGGCATCCACATCGCGCGCTGGACGTTCGTATCGATTTCTGCGGCAGTAACGTCGACGCCGTTGCCGCCCGACGCGGGCGCGACGAAGATGTCATTGAGTGCTGCCGGATCGCCGTTGTTCGGATACCAGTACGCAATGTTCTTTCCGTCCGGAGACCACTCACCGAAGCCTTCGTACTTGCCGTGTTGCGTGAGAACGCGTATATCTTTGCTTTGCAGGTCGAGAATTGCGACGACGGCTTGATCGGAATCGGCGTCGTAAGCATTCGGCATGCGCGTGAAGCAAATGAACTTGCCGTCAGGCGACCACGAAAGCGGCGGTCCCGGTGAGCTCGGTGGCTGGGCGCTCGGAACGCTCCACGTCCCCTCAGTCAAACGCCGGTCGTTTGTTCCGTCGGCGTCCACCAGCCAAATATGGCTGCTGGTCGGCGCTTCGCGATCGTCATAGGCTTGATCGCCGACGACAAACGCATCGAGATGCTTTTTCTTCGCACTTTCGTCGGCTGGTTTGTCCGGAGCGACGTATGCAATTGCTTTTCCATCGGGACGCCACGCGAATTGTTCGACGCCTTCCGGCGCGTTCGTAATCGCAACAGGATCGCCTCCGCGAAAATCCATCACGTAGATTTGTTGATGCGCGTCTTCACCGCTGCCGCGCTGCGCTAAAAACGCAAGGCGATCTCCTGTGGGTGAAAACGCAGGCGAAGAGAGATCTTTGCGCTCGAACGTCACCGCACGCGAGGTCTTCGTCGCGACATCGTAGATGTCGATTTGACGATCGAAGTTGTCGGCTTTCATGTTCGAGCGAGAAACAACATACGCAATCGACTTACCGTCCGGCGCAATCGTCGCACTCGTGACGCCGACGATTTTCGGCAGATCGTCGATCGTAAAGGTACGCGCCGCTGCCGGTGCGTTGGCCGGGAGAACGAGCGCGAACGCGAGCGCTGTTAAAACATGCTTGTTCATTCGTGCCCCTCCTGCTTCAGATACTTATCGAGCCAGGCCAGCCAGCGTTTGGAGACGTCCTCGGCGCGCACGGGATCGGACGGGAAATGGCCGGCGACGGGATATGCGACGAATTGCACCTCCGTCCCATTATCTTTGAGCGCGTGATACATCTTGAACGAATTGGTGATCGGTACGTTGTTGTCGCCGATGTCGCCCATCAACAGTGTCGGCGCCTTTGCGTGCGGAGCGTACGTAATCGGCGATTGCTCGCGCCATTCCGCAGTATTTCTCGGGTTCCACGGTTTGCCGTGAAAAAACGGCACGTCGGTATCGTAGTAGAACGCGATGTCGTAGTCGTCAAGCCAATCGTCGAGCGACGCACCGCTCACTGCGGCTTTCCACACAGCCGGATAGGTACCGATCAGCCACGACGTCATGTAACCGCCGTACGACCACCCGGAAACGCCAATCCGGTTCGCATCGACGGGAAACTGCCGTTCCACTTGCGCGAGTCCGGCCATCGCGTCTTTGCCCGGCCCGTCACCCGCGTCATTCGTAATCGCATGTTCATAGGCATCGCCAAGGTTCGTGCTGCCGCGATAGTTCGGAGAAAACACGAAATAGCCGTGGGATGCGAAAATCTGTCGCTGCGAACTCCATGCCGTCGTCGACGTTCCCTGCGGTCCGCCATGGATCAAAAGCACGAGCGGCGCTTTTCCTCCCGCGTAATGCAGCGGATACGTCAGCACGCCGTCTTCCGCGAAGTTTCCTTTCGTCGAATGCCACTCGACGGCAACCGCGCGCGCGATTCCCGTACGCGCAACGAAGCCGTTTTCGTTCGTGAGTTGCACGGGTTTCCCGTTCGGACCGCGTAGCGCATAGAGTTCGGATGGCCTATCGTTCGAAGACGCGACAAAAACGAACGTCCCGTCCTTTGCTGTGTTTCCCACAGTTTGCGCGTTGAGCGCGCCGATATCCGCGCGAACGGCTTTTCCGCCAAGCGGCCAATACCAGAGCGCGAGTTGCGTGCGATCGGGAGTCGCCACCCAAATCGCGTCGCCGGAATTATTCCACGCCATTGAGTTGACGTTGCGATCGAGCGCGGCGCGTAGATCCGCGACACGGCGTCCGCTGCCGTCGGTGACATAGACATCGACGCCCTGCGTGTAGTCGCCGCGCGTGTTTCGCTGATACGCAATACGATTGCCGCGGGGCGCGAACGCGGGCGAGTTCTGCATCGATTCACCAGGCGTTAACCGATCGATTCTTCCCGTCGATGCGTCGACGAGAATTGCATACGATCCCAGCGAATCGCCGACGAACGGCGTCGGAAGCCGGTCCGTCGCAATCCGTCTGCTATCCGGTGACCACGACACGCTTCCGCCGTCATCGGGCTCGAAGTCCGCAACGCTCCAGCTTCCCTGTGTCAAACGGCGTGCGTTACGGCCATCGGTATCGATCACCCACAGATGCGCGGGCGGCGTCGCCTCGCGATGCAGATAGTCATTGTCGTGCACTTGGAACGCATCCAGGTTCTTCTTGTCGTCAGGTTTCTTCGGAACGTCGTCCTGCGCCGTATAGGCAAAACGTTTGCCGTCGGGACTCCACTCGAACGAGATGACGCCGCGCTTTGCGTGAGTGATCTGATGCGCTTCGCCGCCGTTCATCGGGAGAACAAAAATCTGCTCCTGCGGATCTTTTTCATCGGAATCGAGCGCGGAAAACGCAATGAACTTTCCGTCCGGCGACCAGGCAGGATCGGATACGCCTTTGCGATCCCACGTCAGCTGACGGCTCCCGCGCGTGCGCACGTCGACGAGGATCAACTGCCGGTCGGTGCGGTCCTTTTCGAAGTCCTGGCGACCGCGAACGTAGACGACTTGCGTACCGTCGGGAGAAATGCGCGGTTGCGAAACGGAAACGACGCGCCGCGCATCTGAAAAGTCGAACGCTAGGGCCGGGAGAGCGCCGGCCGCGAAGATAAAGGCGACGGCAATGGAGATAGAACGCATACCAATCTCCTCATTTGCGTGCTATTCACGCAGGCCGATGTTTGCACCGTCGCGAGCGACGAGGCCATCGCGTTCCAGTATTGCGACGAGTTCCTCGACCTCCTTCACCGTTCGATTTGCCAGAACTGGCCTCAGATCGGCGTGCAGATCCAAGAGCGAGATGCGCTGACCGGGAAGGAGCATGCGCAACCGGTCGACGATGCGTCCGCGCGCGAACCGCGTGGTAGCCTCGAATGGGATTGCATTTTGGGGAGAGGCTTTCTTAGCATGCCGGCGGCGCAATTCGTCCAAGGCGGAGCGGTCGAGCGGCGCAGCCGCGCAATGCGTCTGCAGCGGACAAATCAAACATTTCGGAGCTCGCGCCGTACAGACCATCGATCCCAGGTCCATCATCGCCGAACTCCAATCGTGACCGCCGCTTTCAGGCACGAGAGCGCTTGCGCGCTCGTCGAGCTCGCGCGGCGAGGCCACAACGGGATGTTCGACGCCGAAAAACAACCGGTGCACGATTCGCCGGATGTTCGTGTCGATCGGTGCAACCCGTTCGTCGTAGCCGAACGCAGCGATCGCCGCCGCCGTATATGGCCCGATGCCCGGCAGCAACCGCAACGCATCGAGATCGCGCGGAATCGTACCGGCGAACCGCTCGCACACGGCGACTGCAACTTCGAGCAGACGTACTGCACGCGAGTTATATCCGAGCCCTTGCCATAAGCGCAACACGTCGCCGGTACTCGCCGCAGCCAGCGATTCGATCGACGCAAAGCGTTGGATGAACTCGTTGAACTTGGGCACGACACGATCGACCTGCGTTTGTTGCAGCATGAATTCGCTGACTAGCGTGTAGTACGGATCGCGCACGGCGCGCCACGGCAAATCGGACCGCCCGTGACGTCTATACCATGCGAGCAGGTCGCGCTGAATCCGTATCACGAGCGAAGCGTGGATATCGCCGTTCCGATTCGGCGTATTCCTTCGGCGATTTCATTGCGTGCAACGGCGGTAAGCGCCAGCCGGAAGTGATGGTCGCCGCCGGAGTCCGCAAAGAATGCTTCGCCGAAGAGAAATGACGCACCGTAACGTTCCGCGACGTCGAGCAAGGCTCGGGCGCGCACTTCGCGAGGTGTGGCGGCCCACAAGTAAAATCCCCCCGATGCACCGATCGCGCGAACGCCCGAGGGCCAATGCTGCGCGATCGCTTCGTCTGCAAGCTTGCGGCGCAACAACAGTTCTTCGCGCAACTGCGTGACGTGCGCATCGTACCCGCGCTCCAAGTAATCGACGATCGCGGCCTGCACGTAGAGACTCGTTGCCATATCGTAGGCCTGCTTGCGCAGCAGTAATCGCTCGAGAATCATCCGCGGCGCAGCAAGCCACCCGACGCGCAAGCTCGGCGCGATCGTTTTGGAAAACGTCGACAAATAGACCACGTGGTCCGGTGCGAGCGCAACGAGCGGAGGCAACGAGTGTTGCGCGAGCGGCCCGTATGGATCGTCTTCGATGATAGGCACGCCGGCGCGCCGCGCAATCGTTGCGAGGCGCTCGCGTCGATCTGCGTTCATGGTGACGTTCGTCGGATTGTGCATCGACGGCATCGTGTAAATGAAGCGCGGACGGCGCGTTCGCAAGATCGCCTCGACGTGGTCGACGCGCATCCCATCTTCGTCGACGGGCACCGGGATCGCGCGCAACCCATTGATTTGGAATATCTGAAGCGCGCCCGGATAGGACGGCGACTCGACGATGATTTCGTCGCCCGGTTCCGCAAGCGACTGCGCGACGATCATGATGCCTTGCGTCGAACCGGTGAGGACGATGACGTTCTTCGGTGCAATGCTTGCTCCGCGGCCGTTCATCCGCGATGCAATCGCCTCGCGCAGCGGTTCGTATCCCTCAGAATCACCGTACGAGAGCACGAAACGCGGATCGCGTGCGACCCGTTCAAACGACTGCGCGAGTTCACCGAGCGGTGACGGTTCGTCGGGCGCGACGCCTTGCACGAACGAGATACGGCCCGGTTCTTGTTTTGCCGCGAGTTCGCCAAGGATGTTCGGAAATTCACCGACTCGCCATGGCGGAAGCGTAATCCACCACGGAACGCCCGCGGTGCGCGCAGGCTGGCCGCCGCGCAACTGCGGTACGACGCGCGAACCGGATCCGACGCGTTGCTCGATCAAACCGTCGGCGACCAACTCGCGATAGGCATGCACGATCGTGCTTCGATTGACGTTGAGCCGTTCGGCCATCGTGCGCTCCGGAGGGAGGCGGGTCGATTCGGGAAGCGTGCCGGCGAGGATTGCCTCGCGAAGATGCTCGTAGATCTGCCGGTATAACGGTACAATCGAGTCACGTTCCAACTGCGGAAGGACTCCCGACCATCCAATTTTTGCCATGGATGGCAGTCCATTTTCGGTAAAAACAATGCTAAAGCTTGCCGACCACTGAATCGATGGTCAATTCACGGGCCGTCGATTTGCGAGTGCCCTTCGTTGGGCGTGCCTCAGAGTTCCGGCGCCTCCTCGCTCTTATAAAGCGAGGCGGATTCGTCACTCTTGTCGGGCCCGGGGGCGTCGGAAAATCGCGGCTAGCCTATGAGGCGGTAGCGCAGTTCGAACGCGAGTCCGGACGGCAAGCGGCATTTGTCAGCCTTGCCGGCGTCTCGCCCGAAGCCGTCCTGGGCACGGTCATGGCGACCCTCGAAATTTCCGAGGAGCCGGGCCGGCCGCGGGTCGACACCCTTCGCGACGCGCTGGCCGAGACGCCGCTCGTCCTTGTTCTCGACAACTGCGAACACGCGCCGGACGAGACGAGCGCGCTGATGGATCAATTGCGCCCCGTCGAGGACGTGACCATCCTAGCCACGAGCCAGCGCCGCTTGGACTACGCCGAAGAGGAAGTCTTCGAGCTCGAGCCGCTGACCCTCGAAGAAGCGGTCGCCTTCTTCTATGAGCGCGCGCAGATCGAGCAGCACGACGTAACCGACGTCATCGCCGATACGGTCGCTTCGATTGTACGAACGCTGGATGGATTGCCCGTCGCGGTGGATCTCGCTGCCGCCCGGCTGGCCTCGCTGTCGCTCCAAGAGCTGGCCGTCGAACTGAAATCGTTGCGGCCCTACCACCTGCGTTCTACGCGAGGGCTGGATCCGCGCCATCGCACGATCGGAAACGTAATCGCCTGGAGCTTCTCGCGCTTGAGCGAGCACGCGAAGCGCGCGTTTGCCATCGCCTCGCTCTTCGCCGACGAGTTCGACGTGCAAGACGTCGCGTTTGTTGCCTCGATCGATGCGATCGACGCCTCGTTTGCGCTCGACGAGGCCGCCGAAACGTCACTCGTTATGCGTACCGAGTTCGGATATCGCATGCTTTCGCCGATCCGGGCGGTCGCGTCACGGTCGCTCGCTGCAATGTCGAACCGGCGCGGATACGAAGAACGATTCGCGCTGCGCATGGACACCGTTGCTGCCGAGCTCTGGGAAGAAATTCGCGTCGCTAACGCAGGAGCGGCAATGTACCGTCTATTCTTACGCTACAACGACTTCTGCAATGCACTCGGCTGGGCGATGAAGCGCCCGAGCGATCGGTTTGGATCTATCCCCGCGATCATGACGACGATGATCGCCGCATGGGCCGAAGGCGGAAGGTTTAGCGAAGGCTTGATGTGGGTCGAGCGCCTCGAAGGCGTCGCGGAACGCTTGAAACCGAATCTGCGCGGACGCATCTACTACTTGGGTCTGTGCGTCGCGCATGCAGCCGGCGAATATCAGCGCATGCTCGAGCGCGCACCTGCGACGATTTCGGCGTTCACAATCTCAGGCGACCGTCTCGGTCTTGCTCGCGCATATAACGCGCTGGCGGCTGCGGCATTTCACACCGGCGTCCTCGACGATGCATGGAAATACGCAGAGACGGCACTCAATCTCTACGATCAGATGGGACACAAGCGCGGCATCGCCGCTGCGCTCATCAATCAAGGCAATGTCGTGCTCGAGGGATACGAGGATGCAGGACGCGCGCGGCTAGTCTTCCGCAACGCGCTCGAAATTTTCGAAAGCGATGGAACCGACGCGCTGATCGGCATCGCGCTAGGCAACCTCGCCGAACTCGAGTACACGACGATGGAATTCGATCAGAGTAACGAGTACGCGGTCGCAGCGTCGTCTCGATTTGAAGCCGCGGCAAGCCTTGCACACATCGCATGGGTCCACGAAACGCAGGCACGCGTCGCAATCGCGCGCAGCCTCGCACCGGCGGCGAAAGAACATCTCCATCTCGCTTGCGACTTACTGCGACGGACGCCCCAGCCGCAATTCATCGTCCGTCTGGGCGAAGTTATTGCCCGCTTGCTGATTTTCGTAGGCCAGCATGAGGAGGCGGCGCTTGCTCTGGCGGCCTCGGAACGGCTTCGCTCCGCGCGCTCGCTCGTTCGGATGGGATTCATCGAGCGTGAAGCGATTGCCGATGCAGCGATTTTGCGCGACCAGCTAGGCGAAAGTGCGCTCGCCGATGCCGCGACGCGCGTCGCAGGCTGGGATTTGGGACACCTGACGAGCTTCTTCCAAGCGCTCCTGGTCGGAATAGGTCGAAGCGAAACGTGGCGAAGACCTGATATAGTAGGCGAGCCTAAAATCCACAACTAGTGGTTCGCCGGTAGAACAGGAGATAGAAGTGGCGCAACATCAGGTCGACGCGGTCGTGATCGGAGCGGGACCGGGCGGTTATCATGCCGCGATCCGGCTCGGACAGTTAGGAAAGAAAGTCATTTGTGTCGACCGCGATGAGGTCGGAGGCGTCTGTCTCAACTGGGGCTGTATCCCGACCAAAGCGCTGCTTCACGTCGGCGAGGTTATCCGCCACATCGATCACGCGGAAGCCATCGGTTTAAAAGTCGCAAAAGTCGACGTTGACCGCGAAGGCGTCGCGAAGTTCAAGACCGACGTCGTGAATGCGAATGTGGGCGGCGTCAAGACGCTCTTCAAGGCGAACAACGTCGAGTTCATTTACGGCGACGCGAGCTTCAAAGACGCGAACACGATCGTCGTCAAGAAAAAAGACGGCAGCGAAGACACGATCTCGGCGCCGAACGTCGTCATTGCGACCGGTTCCGCGCCGATCGACGTCAAAGCGTGGCCGCGCGACGGCGAATACATCATCAACTCCGACGACGCCGTATCGATGAAGCGCATCCCGAAAAACATGCTCGTGATCGGCGGCGGCGTGATCGGGCTCGAATTTGCTACAGTGTATACGCGCGTCGGCGCGAAAGTTCTCGTCATCGAAGCACTCCCGCAAATTCTTACGGGCACGGATCTCGAAATTTCCAAGACGCTGGGCCGCATCCTCAAAAAACAAGGCGTCGAGATCATGCTCGACACCAAAGTCAACGGACTCGAAAAGACGAAGAACAGCGTCAAAGCAACGTTCAACGGCGAAGGCACGAACGGCAAAGACGAGACGCGCGAGTTCGACATGGTTCTCGTTGCCGTCGGTCGCCGTCCGGTCACCGATACGTTAAACCTCGCCGC
>JAFANA010000128.1 GCA_019232905.1 Vulcanimicrobiota bacterium
GTCGTTGAAGTGGCCCGAGTTACAGACGATCGCGCCGTTCTTCATCAACTTGAAGTGTTCTTCACGAATGACGTGATAGTTGCCGGTGACGGTGACGAACACGTCGCCGATCTTCGCCGCGTCGTTCATCGGCATCACGCGATAGCCGTCCATAACCGCTTCGATCGCCTTACGTGGATCGACTTCGGTGACGACGACGTGTGCGCCCATGCCGGCCGCGCGCGACGCAACCCCGCGTCCGCACCAGCCGTAGCCGACGACGACGACCGTACGGCCGGCGAGCAGCACGTTCGTCGCGCGAATGATGCCGTCGAGCGTCGATTGGCCCGTGCCGTAGCGGTTGTCGAACATGTGCTTCGTGAGCGCGTTGTTGACCGCGATAACCGGATACGGCAGCACGCCGTCCTTCTCCATCGCTTTCAAACGGATGACGCCGGTGGTCGTCTCTTCGCAACCGCCGATCATATCGGCGAGCAAGTGATTGTGCTTCGTATAGATCGTCGTCACGAGGTCGCAGCCGTCGTCCATGGACATGTGCGGCTTCGTCGCGATCACGGACTCGATGTGCGAGTAATACGTCGCGTTATCTTCGCCTTTGATTGCGTAGGTCGGAATGCCGTACTCGCAAAGCGCCGCGGCGACGTCGTCTTGCGTCGAAAGCGGATTGCTTGCACAGAGAGCGATCTCAGCGCCGCCCGCTTGGAGCGCGAGCATCAAATTTGCGGTTTCGGTGGTGACGTGAAGACACGCACCGATGCGCACGCCTTTCAGCGGCTTTTCGATTTCGAAACGGTCGCGGATCTGCGCGAGCACCGGCATATAGGCTCCCGCCCACGCAATGCGCGAACGGCCCATTTCCGCCAGGCTGCGGTCTTTGACATCACCAGCAAGCTTTTCCGTGACGGGCAAGACGTAACTCCTTAAGTAAAACAAGCAAAGGGTACAGGGAACCGCCCTAGGTTCAGTGAGGCTCGCCCAGGAGCCTGTTTGCACTTAACGCAAAAGGGCCCGGCGTGGAAAGCCTGCCTGAATACTTAGCACAGCTTGCCTCCCAGTGGCCGACGCCGGGCGGAGGCAGCGCTGCGACCGTTGTCGGAGCAGCGGGCGCTGCGTTGGTTGCGATGGTTGCCAGAATCAGTTCGACGAACCCAAAGTACGCTGCGTATAAGGACCTTGCGAACGATTTAGTTGCGAGCGCCGACGATTTGCGTTCGGAATTTTTACGGGCCAAGGAGCGTGATGAAGCGGCTTTCGACCGCGTCGTCGCCGCGACCGCGATGCCGAAAGATACCGCGGATGAGAAGCAAGTGCGTCGCGATGCGCTCGAGATCGCGCTTGCGCACGCAGCCGCAGAGCCGCTCATGGCCGCCGAACTTGCACTCGAAACACTTCGCCTAACGGCGCGTCTACTCGAAATTCCCAACAAAAATCTTACGAGCGACGTTGGATGCGCGGCGGAATTCGCCGCTGCCTCACTCGCGGCGTGCGCGTATAACGTTCGCATCAACCATAAGTTCATGCGCGACACCGACGCGATTGAAGCCCAAGCGCACGTGCTCGCGCGTTATGAACGCGAATCCGCAGCGCTTCTCGCGGGCGTGCGCCGTTCGCTCACATAACCGCTGAAGGCGCTTCGCTGGACGCGCGCGATAAGCATCGCCGCATCATCCTTGGCGACGGCCGTATCCAGCACTTTGCCGGCGATTTCAGTCGCGTTTGCCTTGAACCCGTCGCGACCCCACGCCGAAAGCAACTCGTGCATCCGTGCCTCGGCAAGGGCGGCATCGCGCGCGAATTCAACCAAACCGTCGGTATAGAGCACGAGCGCGCACTCGCTGCGTAACCGCAGCGTGTGCGTTCTGAACCGCGCGCGCGACGCCGCGCCGAGAATAACGTCACCGAGCTCGAGCGTCTCAACGTGCCCCGTCGCGTCGACGCGCAGCGGCGGGGCGTGTCCGGCGGATGCATATTCCAGCATAAGGGTTGACGGATCGAGAAAGCAGACGATCGCCGTAATCAATCCGTATCCGCCGGCTAGAACGACCCCGTTCGTTTCCTCGAGCACTTCACTTGGAGTGGCGCCGCGCAACGCGAGCGCGCGCACGATTTCGCGAACGTGCCCCATGATGACCGCGGCATCCAAACCGTGCCCGGCTACGTCGCCGATTGAAAATGCGAGCCGTCCGTCGCGCAAGTCGAACGCATCGTACCAGTCGCCGCCGATGAGATTTTCCGTTTCCGCGGGCGTGTATGATACGTCGAACGAAATTCCGGGCGCGCGCGGCAACGCGACGGGAAGCATCGCCGTTTGTAAGACCCGGGCGATGCGGGACTCCCGACGATGTATTCTCGCGTTGCGCAGAGCGCTCGCAACGCGCCATGCGACGTCGCGAACAAAGTCGATGTCGAATTCATCGAACGGACTTGCCCCGGGAGCGCCGGCGACAACAAGCAGATTCTCGCTGGACTCGCCGAAATCAAGCGGCGCGCGCAATATGGGCCGAGGATCTTGTCCGAACCACCGTTCGCGCGATGCAACGATCCCCGAAAACCGATCGGAAATGTCAAATGCGAAAGGCGGCAACGCAGCGTTCGGCGGGTGCGTAACCACGGTCCGCGTCCCCTCAGACATGAAGGTTGCGCACCAAAGGCTGTCGACAGCAGCAGCAGCAGCAGCAAGCGAGCGCTCGACCTGTTGAGTATCGGACATATGCTCCACGGCGATGGTGCCGATTTCCGCCAGTGCCGCGAGCCGGGTACGGGCTTGGACAAGTGCATTTCGGGATTCGACGCGCTCGTGGACGTCGTCGACCGTAACAATCCATTTATGCAAGCGTTTTTTCTCGTATGACGGAACGGCCCGAAACTCGAACCAACGGCTTCCACGCGTCGTCTGCAACGGCATTTCGAACGCAAAGAGCTCGCCGCCCGCAACTCCGTTCGCCCAGCTCTGCTCGAAGAACGACGCGTATTTCCCGGCGGCATCGTGTAACGAGTCCACCACATCCGCGGCGTCGGGCGATGCGCCGGTCACCTGATACCAGCGCTTGCTAGCGTAGTCGAACGTTCCCTCGGGACGCGCGGTGAGCACCGCCTGCGGCAGCAAATGAATTGTCTCCGAGAAGTAGCGCAGATTTTCGTGCAACTCGTGCAGTAAGAGCGGGACATCACCGAAATCCGCGTTCGCAATTCCCACGACGAAGTCGGTCCGGTTCCGAGGATCGATCAGCGGCAGCAAAAGAAACGGTGCTCCGGCCGCGATCTGAATCTGCGCCTTCCCTGTGCTCGCGGTGTCCTCGGCCGCCGCGCTCAATACCTCGCCTTGGACGAGGTCATCGGTCCATTCGCGCGCGGCGGGATTGGCGCGCGTGATCCCGCGCGCTCTTGACCACAAGAACGCGGGTACCGGAGCGGTATCGACGTACGAGACGTAGCGTGAGAACAAGCGCGATACCTCGGAGACAGCCCGTCCACGAACTTCCCTTACGGGAGCCGGCGCCCTACCGCGCCGGGTCTTATTTTACCGTGTCAAAGGTGACGAGTGTAAGCCCGCCATCGAGCCGGCCGACTTTCGTAGAATAGCGGCTCCCGTTCGCGAGCGTGACAATTTTCGACTCACGCCACCAGGCGCCGTCGCCCTGGCCGTTTGTAAGCTCGGCAACAGCGGGCGCGATATAGTACACTTCGCCCTTCTGATTGACGACCGCACAAGGCGGCGCCATACGGCTGAGCGCGAGCGAGAGCGCCAAACGTTCCGACTCTGATTTTTCGACTTGCTCTTGCTTCGCGGCGTAGGCTTCCTCGAGTTCCGCGCTACGGGCCTCGAGCTCGTCGTTCGTCGTGTTCAATTCCTCGACCGTTGCTTGCAGCTCTTCGTTGAGCGTCTCGAGCTCTTCGTTCGTCGCCTGCATCTCTTCGTTGAGCGTCTCGATCTCTTCGTTTGAAGACGCAGCTTCTTCCGCGTTGATGAGCAGCTGTTCGTTATACGTGCGCAACTCGGAATTCATCGCGGTCAGCTCTTCGTTCGCATTGAGCATGGCCTTGACGCGCGCGGACAACTCCTCGGAGCGGGAAACGTGTTCTTGCATCTCGGCGCGAATGTGCGAACCGTCCGCGGACATGTCGGCAATCCTGCGCTCGTAACGCGTGACGTCGACGATCACGACACCGACCGTATCGCCGAAGCTCGTTCCCGCCACTCGCTGGGTGGAACAGTAAACCTGGAGCCACCGGTCGATCCCCGTCACCGGATCTTTTGCGAGCAGCACCATCGGCTCGACGGTTTCGCCACTGAGGACCGAGTCGATCATCGAGCGCAGTTTGGTGCCCATTGACGGCAATAAGTGAATGAGATCGGTCCCTACACCGACGCCGTGAATCTGGAGCATCGCTCGCGCCGCCGAGTTAATTGCGATAATGTCGTAGTTGCGGTCGACCACGACCACACCGACAACGGAACCGTTCATATACGCGGCCACGACGTCTTGCGACGACGACCTCGGCGGTTCGTTGGAATTGTGCATACGTAGTTCCCTTGCGGAGTTCCCGAGGAACGTCGGCAAGGGTGGCGGCTGTCCGGAATCTTTGAGTCGTGTTGCGGGCAGCAACACGCGCTCTCCCTCGCGTTCGTAAATCTTCAATGCGGAGTTGACGAGCTTGAAATATTGCGGCACCGGCGTCGTCGATTCGGCCTTCCCGAGCACGAGAAAACCGCCGTCGCGCAGCGCAAACGCAAAGAGCTGCAGCGCCCGCGTTTGCAGATCTTTCGTGAAGTAAATCAAGACGTTGCGGCACAGGACGAGATCGATCCGCGGGAACGGCGCGCGCTGTCCCAGATCGTGCTGTCCGAAGACGGTCATGTTGCGGATCTGCTTGGAAACTTCGAACCGGTCGTCGTGCTTACTGAAATAGCGCCCGACGAGCGACTCCGGAATATGACGAAGCGAATCAGCAGTATAGACGCCGCGGCGAGCAAAGGCGACGGCCTGTTCATCGACGTCCGTCGCAAAGATGCGAACGTCGACGGAAGGCGCTTCGTCACGCATGAGCTCCGCGTAAAGAATTGCGAGCGAATACGCTTCCTCACCGGTCGACGTTCCTGCGGACCATATGCGTAGCTCGCGATTGTTTGCCTGAGCTTCCGCAACCAGTTTGGGCAAGATATGGTCGCGCAGCGTTTCGAAGAGCGCGGCGTCACGGAAAAATTCCGTAACTTTGATCAAGAACGAATTGACCAGACGCTGGTATCCTTCGGGATTGCGCTGCAGATATGGTAAGTATTCGCTGATCGACGAAACACCGCTCGCAACCATCAACCGCGAAAGCCGGCGCATAATCGTCGGCGTCTTATACTGCGAGAAATCGATGCCGCTGCGCTCGCGCAGTTGCGCGAGCAACGTGCGCAATAAGTTGCGATCCGTTCCGTCCGGCGGCAGATCCGACGTACCAACGATATCGAGAATGATGCGTCCCATAGCCTCCGGAGCTGCCGTAATGTCGACGAGCGTGGGAGCAATGGATAGCGGCATCGAGGCGAAACCGGCGCTTTGCGGATCTTGAATGATGACCGTGCCGCCCGCCTGTTTGACGGCGCGCACGCCGCGCGCACCGTCGGAACCGAGTCCCGACAAAACGATTGCGATCAACCGGTCGCCGTATAAGCGCGCAGCGGACGAAAAGAGGCGGTCGATCGAAGGTTTCGGCCCTTTGTTGACTTGCAAACGCGTCGTTGCAATCGAATCGGTGACTTCAACGTCGTGATCGGGCGGAACGACATAAATATGCCCGGGTTCGACGAGTGTCTCATCGACGATCGTGCGCACGGCGAGCGTGGTTTGTTGTGCGAGAATCTCTTCGAGGTGGCTTGCACGCGAGGGCGCAAGATGCTGCGCAACGACGATCGGAATCGTGAAGTTCTCGGGCAAGTGCGAGACGAACGACGTGAGCGCGTCGATACCGCCCGCCGATGATCCGGTAACGACGAGAAACGGCTGGCGCGAAACGCCCTCCGCCGAACCGCCATCGATTAAAGACATGTACCATGGGTATGCTTTAGCGATGAGCCATTTCCTGGCACCTCGATGAGCGGGGTTCCGGTCGTCGCCGTCGGCACGTCGGCCGGCGGTATCGAAGCGTTACATGCGCTTCTGCCTCGACTCCGCCCGGAGTGGAACTTGGCGTTCGCTATCGTGATCCACCGCCAAGCCGTCGAAGATGACGCGCGTTTGGAGAGCCTGTTGAACAGCTGGGCGGGCATCACGGTGCTGAAGGCAAGAAACGGCGAGCCGATCGTGCCGGGACGCGCAGTCGTTTGCCCAGCCGACGTTCATCTCATCGTCGACGACAGTCACTTCCGTCTTACGACCGGTCCGCGCGAGAATCACTCGCGACCTTCGGTCGACGTACTGTTCCGCTCGGTGGCGCAAACGCTCGGTGAACTTGGTGCAGGGATCATCCTGTCCGGAACGCTCGACGACGGCGCAGCGGGAATCCGAATGATCCGTGAGCGCGGCGGTCTTACAATCGCGCAAGATCCCGAAGAGGCGCTTCATTCGGGGATGCCGCGAAGCGCGATTGCCGCCGGTGCGGAGAACGTGTTGCGCATCAGCGATATGGATGAACTGCTTGAAGGGTTCGGCACGCTGGAACGGCCGGCAACCCGCGCACTCGTTACGTCCGAGAACGGCGCACGCCTCACGCGCTTCACATGCCCGGATTGCAACGGCGTGCTCGTCGAGCAACACGACGGCAATTTCGTTTACTATAAGTGCCGCGTCGGTCACACATTTTCAGCTGAGACGCTGCACGCGCAAAAATCCGCCGAGATCGAAAACGCGCTGTGGTCCGCGATTCAGGTGCTCGAAGAGCAGATCGATTTGACGGAGCGCGTCATCCGGCGCGCGCGCAACCACGGTAACGAAAGACTCGCGCAGCGCATGGAAACGCGCGCGGAGCGCTACCGCGAACGTGTCGAAATGGTGAAGCTGGGACTTCCGAGCGTCGAGGATGCGATCGAGACCAGCGAAGCTCGCGACCAGATGGCCTAAAGAACGAGATCTAAGAACGGACCAATGTCGCCGGGGTCAACGGAGACGCCGACGCCGCGCGCATGGTAGCGGATGTCATGAAAGTCCGCCCCGCCGGTCATGACGAGTCCATACTGCGAGGCCTTTTCACGAAAGATGCGGACGTCGTCCGCATCATGGAGAGGATAGAACACCTCGAGCCCGTCTAGACCTTGCGGCGCAAGGTCGTCGATGAGCGAGCGATCTTTCAACCGGCCCGGATGCGCAAGCACGGCAAGACCGCCGCCGGCGTGAATCGCTTCAATTGCGCGCTGCGGCGTCACGTGAGTAGACGGAACGTATCCCGGTTTCCCGCTGCGTAGAAGGTTGCGAAACGCCCACTCGATGTCGGGGGCAAGTCCTTTGCGGATCAACGCCTTCCCGACGTGGGGCCGCCCCAGCGCCTTCGCGTTTCCCGCCTCACGGATCACGTCTTCCGTCGTGATGCCGTAACCTGCGCGCTGCAGCTGGAGCACCATGCGATCGACGCGCGCGCGACGGGCCTCGACGTTCGTATCGATCAGCCCGTTGAGTTCGTTCGAATCGAGACGCACGCGATATCCGAGCACATGGACCTCGTTGTCGCGATACGTCGTATTGATTTCGATCCCGGTGACGACGCGGGCGCCATTGCGCGGCTCAAACGCACCATAAGCAGCGAGCGTATCGTGATCGCTGATTGAGAATACGTCCACACCCCGCTCGTCCATGAAGTCGGCCAAGGCTTGCGGCGAGAGCGTTCCATCGCTCTCGTACGTATGACTGTGGAAATCGACGATCAATTGACGCGGCGACGTTCTACCGCAAGGGAGATCCCGGTTCGTTCGTGATCGTGGATCTCCACGGTAATGAACGACGGGATACATACGACGTCGATGTCGCTGTCCTTCAAATAGCTGCGCGCAATCGCGACAGCTTTGATGGCTTGATTGATTGCCCCCGCACCGACAGCTTGAATTTCGGCAACGTCTCGTTCGCGCATTACGGCTGCGAGCGCACCAGCAACAGCGTTCGGATTGCTTTTTGCTGAGACTTTGAGAGTGCCGGGGGTAACGTGTGCGTGTGGTTCTGCGCTGGTCATCAGGCAATGCCTCGCAGGAAAATGCGTTTAATGTCGGTCGCTTTGCCCGTCGATCGATCGATGCTCACGACCGCACCGCAGAATTGTTTGGTTCCGCTCTTTTGAACATTGAACCGTTCGGACATTCCCGTCAAGAAGCGGTCGAGGACCGCATCTTGTTCCATGCCGATAACGCCTTCTGTCGGTCCCGTCATGCCTACATCAGTGATGTACGCAGTTCCCCCTGGAAGAATTTGTTCGTCTGCAGTTTGAACGTGAGTGTGCGTTCCATAAATCGCCGATGCACGGCCGTCCAGGAATCGCGAGAGTGCCACTTTTTCGGAAGTGGCTTCCGCATGCACGTCGACGATCACGATCGGAGTGAGAACGCGAAGGTCGTCGACGATCGGATCGACGACACGAAACGGATCGTCCACGGGCGGCATGAAGGTGCGGCCCATGACGTTGACGACGCCGACCGTAACGCCGTCGACGCGAAACGTACCGTAGCCGCGGCCGGGGACGGCCGGCGGATAGTTCGCCGGACGAATGACGCGGTCGCTTGCATCCAAATACGTCTTAAAGTCGCGTTTATCGAAAATATGATTTCCGGACGTGATGAAATCGATCCCGGTAGCGAACATTTCATCGGCGGTTTGCGCGGTCAGGCCGAAGCCACCCGCAGCATTTTCGCCGTTTGCGATCGCGGCCTGGACGTTGTGCTGTTCGCGAATGAGCGGAACGCAGCGCTTAAGCGTGTCGCGGCCCGGTGAGCCGACGACGTCGCCGATAAGCAGTAGGTTCAGCGGGGGTTCTAGCGACGAGATGAAGCCTTCGCTTTCCGTTGCGATTTTAAGAAGTAGACGAGCACCCGCGCTTCTTCGCGGAACCCGACCAAACTCTTCGATTGTGTGGGATCGCGCAGCGCTTCGATTGCATAGAGGGCCGCTTCGTCCTGCGCGACCGGGTCAGCATCGAGGTGGTCGGCGGGAAGCGGATTGCGGACCAGCGTGTCGTGGAACTCCGAACCGAACAGCGCCACGAGCATCTCGAGCTCTTCCTTAGAAAAGCTCTCGGTGTCGCGGGTCACGTGGACGAAGGTCGTGGAGCGGTCGCTTTCGCAGTCGATCGAAACGGTATCGGCTTCGTCTTTGGCAATGGTCAGATATGCCGCGATGTGATCCTCGAGCGCGTCACGCAGTGTCGATTGCGCGCGCTTATCCAATCGCGACTTCAGCGCGAAGGTCAAGCGCACCGTGCGATCCGCGGGCATCGAGCGAATCGAAGCCAACTCCGGAAAGCGCACGAGCAGTGCGCAAACCAGACTCACGGTATCGGCGTTTTCGACAGGTAGACGGCTATTCATGATCTCACTTACACTAGTCCCAATCCCACGGCCAGAGGCTCCGGCCAGGGCTTGGGGGTCCAAGGATACGACGCGGGCTCAAGGCCAGACCTGCGCCTCACAAGAAAGCTAACCCGAATGTCCCTCCGGCAGTTGCCGGGTGCCCTCATTCTGGGCTTGCTTGCCTCCCTCACCGCTCATGCGGCCGGGTTCGGCGGCAGCCACACCGAGGCGGGCGCCTACCACGAGTTACTCTCGATCCTGGCCTTCGCAGGCGCGGGTGGTGCGCTCGTTGCCGCGGTTGCCGCGGCGTTCGGCTCTTGTGGGAATTGCGTGCAAGGCAGCGTCCTCGCCGCACGCATGTGCACCTGGATACCGCGTGCGCGAGCCGTCGCGTTCGCCGGCGGCGTCTGGTTTGCGGTCATCGAATCGCTCGAGCCCGCACACGGACCGGCGTCATTCGCGATCATCGGACTCGCGATGCTCGTGGCGGCACTCGCTCTTCGCGGACTTGCGGTCCTCACGGCACGCGCGCTCGCTACGTGTGCACTTGCCGTCGCTCGCGTCGCCACCGCGCGACGCGCCCTCTTCGTTGTCCGGCGTTACGAATCGCCGGCCGTCGTCACGCCGCACGTCGCGCGCCGCATCGTGACGCGACCACCTCCTCGGCTCGATTTGCTCCCTGCCTAGCAATTCGAACTTTTCTTTTTCCGAGGAGTCTCCATGTCCCGAATTTCCGCGGCCGCTCTTGCCGCTTGTTTCCTTATATGTAGTGCGCCGGCATTCGCTGCGACGACGGGTTTCGTCCGCGGTACCGTCTCACTCAGCGACGTGCCGCAAGGCGGCGCCACCGTGACGCTCGTAGGCGAAGGCTCGCGCTTCACGGCAACGACCAATACGTCGGGCGGCTTTTCATTTCCGCAAGTGCCGTTCGGCAATTACCGGATGACGGTCCACGAGCAAGGCCTGACCGATCGAACGATCGACGTAACGGTTACGAGCGATTCCGTCGTCACGGCAAACGTCTCGATGGACCAACTCAAAGAGATCGCGCACTCGACGGTCACCGCTCACGCGGGCGCCGGCGGCAA
>JAFANA010000101.1 GCA_019232905.1 Vulcanimicrobiota bacterium
CCGAGTATGCGGAGTGGCATCCGGACGACGTCGAAGGCAAGGTGCATGCGGTGCATACGATGACGACGCGTCCGATCGAAGGATTACGCGACGAAAACGATCTTGCCAACTGGGATTTACGCTCGGACATTGCGGCATATCGCAAGCCGCTTCTTCTTTTGATGGCTGGGACCGACAGGTCTATCGTTCCTGAAAACATCAGCAACGACGTCAAGGCGCATCATGAACCGAACGTGCGCATCGAAACGTTCACAAACCAAGCGCACAATTTACATCGCACAGATTTCGACCGATTTGCTAACGTTATGGACGAGTTCTTAGAAACGCTTCGTAGATCAAATGTAGGCGACAAGTATTATTTGCAGTGAGACATACTGGTGGCACATCGTTATGTCATGCTTCTCGCATGAATCCGAAGAAGCCACGTCGTTCCTGTAAGCAATGCGGTAAGCAAGTTCCACTCGTCCAGTCGCATTTTTGTTCACTGCAATGCTTCCACGATTTCCGATTCATGCGAAGAGTTACTCTAGTGGAAAACCAGAGCTACCCGCCGGTACACAGCTCTCACTTTTTGCGTCGTTACCTTATATGGAAGTACGGCGAGAAGTGTTCGCGTTGCGGGTGGCGCGAGCGTCATCCGAAGACAGGGCGAATTCCGGTGGAGGTCGAGCATATCGATGGCGACTGGAAAAACAACACCGCCGCTAATCTCACGCTTCTCTGTCCGAATTGCCACTCGCTGACCCTGACGTACCGAGCGCTGAATCGAGGGCAAGGAAGAGCGAAGCGGCTCGGGGGAAGACTGAACCCTTACAAGGCGATTTCAAGGACCTCAGCCGAACTCGTTGAACCGAAGGTCCCGACAACGCCTGAATGACGTGTTGCGCCGACGTGGCTGAGCGGTTGAAAGCGCTTGATTTGTAATCAAGACCCGAAAGGGCACGCCGGTTCGAATCCGGCCGTCGGCTCCACTCTCTTTTAGAGCCGGATTTTGTGGGCACAAGCCATTCATGGCGTATGCAAGCACGAACCCCGCTACCGGCGAGGTTGTCGCTCAATTCGACTCCATCAATAACGCTACGCTCGATCTGTTGATCGAGCGCGCGAATGATGCGTTCCAATCGTGGAAAGACCGCCCCATTGCCGAACGCGCTGCGGTCGTCGGACGCGCGGGCGAATTGATGCGCGAGCGCTCCGAAGAATTCGCAAAGCTGATCACGCTGGAGATGGGCAAGCTCATCAACGAAGCGCGCGGCGAAGTGAAGCTCGCGTCTGCAATCCTGCGGTACTACGGCAAAAACGGCGGCGAGTTCTTGAAGCCCAAGCCATTGCAAGTCCCCGGGGGCGAAGCGTCTTTGGTGTATGCGCCGCTCGGCGCGCTGATCGGTATCGAGCCGTGGAATTTTCCGCTCTATCAAGTCGTGCGGTTCGCGGCACCGAATCTCGTCGTCGGCAACACGATTCTCCTCAAGCATGCGTCGATCAATCCGCAATGCGCGCTCGCACTCGAGCAGGTGTTTCTGGATGCCGGCGCGCCGGAAGGCGTCTACACAAACGTGTTTATCGAGTCGGATCAAGTCGCGCACGCAATCGAACACGAACTCGTGCGCGGAGCATCGCTGACCGGCAGCGACGCGGCCGGAAGATCCGTTGGCGAAGTGGCTGGCCGCAATACCAAGAAAGTCGTCCTCGAACTCGGCGGTAGCGATGCGTTCATCGTGCTCGACGGCGAGAATCTCGAACGCACCATCAAGGCTGCCGTGATGGGACGTATGGCCAACACCGGGCAAAGTTGCGTCGCCTCGAAACGCTTCATCATTCTGGAGTCATGTTTTGACGCAATCCGCGACGGCATGAAGACTGCGTTCGAGCAACTCAAGCCCGGTGATCCCACCGATGAATCGACGACACTCGGCCCGCTCTCATCAGCAAACGCCGTCAAAGGCTTAGTCGAACAAATCGACGACGCAGTAATGAAAGGCGCAACACTCATTACCGGCGGACACAAAATCGATCGCCGCGGAAATTTTCTCGAGGCAACGATTCTAACGGATGTTAAACCCGGCATGCGCGCATTTCACGAGGAGCTCTTCGGCCCTGTCGCCGTACTCTACAAAGTCAAGGACGAAGACGAAGCGATCGCGCTTGCCAATGACTCACCGTACGGACTCGGCGGATCGGTCTTCGCAAGCGACGTCGAGCGCGCACGCCGTGTCGCCGATCGCGTCGAAACCGGAATGGTGTGGATCAACCACCCGACAAGTTCGCTGCCGAATCTGCCCTTCGGCGGAATCAAGCAGTCCGGATTCGGGCGCGAACTCTCCGACGTCGGCATTCACGAGTTCGTCAATCAGAAGCTCATCTGCACGCTTCCACCCGACGGGCAACTCATGGGCGCGGGCGGCTAAGAGGGGATTACGCGGCGGGTCCGCAAGTGTGAGCGCCCCATGCAACCCGTAAAACCCAAATGGCTGAACAGCGGCCTCGTCCTCGTCTGCGAGCGCTGTTTCAAAGAGCGCATTCCCGAAGAGTCGCCCGAGGTCGCTGAACGTATCGGCGAGTTCAACTTGCGCAATTGGCTCAAAGCCGAACTGAAAGAGAACGGTGAGTGGGGCCCGATTCGCGTGATCTCGACGAGTTGCATGGACGTGTGCGCGCTCGGCAAAGTGACGATCTGCCTCGATCCAAAGAACGGAGACCCCGCTGAAGTGATGGTGGTCGATCCGGTCGACGAGAGGCAGACCATCTACGATACGATCGTCGAGAAGCTTGGCAAGCACGAATCCTGACAGCCAATGTCAGGTTTGGTCGGCTAGTATAGGAACATGAGCACGACCCAGACATCTCCCAAAACGCGCGGCTTTGATTTCGTCATTATTCAGACGCGCGACATGCAACGGCTGCGCGCTTTCTACGAGCAGCTTCTCGGCCTCAAAGCAGCCGTCGAGTACCAAGACTTTTACGTCGAGTACGATCTCCCCGACGGCAATACATTCGCGATTGGACGCGATCCTGAAGCGACGGAATTCGTTCCAACCGGCGGCGTCGTCTTCGGCGTCGATGACGCGGAAACGCTCGGAAAGCAAGTCGTGGAGCTCGGCGGAACGTACGTGAAGCGCTTCGGCACCGGAGATCCGTGTTTCTCCGAGTGGTGCCTCGACCCCGACGGCAACGTCTTCGGCCTCCATCAACGCAAGTAATCGCGTACGGCTTGACATCCCGTAACCATTTGGTTACCATATGCGTAACCAAATGGTTACCTCCGATATCGTCTTCAAAGCCTTGGCCGATCCGACACGCCGTGAAATTCTGAGCATTTTGCGCAACGGCAGCTGCTCGGTCGGCGATCTAGCCGCGAACTTTCACACAAGCCGCCCTGCCATTTCGAAGCACTTGCGTGTGTTACGCGAGGCGAAGCTCGTGAAAGACACACCGCTGGGAACGTCGCGCATGTGCGAACTCAATCCGGAGCCGCTCAAACGTATCGACGCTTGGCTCAATGATTACAAGCACTTCTGGGATCGCAGTCTCGTGCGTCTCAAAGCCCACGTGGAGAATCAACGATGAGTATTGCTCAAAGCGAAAGCACGATCGTTCGAGAGATCTTGATCGATGCGCCGGCCTCGAAAATCTACGCCGCGCTGACGGATCCGAATCAACTCACGCAGTGGTGGGGCTCGGACGACCAGTATCGCACCGCAAAGATGACAGCAGATCTACGCGTCGGGGGACGCTGGCGCACGACCGGCACGGGTAAGGACGGCCAAAACTTCGCCGTCGAAGGCGAGTACCGCATCGTGCAGCCGCCTCATCTTCTCGAATTCACGTGGCGGCACGATTGGGGCGGCACGGATAACGTCGAAACCGTCGTCCGCTACGACCTCATCGAGGAGAACGGCAGCACGCTCGTGCGCGTCACCCACTCCGGATTCCAAAGCGAAGAGTCACGCGACGATCACGGCCGCGGTTGGGCGCAAGTACTCGGCTGGCTCAAGCGTTACGTTGCGACAGCTGCTGCTTGATACGCTTTCGACGTTTCGAGGGTGTCGTAGAACTCTTCCCAACTCGCAACTCAAACGCAAGCACCTCATCGGACTGATCGAGCTTCGTGAAGAACGTCGCAACCCTCACTCGAAGTTGGGAGATTATCGTAGCGCTCCAAGCATCATCAGTCGAACGGAACACAAACGGTTCCGTATACGTAAAATCAAAAAGCCGGCGACACCTAGTATCGCCGGCTTTTTTGTCTACGTTAGAAGTTTATTGAAACTCGAACTCCGCGAGGTTCTTTTCGATCTTGCGTTTGACGCGTTGAAGCGCGTTGTCGATCGATTTCACGTGGCGGCCCAGATCGCGCGCCATTTCTTGGTAACTCTTGCCTTCCAGGTACGATTCGAGAACCTGTGACTCGAGTTCCGAGAGATTTTGGCGGATGCGCTGGCGGATATCGTCGGAGACTTCCTGCGTGACGACCAGTTCCTCGGGATCCGAGGTCTTCTGCGATGCCATCACGTCGAGCAGCGTTCGTTCGCTGTCCTCGTCGTAAATCGGCTTGTTGAGCGAGATGTACTGGTTGAGCGGAATGTGTTTTTGACGCGTCGCGGTCTTAATCGCGGTGATGATCTGACGCGTGATGCACAATTCGGCGAACGCACGGAAGCTCGAGAGCTTATCTGCCTTGAAGTCGCGTACGGCTTTATAGAGGCCGATCATACCTTCTTGGATGATGTCCTCGCGGTCCGCGCCAATCAGGAAGTAGCTCTTGGCTTTGATTCGAACGAAGTTTTTGTACTTGTTGAGCAGGTACTCCATCGCCAGGTTGTCACCTGATTTAGCGATGGCAACGAGATCTTCGTCGGCTCTCTCGTTGTACTCCAAACCATCCGGAACAGGATGGGTCATAGCCATGTATTTTACGCCTCGTGGGGGTCGGTGTGCCGAAACACGCGGGCCGGAGTCCGTCGAACGCGACACATCCACGTGATTATAGGAGGGGGTCCTCCCCTCGTCAAGGATAACCCAAGCATAATCTTGGGGATTAACTGTGGACTATCGTACCCGGCTACGACCTTTGCCGCACCACTTCGTACATTAAAACTCCGGCTGCGACCGAGGCGTTCAGCGATTCGGTGACCCCGGGCATCGAAATGCGAACCAAGTAGTCGCACTCACGCCGGACGAGCTGTGCCAAGCCTTCTCCCTCGGCGCCGATGACGAGGGCGATGTCGCGGTCGAAGTCGGCGCCGCTCAATTCCACGGAATCGGGACCTGCGTCCGCACCGGCAACCCAAACACCCGCCTTCTTGAGTTGGCGTATCGCTTCATTGATATTGGAAACGCGAACGATCGGCAGATGTTCGGCTGCGCCGGCAGCGGCTTTGCGAACCGTCGCATTGATGCCCGCGGAACGGCGTTCCGGCAATATCACGGCATCGGCACCAAAACATTCGGCGCTGCGAACAATCGCGCCGACATTGTGCGGATCGGTGAGATGATCGAGCAACACAAAAAAAGCGTGTCCCGATTTTCGCTTGCCCATTACGTCGTGCAGCGACGCGTATTCAAAGGGCGGGGCGATCGCGATCACGCCCTGGTGCGTCTTGAAGGGAAGCTGCGTGAAGAATCCGCGATTTTCAAATTTCACGGGGACGTTGCGTTCCTTCGCTTCGGCGATAATTTGTCGAAGCAACGGATCGCGTTTGCGCTCATCGGAAATGTGAATCGCGCGCAACGCTTCGCCGGCCGACAGCGCTTCTTCCACCACGTGAATACCGTACATCACGTCGTCGAAATCCAAGCGCGGCGCCGGGCGACGTCGCGGAGCATCGCCGTGCTGGTTACGCCCGTGCGGCTTTCCACCACCGGACGGCTTTACTCGGCGACGGTCCATGTTGTGCCTTTTCCCCAGAGTGCTTCGCACTTCGGGGACCCCTTTGGTTTAACAGCACTCCGCGCGGAGCTTGTCCTGAGCGCAGCCGAAGGGCGCTCCGCGCCCCCACACGCAAAGCGCGTGGGGTTTCCCCAGAGTGCTTCGCACTTCGGGGACCCCTTTGGTTTAACAGCACTCCGCGCTTCGCGCTCCGCGCCCCCACACGCAAAGCGCGTGGGGATCCCGTTTACTCTGCAACACTCCATGTTGTGCCTTCTTTTGAGTCTTTAATGGCGATGCCGCAGCGGGCGAGGGCGTCGCGGAGGCGATCTGATGCAGCCCAGTCTTTCGCGGCGCGTGCGGATGCGCGACGCTGGATGACCAGATCGATCGCTTCTTCCGCCGTTGCGCCGTTGAACGATATTTCGCCGCCGAGTTCCCCGCGTAGACGATCGACGACATCTTCGGGAAGCGGCGTTACATCTTCCACGAGCCACGACTCGTTCGGCTCGATGCCGAGCAGCCACAGCGCGGTTTCGAACTCCGCGAGCGCGCCGGCAGGCGCATCTTTAATGAAGGCAAGCACCTCGGCGAGCGCTGCAGCCGTGTTCATGTCCTCGTCGAGCAGATCGGCCACGCGGGCCGGCAATCCGCCCGCGATGTTGTGCACCGGCACGACGACACCGCCCGGATGCATGCGACGGTACGCGCGTTTCAATTTATCGAGCGTGGCATAGGCACCCGCAAGCGAATCGTCGGTGAAGTTCATAACCTTGCTGTAGCCCGTCGTTAAGAATGTCAGGCGAATCGCTTGCGGATCGTGACGCGCGAGCAGATCGACGAGCGGCTCGAAGTTTCCGAGTGATTTCGACATCTTGCGGCCTTCGAAATTCAGCAAACCGCCATGCACCCAGAAGTTCGACATCGGCGGGTGCGCCATCAATGGTTCGCTCTGCGCGATCTCGTTCTCGTGATGCGGAAAGATCAAATCGGCGCCGCCGCCGTGAATATCGAAGCCTTCCCCCTTCGGATCGAGCAATGCGTGCGACATCGCCGAGCATTCGATATGCCAGCCGGGGCGGCCGTCGCCATACGGATCGAACGGCCATTTCGGCTCGCCCGGCTTCGCGAATTTCCACAACGCGAAATCGAGCGGATCTTCTTTATGCTCGCCGACTTCGATGCGCGCGCCCGCTTCCAATTCCTCAATATTGCGGTTGCTCAATTTTCCGTAATTCGAAAATTTGCTGACGCGGTAATAGATGCCGTCTTCGACGACGTACGCATAGCCGAGGTCAGCCAATTCGCGAATCATCGCCTGAATTTGCGAGATGAATTTCGTCGCGTACGGTTCTTCGTCGGGCTCCATCACACCGAGCTTGCGCATCGATGCTTTGAATTCCGCATAGTAATCGGAGACGATCGTGTACCAATCCTCGCCCGTTTCACGCGCCCGATTGATACTGCGATCGTCGATATCGGTGACATTTTGCACGTACGTGAGGCGATAGCCGCGGTACGTCAAATACCGGCGCAGCAGGTCGAAAAAGAGAAACGACCGCGCATGACCCAGATGCGCCTGCGCCGACGGCGTCAAACCGCACACATAGATACGCACATCGCCCGGAGTAAGCGGGCGAAATGTTTCGAGCGTGCGCGTTCGCGTGTTGTAGAGCTTTAAATCACCCACGACCAGTGCTCTTCGCCTTCCTTGCCTTCGATGCTGTCAATTCGGTCCTCGAGCTGTGCGATGCGGCGGCTCAGTTCCCGCAGAGCCGTTTCATTCGGATCCGGCATTTCGACTTGCGGACGATCCGGAACGACCCGAACCGGCTTTCCGTCCATCGCAACGACGTGCGCCGGAATCCCGACGACCGTAGCGTTTGCGGGAACATCGCGTACGACGACCGATCCGCTGCCGACGCGCGCGTTGTCGCCGACGAAAATCGCGCCGATCACGCACGCGTTCGCGCCGACCGTTACATTCGCTCCGAGGGTCGGGTGGCGTTTCGTGTGCTTCAAACTCGTGCCGCCGAGGGTCACGCCTTGGTAGATGGTGCAGCCGTCGCCGACTTCGGCCGTCTCACCGATGACGACGCCCATGCCGTGATCGATAAACACATTTTGCCCGATCGTCGCGCCCGGATGGATCTCGATTCCCGTTAAAAAGCGTGTGACGTGTGATAGCCAGCGCGGCAGCAATGGAATCCCAGCGAGTTGCAGTGCGTGAAAGACGCGATACGCAACGATTGCATGAAACCCGGGATACGACAGAATGACGTCGAGCGGACCACGTACTGCCGGATCGCGCTCGAGCGGCGCATTCAAATCATTGCGTAGCGTCTTGAGGGGATCACTCATTCTCAGGCGCCTGCGACCGGATTGGTTCGAAGGGCTTCCCGTCCGGGCCGTACTGGATCGGCTCCAGTCCGCGGCCGTGCAGCAGGCGCGAATTCACCGCGCCGATACGGATCAACATCCGGTCGTGGCCGAGCAGCGGGAAGAGCAGCTCGAGCGGCGGGCCATCTTTCGCCCCGGTCAGCGCCATGCGTGCGGCGTAGAACGCGTCTTCTTTCGATATGCCGAATTCTGCCGCAATCGTCGGAATGTCTTGAGAAAGCGGCAACGCGCGCAGTTCCGGCTGATGGTCGATATACTGACCGACGGAATCGAGAAAGAAGAGCACGTTGCGGGTGCGGAGCCGCTCGAGCTCGAGCGCGGGAATCACGCACGCTTCGGCCCGCAGCGCGGCCACGAGTGGATAGGCGTCGTCCACACCGGTAAGTTGTTGACCATACGCTTCTAAGAACGTGTCGATCCAGCGAAGCGCTGCGTCCGGCGCGGGATCTTCAAGAAAACCCCACCGGTGCATCGCCGTCATCAATTGCGCCCGCGAAACGTCCATTAGGCGCGCTCCCTCTTCTCTATAGCAGCAACCGCGTACGCCGCGACGCCCGTGCCGTCTCCCGTATACCCCATTCCTTCACTGGTCTTTGCCTTCACGCTGACGCATTCCAGGTGGAGCTGAAGCCGCGTCGCGAGGTTCTCCCGCATGGCGCCGATATAGGGCGCGAGCTTCGGACGGTCCACGACGATCGTCGCGTCGATGTTCGAGACGACATACCCGGCATCACGAACGCTCTGCATGCAGGCTTCGAGGAGCACCATCGAATCGGCGTCCTTCCATTTGGGGTCGCTGTCGGGAAAATGGCCGCCGAGGTCGCCGAGCGCAGCCGCGCCGAGCAGCGCATCGGAGATCGCGTGCGCGACGACATCGGCATCGGAATGGCCGAGCAGACCGCGTTCGTGCGGAACCTCAATCCCGCCGAGCACGAGACGCCGCCCCGGAGCGAAGCGATGCGCATCGAATCCGTGGCCGACTCTCGTCACATGGATCTCCCCTGAACGGGGAGATCCGCGCGCATCCCTTCACCGCGCCCGGCATAATGCGAGAACCGCGTGGTGAACGTTGCCGTGCCGTCGGCGAAGGCTTCGAAGCGCGAACCAAACCCGCGAAGGGCATTCGACGCGACGTAGGCGCGTACGATCGCCCCGCGCGGAAGATCGCGATCGACGGCGTCGATCGTTGCGCCGCGCGATCCCAACTCGCGTTCGATCGCTTCCACCAGCGCATCGTCTGCAAAGACCTCCACGAGCAGCACTTCTTCTTCTCCCGGCGCGTGATCGAGCCGCTCGCGCAGGAGCGTCTCCGCGCGCGTGACGTCCTGCGGATGCGTGACTTTGAAGTTCTCCGACGATGCCGGGACGGCAATCACTTCTATGCCGATCGCTTCGAGCAACGCCACGTCGTCCGTAGCTTCCATGCCGGCGCGCTGGGCTTCGATATGCGCGCGCTCGAGTTCGCGACGCATCGCAAATTGCGGCGTTTGCGCGGCCCATAATTCGCCGCGATCGAGCGTCTTTCGAACGAGCATCGTTGCGGGATCGACCACTTTGATCGTGTCGACCACGGGCGCCGCAAGCACGGCTGCACGACCCGCTCGCACTTCACGCATCCCTTTGCGCGCGTCTTGCGCGCGAACCAGGGGACGCGCGCCATCATGGACCAGGATCCCGCCGCAGCGATCGGATACGGCACGCAGGCCGTTCCGCACGCTCGCCTGACGCGAGGCGCCGCCCGCCACAATGTGCGGCGCACGCGACGGCGCGAGTTGCGAAGCAAGTTCGCGCATCGGCTCGATCCATTCGTCCTCAGTAACGACGACGAGTTCGCCGATCTCCGGCATCGAATCGAATGTGCGCATCGACCACCCGATCATCGGAAGGCCGCCGATCTCGACGAATTGCTTTGGCCCTCCAAAACGAGTGCCGCGACCCGCGGCGACGATTATTGCTCCCCAGTTCATCGGATTGATGTATTTTGTACCTTTGGCCGCGCAAAGATCATGCGGCCGGCGACGGTTTGCAGCACGCTGGTCACGACCACCTCGGTCTCTTCGCCTATGAGCCTGCGTCCTTGCTCCACCACGATCATCGTTCCATCGTCCAGATACGCCACGCCCTGATTGGGTTCTTTCCCCTCGCGGATCACGTGAACGCTCAACTCCTCGCCGGGAAGTACGACGGGTTTCACCGCATTCGAAAGCTCGTTGATGTTCAGGACGTCGACCCGCTCGACACTCGCGACGCGATTGAGATTATAATCGTTGGTCAAGAGCTTTCCACGGACGTCGCGAGCAAGACGCACGAGCTTCGCATCGACGCTTCCCGGCGGAAGATCCAAATAATCGCGTTCGCTGATATCGAGCGCGCGCAGCTCTTGCAACCGGCTCAAGACTTCGAGGCCGCGCCGTCCGCGCGTTCGTTTGAGCGGATCGGATGAATCGGCGATCGTTTGCAATTCGCGCAAGACGAAGCGCGGAACGACGAGCGTGCCTTCGAGAAATCCGCTTTCCACGATCTCGAGGATGCGGCCGTCGACGATCACGGACGTATCGATGATTTTGACAGGCATGGAATCGCCGCGCTCCGCGAGCGGCCGCGCTCCGATCTTCGAACCGATGCGCACGCCGAGATAGGCGCAGAAGATGGCGACGACCAGGTATAACACAATCGCCAGATAATGGCCCGAACGCCCGCCGAAGCTCACGAACTCAAATGCAATGTTCTTAGCAAGCAGCGAAATGCCGAGGCCGACGATGAGGCCGACCGCGCCTCCGACAATTTCAGCCGGTGATAACCGTTCGATCGCGCCTTCGGCGACGTTGAGTTCATCTTCGAAGAATGTTTGCGCGAGCGGTGCCAGCAATACGCCGATAAGCGCACCGGCGACGGACGAACCGATCGAAAGTGTAATCTGGAGCGCTTCACTCGCAACGTGAAGCGAAAGCATGCCTAAATACGCCTCGCGTCCGAGCAAAAAGCCCGTAACGGCGAAGACGACGATAAACATCGTTCGCAGGATGGCTCCCGAGAGGCTGTTGCCCGCTACTCGAATGTTACGAACGCTCCGCAGACATCATTGGCAAGAAACTTCCCACGCCGCGTCAACCGCATTCGGCCCCCATCGATTTCGAGTAATCCGGCATCGACATAGCGGGTGATCACCCGTGCGTAATATTCTTCGAGGTCGACCCCGTATCGCTCTTTGAACTCCGAGAGACCCACCCCTTGCGCCGTTCGCAGAGCAAGCATGATCCCTTCGCCCCAGGCCTTATTCGCCGCAAGACGCTCGCTTTGCGCGGGAATTGGTTTCCGCTCGAGCGCCGCATCGACGTACGCGTTCAGCTCGCGCGTATGCACGCTTCGCTCGCCGCCGCGATACGACGCGGCGCCGACACCGAGCCCGGCGTATTCGCCGTTACGCCAATAGTTTGCGTTGTGTTCGCTGCGGTGGCCAGGTTTCGCAAAATTGCTGATTTCGTAGTGTTCGAATCCGGCTTCTTCCAGGATCGCAATCGCGCGATCGTAGAGATCTGCTTCGCTTGCGTCATCGAAAAAGGATGACGGCTCTCGCTCGTACCACCGTTCGTACGGCGTGCCTTCTTCAATCGTGAGCCCATACGTCGAAATGTGATCGACGCCGAGATCGATCGCGGCGCGCAACGAGCGTTCCCACGAGGCGAGCGTCTGACCGGGAACGGCGAATATTAAATCGAGAGAAATCGATGCAATACCGGCCGCACGCGCGCCTTCGACCGCCGCTCGAATCTGTTCCGGCGTGTGTTTTCTGCCGAGCGTTTTGATCTCGGCAGGATCGAAGGATTGCACGCCGATCGACACGCGCGTGATTCCAGCTGCAACGTACCGCTCGAAATCGCCGGGTGCGACGAGCTCGGGATTGATCTCGATCGTCGTTTCCGACACGCTCCCATGGACGTCGTACGTCGCACGCAAACGCGCGAGCAACGCCGCGATTTCGTCGGCGCTGTACGCGTTCGGCGTCCCGCCGCCGAAAAATATCGTCTTCGCCGGTTCTGCCGGCTGCGCATCGATCTCGGCGTACAGTGCTTCGAGATACCGTGATGCGGCGCTGCGGCGCATTGGCCACTTCGCAAAATCGCAATACGGACAAATATAGGGACAAAACGGAAGATGGACATACAGCCCAAGGCTGCTCATATAAAAAACCTTACGGAACGATGGCGAAGATTCCCACTCCGTCCGTGCCGAGATTCGCGATAATTGTGAGCGTCGTTTCGAAGATGAACTCGCGAACCGGCTTATGTCCGAGTTTGGTCGCAACCATTTGGGATACGGAATGCGCCGTCTGCACGTCTCCGGCATGCGCGATCGCGACCCACGCTCCCGGCGAGTGCTCGATCGTGCGCACCAGCGCTTCAACCATGAGTTCGCGCGTTTTTTCATACGAGCGGCTCTGACCGGCGGGCGCGATCGCACCCTGCTCGTTGATCTTCAATACCAGACTCACATTGAGCATTGAGCCAAGCGCGACGACGGCCTTCGGGAGCCGGCCGCTGCGTCCCAGCGCAGTGAGGTCCGGAACCGCAAAATACGCCGCCGTTTTTTCGGAAACACGCTGAAGATTCTCGACGATCGCGGATGCGCTATCACCCGCCTTTGCGCGTTCGGCCGCGTAAATAGCAAGCAACGATTCCAATCCGCCCGCCGCACGCGAGTCGAAAACGCTAACCTTGGGCCCGAATAACGCTGCGGCAGCGTTCGCGTGCTCGAACGATTTCGATATTTGCGAAGAGAGCGTGATGGCAACGACGTCGTTGCCGGCGTTTACGATACGGCTGAAGGCCGCTTCGAAATCCTCGGGCGTCGCCGGCTCCGTCTTAGGTACCTCGCCTGACGCAACGCGTTGCGCAAATTGGACGCGATCGATGTCGATGCCGTCTCGCAGACGTTGGTCGTCGAACACGACGTAAAGGGGAACGATCTCGATGCCGTATCCCGCCGCGTCCTGCTTCGTCAGGTCGCAACCGCTATCGGCGACGATCGTTACGCCCATGTACGCACCTCTATCTGTTATTCGTCTTGTGCTACGAAGATACCGACGGCGCCGGCACCCGCGTGCGTCGCGATTACGGGTCCCGCTTCGAGAATTTCGAGTAGTCGTGGCGCACGGCCGGCCAGCCGTTCCTCGAGCTTTGAAATCGCCTTCTCCGCTAGTTGCGGTGCATTGGTATGCATGACGAGAAACCGCGCCTTCGAGACGTCCGTCACGGCGTTCATTGAGAGATCGAGCATCGTCTCCTGCGCGCGATTGAACGTGCGAACCTGCGCCTCGGCAGCGACTTGTCCGTCTTTGAGCGCGAGCACCGGAACGATCTTCATGAGCGTTCCCAGCACTTGTTGCGCTTTGCCGATGCGCCCGGTGCGTTGAATATGCGAGAGATCCGGAATACACGCATAGAGCCGTTGCGTCGCGCGCTCGTGATGCAGCGCTTGCAAGATGCGCTCACGGCTCGCGCCTTGCGATGCAAGCTCCACTGCGCGCATCACCATCATGCCGAGACCGCCCGCCGCGCTTTGCGAATCGTAGATGTCGATCGTCGCGTTCGGAAACGTTTGCGCGGCCGCGCGCGCCGCATTGATCGTTCCGGAAAGAAACGACGAGATCGTAATACAAAGAATCTCGTCTCCCGCCTCGACATACGGACGGAACGCCTCCTCGAACATTTGCGCCGAAGGCTGCGACGTCGTCGGCAATTCTTTCTCGGTCGCCAGCATCTCGTAGAACTGCGGACGCTTCAAATCGACATAATCGCGATAACTGCGATTACCGAAAACGACGAAGAGCGGAACGACTGTAATGCCGAGTGAACGCGCGCGTTCAAGCGAAATATCCGACGTGCTGTCGGTTACAATCTTTAGTGGCAGCGCTATGCCTCTTTCGCAAGATGCGGTTTGACGAGTTCGGTGATCTTGCCGACGACGTCGTGGTCCACTTCGGCAATGGACGCTCCGATTGCGTGTTTGATTCCTTTACGCGTCGTGCGCCCATGCGTCACGATGCAATTTCCGCGCAAGCCCAGGAGCGGCGCGCCACCGATGCTTTCATAGTCGAAACGTTTGCGTAATTTGCGCAGCGCAGGTGCGAGCATGACCGCCCCGAGTTTGGTCATGATGCCGCCGCCAAGCAACGTGTCCTTGATGACCTTGCCCATAGCGGCGACCACGCCTTCGCTCGACTTGAGCAAGACGTTCCCGACGAAGCCATCGGCTACGATAACGTCTGCCGCGTTGTAGAACATGTCCTTGCCCTCGATGTTACCGATGAAGTTCACCGGCGCTTTTTCGAGCAATTCTGCCGATTCGAGGACGAGGGTGTTGCCCTTAGTCCGCTCTTCTCCAAGCGACATCAGGGCGACGCGCGGCGATTCGATGCCGAGCACGGCCTTTGCATAGGCAGACCCCATGATACCGAATTGTTCGAGCCATTCCGGGCGGCAGTCGACGTTTGCGCCCGAATCGAGCAAGACGAAATTGCCGTTGAGGCCAGGCCAAACCGTCGCAATCGCGGGTCGCGCGATCCCTTCGATCGTACGCAGCTTGATGAGCGCGATCGCGAGAAACGCTCCGCTGTTCCCGGCAGAAACGACGGCGTCGGCCTCGCCGTTTTTAACGAGGTTGACGGCAATACCGAGCGAGGTCCGATCCGACGCGCGCAATGCCGCCGACGCGTGCTGATCCATCGGTACGGCTTCGGGCGCATGCACGACGGAGATTTTTTCTGCGCCGGGCCCGCGAAGCAATGCGCGCACGCGCGCCTCGTCGCCGACGAGCGTCAGCTCTGCGTCATATTCGTTCGCTGCGAGGATCGTGCCGGCGACGATTTCTTCCGGGGCGTGGTCGCCGCCCATTGCATCGATCGCGATTCGTGCCTTACTCATCGAGTGAAATCCAGTACTCAGCGTTTTTCATACCGCCGTAATAGTATTCAACGTCGGCATCGGAAAATACCGCAGAAAGCTCCTCGGCCAAGCGCTGCGCATCGCGCTCCTTCTGCGCTCCTCCATAGTACAGCGTGACCAGACCGCCCTGCGACGCGCCCATTGCACGCAACGCAAGGGTGGCGGCATCCGCGAGCGTCTCGGCCGAGAATAGCTCGCCGGACACGATAGCGGCAGGTTTTCCTTTTGCGACGGCGGCACCGCTGACGGTCGCATCTTTGCCCGCAAAAAACAGCTGCGCGCTTGCAACGCGTGACGCGGCGGACGTCAACGCATCGTCGGAAATCGCTCCATCGTGCGCACTGCGCATCGCGAAGAGTCCCGCTATGCCGCCGATAATATCGACCGTTGGAATGACGTGCAGCCGCTTGTCCGTAAGCTTCGTCACCTCGGCTGCGGCGAGCGCCACGTTCTTGTCGTTAACGAAGAGGTAGACGTCGTTTCCAAGCGTTTTGTTGACCGCCAGCAATAAATCGCGCACGCTGGGGTTCTTGTCCCCCGCCACGGTGACTTCGGCTCCGAGCTCCCGCGCAATCCGGTCGAAACCAGGGCCCGGAACGACGGCGATGATGGAGCGTTCTACAACCGGCGTGTCGACGACCAGCACCTTGTGCTGCCGCTCCATATTGTCAACCTTGACCCGGGTGAGCGATCCGTGACGCCCGGCTATTTCTTGCACGCGCTCGGGATCGTCGGTGTGAACGTGCACTTTGATCGTCGGCGCATCGCCGATGACGAGAAGCGATTCACCGCGCGGCGCAAGCGCTTCACGTAGATCGTGTACGCTGCAACGCGCATTTTCGAGGACGAACTCGGTGCAGTACTTGTTTTCTCCGACGACTTGCGATGCCGTGAAGACGCTCTGGCGCACCGGACGGCGTGGAAACGCCGTCGCCCGCACTTTGACCTCGGGCAGAAACCGCAAGATGCCCTCGAGGAAATAGACGAAACCGGCTCCGCCCGAGTCAACGACGCCTGCTTCTTTCAAGATCGGCAGCTGATCGGGCGTACGATCCAGGGCCTCATTCGCCGCCCGCAGCACGCCGTTTGCCACGCGGTAGAAATCGCGTTCGTGTAGAGCGAGCCGGTACGCCGCGTCCGCCGCCGCCTCCGCGACCGAAATGATCGTGCCTTCAACGGGCTTGAGCAGCGCCTGCTTTGCGGCTGCCACGCCCTCGCGCATCGCGGTTGCCAGCATGAACGTGTCGATCTCGCTGCGGTGCCGGACATGATGGGCAAAGCCCCGTAACATCTGCGAGATAATGACGCCGGAATTGCCGCGGGCGCCCATCAGGCTGCCCTCCGCAGCGGCGGCCGCCACGTCGGCAAGGCGGGTGCTTTCCACCTTGGCCGCCTCCATCATCGCCGACCGGGCGGTCAAATACATATTGGTCCCCGTGTCGCCGTCGGGAACCGGAAAAACGTTGAGGTCGTTGAGGACCTGGCGGTACTTCCGCAAGAAGTAGGTGCCGGCCGCCAAGAATTTTGCGTAGGCGCGACCGTCAAGTGCGATGACGTCCACGGGGGAGCGGACTGCTAGGCTTGGCTTAAGGAATCCTTGTCAACCGCCGCAGCCCATGGTATTATCTGCGGGTTGTCCGCGAGCCGCAAGACTCGTGCGTGCGACATTTGTCCAAATTCATAGTTTGTTAGGGGAACGTTTCCGATGGCGAAGCGCTGCGAAATCTGTGGTAAGGGGCCGAAAGCCGGCAACAACGTCAGCCACGCGATGAACAAAACGAGACGCCGCTGGCTGCCCAATCTGCAGTCGGTGAAGGTCAACGAACGCGGCACGCATCGCACCGCGAAAGTCTGCACGCAATGCATGCGCTCCAAGCGCGTGACGCGCGCCGTTTAAGTTCTCGTTCTAAACGATCGAACGAGGCCGCTCTCGCGGCCTCGTTTTTTT
>JAFANA010000086.1 GCA_019232905.1 Vulcanimicrobiota bacterium
AGATATTTGACGTTGTGCGCGGTGCCCGCTTGCGCTTGCAGGAGCATCGTTTGCCTGCGAGCTTCGGCGAAGTCTCCGCAGCGCATCAGTGCTTCCGTTGAAGCCGCGCTCGCGCGCGTGAGCAACGAGCGCCGTTCCCCTGCCAAACGGGTCAAGTTGCGGGCGCTGCTGCGCATAGCAATCGCGTCGTTGTGACTCTTTGCGCGCAGAAAGTTCAACAGTTCGAGTTCAAAGCGGGTCGAGTCGTCATAGCCGCTGCCCGGGCGAGACGCCAACTCGCCGACATCCTGTACGATGCTCTGGATGAGCGACGGATCTTCGCCGCGCAACATGCGGCTTTGTGCAAGCAAGACGAGCGCCGTCGGCCGGCTTGATTCCGGTAAACGTCGTACGTCATCTTCGCCGATCGGGATTCCGGCATCGATCTGCGCGCGCATAGCACGCAGCCGCGTCGACACGCTCGCCGACGGAAGAAGCGAGAAGATTTGCGAGGCGGCACCGGGACGCGATGCGGCGAGTGAACGCGCCAGCACTTCCAACTCGTCTGAGGTGGCGCTTTCGTCGGTCGTATCGTAGAGAATACGAGCGATGGTTTGCGCGATTGCACGCATCGCTTGCGACCGAAGCCGATAGAACTGGCGATTGGAAATCCCGAGCGAACGCGCCGCGCCTTCCTGGGTCATCACGCCGTCGATGTCGCAATCGAAGATGACTTTGCGCAACTTTTGTTCTTGCGGCGTATCGCCAAATGCCGCTTCGACGAGCTCGCGGAGCATTGCGGATGCGTTTGTTGTGCCAAGTCCGATGCACAGCTCGCCGACGATCTCGAGCTCCGCCAACCGTTCGTTCGTGCGCGCGCGCCGCAACATCGTACGGACGTGACGCTCGAGATTACGCTGCTGCTCCACGATGAGCGATGCTACGAACGGCAGCTGAAAACTATCTGTGAATCTCTTGCGCGCAAAATCAAAGATCTCGTTTCTGAGAACTGCCACGTTTCTTTCGTTTCCTAAGAAGTTAAAGGCAGCTTAAGAGCTTGCGTTGAGAACAACAGCAGCCGACGAAAGTCGGCCTGTCACTCTATTTACTTACACAAGAGGGCTAAAAACAACGCATGAAACGATTCTCGTTTCGGCGTCCGTTCATCGCGCTTGTATTGGTCGCAATGTTCTTATGCCAGGTAACATGGGCACTGGCGGGAACAACCGGCGGCCTTTCAGGGCAAGTAACGGACGAAACCGGAGCGCCGGTCGCGGGTGCAGCCGTCAAGGCTGTGTCTGCGTCGCAGACGGCATCCGTAACAACGGATAGCTCCGGTCACTTCAACTTCCTAGCACTCGCGCCTGACACGTACACCGTGTCGGCGCAAAAGGACGGCTTCTCGCCGATTGCAGAGCCGGGTATCACCGTCTTTGCCGACAACAACCAGACGATTTCCATCCGGTTGGCGAAGGCATTGCGGACGATCGCCAAAGTAAGCGCAACTTCGGCGGGCAGTCTCGTCAAAGGCGGCGTGGGACAAGACGTCTATAACGTCACGTCGTCGACGATCACCGCAACGAACGCGCTCGGCGGCGGCGGCAACCTCAACAGCGCATACTCGGCAATCTCGTCGGTTCCCGGCGTGCAAGTGCCGTCAGGCGGCGCTGGTTGGAGCCAAAACGTCTACATTCGCGGCTCTCAGGCATTTTTCTCAGGCTTCGAATACGACGGTATCCCCGTCAACCGCGCGTTCGATAACTACAACGCGTCGACGGAATCAAACCTCGGCTTGCAAGAGCTGCAGGTTTATACCGGCGGCGGTCCTGCGTCGAACTCGTCGTCGGGCACAGCCGGCTTCGTCAACCAGGTCTTTAAGACGGGTACGTATCCGGGCTACTTGTCGCTTTCGGGCGGCATCGGCACGCCGGCATTCTATCATCAGCTGAAGGTTGAGGCGGGCGGCGCAACGCCGGATCGTCGCTTCAGCTACTACGTCGGCTTGAGCGGATACGATCAAGACTTCCGAATGATCAACAGCCAGAACGGCGCAAACTACATGCAGCCGGGAGGCATTTACGCGGGCTATAGCCCGATCTTCGACTATGGTTCGAGCGTGGTTCCGACCTCGGATTTGGCGCTTGCACCGCAAGTTGATTGCCAAACGGATTCGTACGGCGCACCGTTGTTGACTGCAACCGGCAGCTTCATTCCGGTCAATAACACGAACCCGCTCGCTCCCAACGCGTGTTTGCTGCAGCGCAGCGGTCTGCTCGGCAACTACTCGTCGATCAGCGATCGCGAAAGCGTTGCCAATTTCCACTTCGCAATTCCGTTGAAGAACGGACTTCGCGATGACCTCCAGCTCCTGACGAGCGCGTCGTCGTTGAAGACGTTCACCTATGGCAGCGCCAACGATCTAGGAACGCAGTACGACCCGAACGTGGGCATGACGGTCGGTGCCGCGCTGCTCGGCGATCTTACCAATAATCCCGGTGGCGCCGGCGCGAACTATGTCGATGCGAACGTGTATAACGCTCCGTTCGGCACGCCGGTCGCGGGACTGACGGCGCAACCGTACTACCAGCCGTCGAGCCCGACGAATCGCGCTGCGAATTCGCAGATTCCGCTCAACCAAGAAGACAACTACTGGAACGACACCAACATCGTGAAGTTGCAGTACACGCACCAGTTCTCGAGCAACGCGTTTGCACGTCTCTTCGGCTATACGTTCTTCTCGGACTGGACGCAAGCGGGCGCGATTGACGCCGCCGGCTATTACAGCGGCTACAGCACCGGCCCGTCGCCGAACTATGACCTGATCACGCACACGGCCGGCGGCGAGCTGCAACTCGTCGATCAAATCAACCCGCAGCACTTGCTCGAGTTGACCGGAAACTACGCAACGGCAACAGTCGCGCGTTTCAACAACACCGGCTTCCTCGGCGGTTCGTCGCCGGTCGGCGACATCTCGCAGGGCAGCAACGGTGCTTACACGTGCTACTCGCCGGGTGGCAACTCGTACGATCCGGCGACCGGAGCGTACGATCTAGCGAATCCCGCAGCAGGCTCGCAAATTCCCTGCTACCAAGCGTCGAGCTTCAACACCAACTCGGTGCATCCGTACGGATGTGCGGGCGGCGCAAGCTGCAACCCGTACACGACGCCGCAGTCGGCGAACGGCACCTATGCGACGCTTTGGAACGGCAACGCTTCCGGAACGTTCAACACGGTTGGACCGCGCTTCTCGTTCGTTGCGCTCACGGATCAATGGCGTCCGAACGACAAGTGGCTGCTCAACCTCGGACTCCGCTACGAAAACTACACGTACGAACTGGCCAACAGCAATACGCCGGCCGATAACTTCTACGCGCAAGTCGTAGCGAATTACAGCTGCTGGGCTCCGGGCGTCGGCGTGGCGACGAAAGTGCTTCCGCCGGGCGTTCCGCCGCCTGCACCGGTGCAATATGTCAACGGCGACTGTAACCAGGGACTGGTTGCGGACGGCGTTACGATTCCGAACGGCGTCACGTACGTTCACCCGAACGGACAGGCGCAAGACGGCGTCACGAACGTGCCGAACTTCACGGCCGTTTCGCCGAACAGCATGTCGCAGAACTTCTTCTCGCCGCGTTTCTCGGCGACGTATACGGAATCGCCGGATACGGTCTGGCGCGTCTCGGCGGGCCGTTACACCGAACCCCCGATCACGGCATCGCTGCAGTACCTGTATGCTTCGGGTGCTGCAAGCACGACGTGGGCGAACTTCGAAAACCTCGGGTTCTTCTCACCGTACCACGACATTCCGTCGCAATCGTCGGCGCAAGGCGATATCTCGCTCGAGCGTCACATTCGCGGAACCGACATGAGCTTCAAGATCACCCCGTTCTATAACCGTACCAACGGTTTCCAGGGTGATGCGTTCATCGGACAAGGCTTCGTAACGCAAGTGCCGCTCGGCACGTTCCGCAGCTACGGCGTCGAGTTCGGAATGACGAAGGGCGATTTCAACCGGAACGGTCTCTCGGGATCGCTCTCGTTGACCTACACGAAGTCGCAGGTTCAGTACCAAAGCGAATTCGGTGGGGATCTTCCCAATCAAATCGACGTCGTGAACAACTACATCTCGCAGTACAACGCCCTTGCAAACGGATCGCCGTGCTACTCGCCGGCGACGATCGTCAAGAACGCAAACGGTTCTTCAACGGTCGTACCGGGAAGCGGATTGTCAGATTGCAGCAGTCCGACGGCGATTATCAATCCGTACTACGGCAAGCCGTCGCTTCAAGGCGGTTTAGACCCGAACGGCTGGTACACTCCGCCGACGTACGCGTTCCAACCGGGCGTGTACACTCAACCGGGATACTTCGACTCGCCGTTCGTCGGATCGCTCATTCTGAACTATCGCCGGAATAAGCTCGCCGTGACGCCGTCGGTTCAGTACACCGAAGGCACATCGTACGGTACGCCGTTTGACGTCCAGGGTCTCGACCCGCGCGACTGCATGGCGAACTCGGCGAACTCGGCGAACGCCGTCGGTCTCCTTGCCGCGGGTGCAAATCCGCAGCAATGCGACTACACGCAGCTTGCGAATCTCTCGGCCACGTCGCTCGGCTACATGTACGTTCCGAACCCGCAAACGGGGTCGTTTGCGTCGCTCGGACAGTATCGTGAACCGGGTCTCTTGACCGGAAATCTGCAGATCTCGTACGACATCTCGCCGCGTGTAAACGCGACGCTGACGCTCGCGAACGTCTTCCACACCTGCTTCGGCGGAACGAAGGCGCCGTGGACGACGGCATATCCGGCGGGAAGCGACGTCTGCGGTTACAACGTCAACGGCTACTACTTCGGCAACTTCCAAAACGGTTCTGGTCAGCTCAATCCGGGAAATACCGGCGCGTATAGCGCCGCTGCGAACGGTGGGGTGACGCCGTATCCGTGGGAGTTCCAAAGCTACTCCCCGTCGACCGGTTCGCCGGCCGCGAACGGCACCGCGGGCGCGCAGCTCCCGCAGCCGTTCAACGTGTTCCTCAACCTCAGCGTGAAAATGTAGCGCTTCGTAAACAAACGCGCTACGAGAAGAACGGGTCGCCGGATGTTCCGGCGGCCCGTCTCTATTCATGAATGCCTTGCTTTAGAGTTTATTCATGTCTGAACTCTAGCATGCGCGCATGTTTCCCGTTCTACTGCCGATTGTTTTAGCAACCGCATATGCGATGGTTGCGGACAATGCGCCCGATGCGGTAACGATTACCGCCGTGCCGAGCACCTTCACGCCGTCGTCGATCACGCTTCATCGCGGGGTTCCGGCCAAGCTGATCTTTTCGCACACGGAAGGCGTGCACGAAATTGAATCCGACGAGCTCGGAATTCCAAAGACTATCTTAGCGCCGGGCAAGGATGTCACGATCGACGTGACACCGGACAAAGACGGCGTGTACACTCTGCGGTGTGAGATCGTATGCGGCCCAGATCACGACAAAATGGCGCTTACCGTACATGTCGAGGGATAGCGACGGCGGTTGCGTGGGCGGCATGCGCGGTGTTTATGTTCGCCGCGGCTATACCGGCCTCCGCAATGCCGCCCTTCGCGCAGTCCTACGGTGTGAATTGCACCGTCTGTCATACGGAAGTCCCCGGGCTCAATAGCTTCGGCCGCTACGTTCAACGCAGCGGGTATGCGATTCTCGATCACAAAGTGCTGCAACGATCGTTGCCCTTATGGCTCGGTGTGAGTCCTTCGTTTGATTCTCAAGCCGGCTCAAGCGGCAACTCGAATTCGCAAGCCGGAAACGTTGCTCTTCACGCCGTGGGTCTTATCGGCGATTTTTCGTACCACATTCAGCAGTGGCTCGTGCAGAACAATGCCCCGGGCGGCCTCGACACCGCGTGGTTTTCCTACAACGGTCTGTTCGATCACAACGGGCACCTTTTTGCCGGTAAAATCGAGACGCCGGCGCCGTCGCCGTTCAGTCAGTGGTTCGATCTCGCGAATTTTGCGAGTGCCGGGATGACGGTCGGGGAGCACACGTATGAACTCGACACTAATCGATGGGGCAGCCGGTTCTCATACGTTCGCGGCGCGATTGACGCCGAGGCGGCATGGCTCGGTTCGAATGGCGACCTCGGCGGCACGAGCGACTTCACGAACGACACGGATAAGACGTTTCAGTGGAAACTCGCGAACGCCAACCCCAATCACGGCGCGCTCGAATACGGGGCGTACGGTTCGCGTGGAAGCTGGCCGCTGCAAGAAGGCGGTACCGACCAATACTATTCCGTTGCCGCATACGTGCAACACGATCCGGAACCGCACATGCCCGGCATCTTCGCGATTTATCAAGACACACACGATGCGGATCCCGGCCCGGGACTCGGCGCGGCCGGCGGCAACGCGTTAACGTTTGAGCTGTATCAACATCTCTTTCATGATAACGCGGTGGTTTCAGGCCGATTCGAGCGGACAAACGACGGACTGGGGAATCGCGTCAATTCGGGCAACGTCGATTTCGAGTACCACCTCGCGCGTTTCGTCCACGCATATGTTGAGACGTACTTCGCGCAAGGAAGCAAGCCGGGACTCCGCTACATGCTCTGGTGGACGACGCCGCTCGAACGCCCTAGGTAAGACCGTGGAGTATCGATTGCATCACCGGCAGTGCGCCTCGCGCAATCAGCGCATAACCCCTATCGGACGGATGAAAATCGTCTTCCGAAAGATAACGCGAGGCGTGCCCGTCGGCGAGATTGGTAATACCGAAGAGATCGATAAATATGCCTTGATGCGTTTCCGCTTGTTCGCGCATCGCGGCACTCAAATTTTCGCACATGGACGCGACGAACGGTTTTGCCTCATCGGGTACCTGCGGCGTGATCGCCATATTCGGAATACCCGTTACAAACAAGCGCGCCGATGGCGCGCCTGCACGAATCCGGCCCAGTAACCGGCCGCAGTGCTCGCCGAAGATCACCGGATCGTTGAGGTTCACGACGTCGTTTGCGCCCACGACCAGCAGCAGGGTGTCGGCATGCGATGGAATGTGTGGAACCTGAAAGGTCAGCACCTCGTTCATCGTCGCTCCCGGCACGCTCAAATTCGTGAACGAATGCGCCGCGGCATCACGCGAGAGTGTCCGGTAGAGAATTTCGGTGAAACCGTTCGACGGCGTCGATGCACCGGTTCCGTATCCCAGGCTGTCGCCGAGAACGGTCAGGTGGAGGGTAAGAGCGTTCCCGGATAAATCGCGCATATTTGACAAATCTCCGGTGGCTGGCCAGATGCAAGTTGCGCGCGAAAAGCGCTGAGAACCGAAAGTTACATTCGCGACCCTACCACGCTTGTACCCAGATTGGGCGAACGTGCTTACGTCTGTCGGGGAACAAACCGGAGCGCGAGGCCGTCAATGCAGTACCGAAGATGCGTAGGGGCCGGCCCGTCGTCGAAGATGTGTCCGAGGTGGCTGCCGCATTGCTTGCAGTGCACTTCCGTGCGGGGTTCGAACGCCAATTCGTAGTCCATCCGCGTCAAGGTGGCGTTTGGAAGCACGTTCCAGAACGACGGCCACCCGTCCCCGCTGTCAAATTTCGTCTCCGAGCTGAATACGGCGAGGTTGCAACCGGCGCACCGATAGATCCCGGCGCGCGATTCTTTGATGAGCGGGCTCGAGAACGCCGGCTCCGTGCCGTTTTCGCGCAAGATGTAGTAGCGATCGGCGCCGAGCCGTTTGCGCCATTCGGCGTCGCTATGCGTCACGGCATATGGGGCGCTCGCACGGGCGGTCGCGGTCGCAGCGATAGTCGCGGCAATCGCCGCCACGAATTGCGCGCGGCGCATTAGACCGGAACCTGACGCGAAACGCCGTGCCGCGCGTAATAGCGCTGGTGATAGTCTTCTGCGGGGTAGAACGTCCCGGCCGGCTCAATCTGCGTCGCGATTTGGCGCTGCAGCGCTTTCTGCTGTGCATCGCGCGATGCTTTTGCTTGCGTTTCTTGTTCGGGTGAGTGGGTGAAGATCGCCGAGCGGTACTGTGACCCGATGTCGGGCCCTTGCCGATTCTCGAGCGTCGGGTTATGAATCTTCCAGAACACATCGAGCAACTGCTGGTAGCTGATCTTTGCGGGATCGAACGTCATTTGAACGGCTTCAGCGTGACCGGTCGTATCGGTGCACACCTCGCGATACGTCGGATCCTCGGTGCGCCCGCCGGTGTAGCCGGAAACCGCTTCGATGACGCCCGGAAGGCTCGCGAACGTGGCTTCGACGCTCCAGAAGCAACCGGCGGCGAACGTCGCCGTTTGCGTGGCGTTGCCGGATTTTGCATTGGTCATACGCCTATTGTACGCTGCTCGCGCCGTCTTGGATGTCCGGAGGCAGTGAGGGTGCGAGGCCAGAACGCGCGTTGAATGAAAATCCGGCGCTACTTCAGCTTTGCACTGGCGCTCGCGTTGTCATGCGCGAGCGCGGCAACCGCGTTTGCGGCTCCCGGCGATGCGATGTATACGCATCCCGGACAAATCGTTAGCGTCGGTGGACGCGGCATCAACTTCTATTGCGAAGGCTCGTCCGGACCAACGGTTGTCTTTGACGCGGGGTTCGAGGACTGGTCGCCGGCATGGGCAATCGTACAGCCGCGTATCGCCAAAGCGGCACGCGCGTGCAGCTACGATCGGCCCGGAAGCGGATTCAGCGATCCCGGGTTGATGCCGCGCAGTAGCGTGCGCATCGCGCAAGACTTGCATGCGGCGCTGCACGCCGGCAACATTCCAGGCCCGTATATTCTGGTGGGACATTCCTTCGGTAGCTATAACGTTCGCACGTTTCTCGACCTGTATCCCGACGAGGTCGCCGGCATGGTGATCGTCGACGGCGAGAACAGCGACGTTCTGCCGGCGGCGCTGCAGCGGGAGGATGATGCCTTCGATCGCAAGGCGATCGCTTTGTACGAGCGCTGTCGCGCGGCGATCGTCTCCGGTGAGGCGCTGCCGCGTGAACGCTTTTCCGGATCGCACAAAACATTTCAGTGCAACCGCATATTCTTCCGAAAGATGCCGGATCCGGCGTTTTCGGGTGCGCTAAACCGGTACATCGAACGCGTGTCGGAGACGCGGGTTCCACTTTGGAATCAAATCATTTCAGAAGAAGCCCAGATGCCCGCCGATGAACAGTATCTACAAACGCACGTTCATCGGATGGGAAGTAAGCCGCTCTATGTATTGACCGCACTCAATCACTATGGAGACACGTCGCATCTGCCGGCGAAGCAGCGAGCGCAAATCGAGCAGTTCGAGCGTACGAATGCGCATGCCCAAGCGCAGTGGCTCAAACTCTCCACGAGTTCAATCCAGTGGTTTGCTCCCAAGAGCGGCCATTATATCGAAATCGAAGATCCCGATCTCGTCGTGCGTGCCGTCGATGCGACCGTGCGCGCCGTGCATGAGTAGAACCTCGAGCTAGACGTCGTTACGGAAGACGTCCTCGATGGATTCCCGCCGTGCCCACAACGTTGCTTCGCGGTTTTCGATCGCGACGACCGGCGGCCGCGGGAAGCGGTTGTAATTGCTTGCCATCGAATATGTGTAGGCGCCCGTCGTGCAAAATGCGAGCAGGTCTCCGGCGCGCAGATCTTGCGGAAGCGGCGCGTCGGCGAGCGCATCGTTTTCGCAGGATCGTCCGCAAACCGTGACGGGATGGTACGGTGCATCGGATTTGCGCGCCGCGACGACGTGATGATACGCACCATAGAGCGCCGGACGCGGATTGTCCGCCATGCTGCCGTCGACGACCGCGAACGTGCGCTTCGCGTATCGCTTGATCGCCATGACGCGATAGAGCGAAGTCCCTGCGGCAGCAACCGTCGCGCGGCCCGGTTCGATCTCGACCGTCACGCCGTGCGGAACGGCGGCGGCAACCGCGGCGAGTATGGCGGGAACGTCGATCGTTTCGTCCGGCGATTCGGGATGCATTTGTACGCCGAACCCGCCTCCAATCACCATTGTGTCGGCGCCCGCAAATCCGGCCCGCCGATAGCGATCGAGCTTCTCGAGCAGCGCTTGCGCGTTCGCGGCATACGGGCGCGCGTCGAAAATTTGGGAACCGATGTGCGCGTGCACGCCACGCAGCCGTAACTGCGAATTTGCGCGGAGCATCGCGAGCACCGCGTCTTCGTCGCGCGGAGCAAGGCCGAATTTTGTATCGTCACCGGCGGTGCGTATGAACTCGTGCGTGTGCGCCTCGATACCGGTGTTCATCCGCAACAGGACGTCGAGCGAACGTCCACGAGAGATCTCGACCACGCGATGCAATTCATCGACGGAGTCGATCACGAGGCGCCCGACGCGCCCGACGAACGCCGCATCGATTTCCTCATCCGTCTTGCCGGCGCCGTGCAGCGTGATGCGTGGCGCTTCGATGCCGCCACGCTCTGCCGTGATGAGTTCGCCGAGCGATGCGACGTCCAGCCCGACGTCGCGCGTTTGCAATCGTTTCGCAAGCGCCGTCAATAGGAGCGCCTTCGCCGCGTAAGAAACGCGGATTCCGTGCGCCGACGCTGCGTCAACTAAAGCTGATAGCGATCCGTCGAACACGGCGAGGTCGAGGAGTAAGGCGGGCGTTCCGTATCGCTCCGCAAGAATGTCCGCGCGCATACCACCGACGGTAAGCATACCGTCGGCGTCTCGTTGGTGACCTGGAATCACTCGGCGAACTGCGCCATGAACCGGTCGATGCGATCCTGATCGATCCCCGCGGCAATCAGCCGCACTGCAACGTTTTCCGGATGGGTCGGCGGCGTCACAAACATGAACGGGGCGTTTTCTGCCGGCGCTAAGACCGTGCACCATTGTGCGGCGGCGGGTATGAGTGCGGTTTGGTACCGGTCGAGTTTCACCGCGTTTTCCTCGACGCTGACTTCCAGCGGGTGTTCGAGCGCCATCACGATCAACGGGCGTCCGTCGGTCGGAATCGAGGCGGGATTGCCCTGCGCGACGATCCGCTCGACCGTAAAGCGCCGGTCGGCAATAAATACCGTGCGTTCCATATCATCGAGGTGATACGTGATTGGTTCGATCGCTCCATGCACGCCGCGGTGATAATTCAGCACGTCGGCGGCTTTGTCGACGTGTAACTCGCGCGGTTTTCCGTCGGCGCCGGTGCGGTTCCAGTCGAAGATGCGATAGGTCAAGTCACTCGCCTGTTGCGTCTCGAAGATAATGATGCCGGCGCCGATCGCGTGCAGACTTCCCGCGGGAAGATAAAACGCTTGTCCCGCTTTGATCGGAACGCGGCGTAAAATGTCGCCGAGCGAACCGTCTTGTACGCGGCGAAGATATTCGGCGCGCGACGTGTCCTGCGTCCATCCGAGCACGAGTTGCGCGTCGGGTTCGGCATGAAGCACGTACCAGCACTCCGTCTTGCCGTTCTGTTGGTGCTCGACACGCTGAGCGTAGGCATCGTCGGGATGCACCTGCACGGAAAGCCAATCGCGGGCATCGATGATCTTGGTTAGAATCGGAAAAAGATGATGTGTGTCGAGATTTCCCATCAACTGCGTGCCGAGAATCTCACGCAGCTGCGCGATCGTTTTTCCTTGATACGCACCGTTCGCGATCTTGTTCTCGTCCCAGCACTCCCACGATTCGCCGAGCTTTTCGCTCGGATCGCCCGGCTTTCCAAACTGTTTTACCAGCGCGTCGCCGCCCCAGATTGCAGGTGTCTCTTTAGGCTCGATGACCAGCGGATAGATCGATTGGCCGTTCACAGTATCCCTAGCTTTGCAGTCGCGCGCGCAGCAGTCCTCGTGCGGAGTTTCCGACGTAGATAGCATCCGCGGCGTGGAGGTCGTGTTCGTAGAGTACCCGCTCAACCGCGCGTCTATCTCCGATCAGCTTCGCGCGCAAGATACCGGGCAAGACCCCGCTCTCGCGAGGCGGCGTCACCAGCGCATCGCCGGACTGTATAAAGAGGTTGGTCCGGCTGCCTTCGGTCACTTCGCCGCGCTCGTTGCGCAGCAGCGCGTCAAAACACCCGTGCTGCTGCGCTTCCGCCCACGCTTCGCGGTGTGCCGGCCGCCAGGAACTCTTGATCTGCAACCACGGATCATCGCTTCGCACGCGCGCGGCGCTCATTCGCACGTCGACGAGGTCCGGCGGCTCCGCGAGGGGATCGGAAAGCACGATCATTTCGCCTTCCAGCGACAACCGCACGCGCACGATAGTGGCCGGTTGCATCGCGCCCGTAAGGAGCCGCTGCAGCTGCGCACGATCGAACGAAATCTCAAGCCGCTCCGCCGCCGACGCGAGTCGCTCGACATGAAGATAAAGAACGTCCGGCGCTGCATCTCCCGCAAAGGTCTCCCACAACTGAAACGTGTCGCTTCGCAAGAACGCGCGTTTGACGCCGACCTCGTCCCACTCGGCATCGGCGTCGGAGTCGCTCACGATACCGCCGCCGGCGTCAAATCGCCCGCGCTCGCCGTCAAACTGCGCCGTACGAATCGCAACGTTCCACCATCCCCGCCGTTGCGGCGATAGATACCCGATCGCGCCACAATACGCTCCTCGCGAATGCGTTTCGAGCGAGGCGATCATCTCCATCGCGGCGCGTTTCGGTGCACCGGTCACGCTTCCACAGGGAAACGCCGCGTTAAAGACCTCGTACAGCGTCACTCCACTTCGCAGGCATCCCTCGATCGTCGACGTCATCGTCGCAAAGGTTGGATACCGCTCAATCGCACATAACGCCGACACGCGCACATCGTCGCATATGCGGTGCAAATCATTGCGCAGCAGATCAACGATCATGACGTGCTCGGCCCGGTTCTTTGCGTCGTGAAGGGAACGCACGTCATCAGGCGGCGACGTGCCCTTCATCGGCCGCGTTTGCACGGTCGGGCCGTCGAATGCCAAGAACAGCTCCGGCGACCAGGAGAGCACGCGCCGATCCGCGTCCTCGACATACGCTTGATACCGCGCGCGCGTCCGTTGTGCAAATCCAAACCAACACGAAAGCGCGTCACCTTCGAGCGCCACATCGAAGGGCACCGTGTAATTGACTTGGTAGACGTCGCCATCGTAGATCGCGCGTTGAATCGTCGCAATCGCCCGGCGGTATTCGTCGCGGCTCACCGTGTGCAGCAGCGGCGACAACGCAAACGGACGCGTCTCAAAAGAATCTCGCAGGAACGGCGCTTCGAAGACACCGATCGCAGCACCCGAACGGTCGTACGGAATCAGACCCGCGATCCAAAGGCCCTCCGCCAGTGCGGCTTCGGCCGAGGTAAGCACCGTTTTCAACCCTTCGGCACTGCCGGAGCGAAGCACGGTATGCGGCTGCGAAAATTCGAGCCATCCACGGTCGTCGGAGAAGCGTACGGTAAATGCCATGAAACGTTTCGCTGTTTCGCTATTCGCCGCTATCTTGCTCTGCGGTGCCACCCCGGCAACGCCGTCGCTCACCCCGGTCCTCCGTGCACCTGAGTGGCTCAACACTCCGGCGCGGCAGTCCGACGTGGCCGGGAAGGTCGTCGTGCTCGATGTCTTTACGGTCGACTGCTTCAATTGTCGCAACGTCGTCCCCACGCTACGCCGTCTGTATGCCGACGATCGCGCGAAAGGCCTCGAAATCATCGGGATTCATTCGCCCGAAACCCCTGCGGAGAAGCAACGCGGGTATGTCGCGGAGAATCTTCGCGCCCAAGGTATTCGCTGGCCGGTCGCGGTCGACAACAGTTTCGCGCTTTGGAACGCCTATGCGGTCGACGCGTGGCCCACGCAACTCTTTTTCGACCGCCACGGTCGATTGCGAAAGGTCATCGTCGGTGACTCGCAAGACGATCTCGTGCGAACGACGGTCGAGGCCCTCCTCAAAGAAACGTAGGAAATCTCCCTAGAATGCATCGAGCATACATCGGAATCGGGTCGAATCTCGGCGACCGCCAAGCAAACATCTTGGCGGCGTTGCAGCGTATTCGTACGCGCGCGCAGATCGATCGCGTCTCGTCGTTTTACGAGTCGCCGCCGGCGGAAGGCGCTGCCGGCCCCGCATTCCTGAATGTTGCCGCGGAAGTCGCCACGGATCTCGATCGCGCCGCCTTCGAACGGTTCGTCCTTGACGTTCAGGTTGCGCTCGGCCGCACGACGACCGCGCGGCTCGAAGCGCGCCCGATCGACGTCGACCTGCTGGTCTTTGATGACAGCGTTCATCCCGATCTCGCCGCCCGCCACTACAACGTCGTGCCGCTTGCAGAGATTGCGCCCGCGTACGCGCATCTTGCGAAACAGAACGGCCAAACCGGATTGCGCAAGCGCGAGCGCAGTTTGCACTTTGACGCGAACCGGCAAGAAGAAGCGCCGGAAGTTCGCCTGTCGCTCAACCGTGTCGGCGTCTCGAGCGTCCGTCGCATCGTTCATCTCGACATCGACGGCCATCCGCGGGTCTTCAACGGCGAATTCACCATGGTCGCCGACCTCGCGCCGGATAAGGCCGGCGTACACATGTCGCGCTTTTCCGAAATTCTCGAAGAAGCGACGCTCGACGTGCTCGCCGAAACGTCCGGTCCGGCGCGGATCGAACGCCTCGTGGAATCGGTCGCGCGTCGAATCGTCAGCAGCCAGCGCGCAATCCGCGCCGACGTGCGCTTGCGCGCCGACTTCGGTCTCGAGCGCTGGACGCCGGTCAGCGGCAAGCGCGGCGAAGAAACCTACACGCTCATCGGCATCGCGCATGCAGACGAGTCTGGAACGCGTCGCGTCGTCGGTGTCGAAGCCGAAGGCATGACCGCATGCCCGTGCGCGCAGCTCATGGTACGCGAGCACTCGATGCACGAACTCGTGGATGCCGGGTTTAGCGAAGAAGAAGCGACACGCGCGCTCGACGCCTTGCCGGTCGCCACGCACAATCAACGCGGCCGCGGCGCGATTCTCTTGGGTGTCGACGAAGCTCACGCGGACGCAATTCGCGCGGAAGACTTAGTCGAAATCGTCGAAAGCTCGATGTCGAGCGAAACCTACGACCTGCTCAAGCGCCCCGACGAATTCTTTATCGTCAACAAAGCACATCACAATCCGAAGTTCGTCGAAGACGTCGTGCGCGGCATTCTCGCGCGCGCTCTCGATATGTATTCCGACTTGAGCGACGACACGTTCATTTTCGCAAGCCAAGTCAATTACGAATCAATCCACAAACACGACGCTTTCGCCGAAGCCTTCGGCCTTTTCGGCCAATTCCGCGAAGAACTAAAAACCGGAACATACGTAACGGCAAAAACCGATCTCGCTTCCTGGCTCGGGACCCGGCACTCTGCCGTACTCGTGTCGTCCTGAGCTTGTCGAAGGATGGCGTCAATTCACTAAAGGCATCCATGATCATCCGCAACGCGCGACCCAATGAAGCGGCGCTTTTAACCAAACTAGCATTGCGGTCGAAACGCGCGTGGGGCTATAGCGAAGAGTTCATGACGGCCATCATGCCGGACATGATCGTCCACGAACGCTACCTGACCGAAGAACACGGTTTTGCCGCGGAAGAGCAGGGCGTTCTGCTGCGGGCAACGGCCGAATGTTGCCGCTGATGGAGCTGGATCTGCGCCCTTGATCGCACGCTTGGTATACATAGGGTCGAAGTACCCTCATTGCTACCCGTCGTTGGCGTGTACGCTGTGATGAGTAGCTTCGTGCGTTGCTCGACAGGTGTGCGTAATGAAATCGTTTTCGCGCTTCAGAAACAGCAGTATTGTTGTGTGCGCTCTTTTCGTCGGTGTTTTAGCCGGGTGTGCAGGGTCGTCGTCATCGTTGCCGCAAGCCGCGGGGCCCTCGCAGTTGTCGCCGCAAAGCGCGACAGCGCAGGTTGACCCATACTTCACGTGGCGTAGATCGCTGACGGCAGCGGGCCTTCCGGCCGCCGGTTGTTATCGCGCGTCCTATCCGTCAAATGCATGGACGCCGGTGGCGTGCGTGAAGCCGCCGCATGTTCTGTTTCCGCTTCCTCCTTCAGCCTCCGCGCGCGAAGCAACGTCCGCAAGTCAAATCGTCGGCAACGGTGCCGACTTCACCGCAGACGTAAAGCCGCACGTAATGTCTGAGTCGATCGGCTCGTTCCCGGTCGTTACCGGCGTGACGAGCGTGCACAGTACGCCGCAGCCGCCTTTCCCGCCGGGCGGCGGTATAGGTGGAACGAACAGCTATTCACTTCAACTGAACTCGTATTTCTTTGCGAGCGCGGCGTGTGGCACGATCAAGAATTGCTTGGCTTGGGAGCAGTTTGTGTATTCGAATCCGCCCTCAGGTTTCGGTGTGCTCTTCATTCAAGACTGGCTCGTTCCCACAACGAACAACGGCCTGAGCGGCTGTCCGCCGAACAAAGGCTGGCAATTTGTCGGCGGCGGCTGCGTGCAGAACAGCCCGCTCGGGGAAGAAATCTCCAACATTCCCATCAAGAATTTGGCGAGTGTGGAAGAGACGGGAATCGCAGCATCGACCGGAGACAGCACATTCATCGCCGTAGGCAAGAACGTTTTTGGAATAAAGAACATTCAGAGTGACGGTATCACCGATCTCCACGGTCACTGGTTTGGTTCGGAATTCAACGTGATCGGCAACGGCGGCGGCTATATCGCCGACTTCAATCACGGAGCCACAATTGAAGTGCGGTTGGAAGCCGACACCGGTCTGATAACCGCGCCAACCTGCCCTGGCGGCACGGGAACGACGGGTGAAACAAACAACCTGAATTTCGTCAAAGCACCGACTGGCCCGGCGAAACAGCAATTCCCGTCGATCTTATTCAAGATGACGAATCTGACGATGGGCGGCGGATCGTGCGACGCCGTGCCCGCCATCTAGTTATTCTCGTCGCGGAATTGAATCCACCAATGCGTGCCGTCGCAGAACGGTTTGTTCTTCGAGTGGCCGCACCGGCATAGCGCGTAGTGCTCGCGATTCGCGCCGTGATTCATCGGCTCGCCTTCGAGCTCGATGTTGCCGCGGACGTAGTAACTCGCATTCTCCGCGACGTAAATCTCCGGTTCGCGCTCCTCGCCGTGGTACGTGTCGCCGTTAACGGCGTAGCCGAGCGCACCTGACGGACACTGGCGAACGATATCGATGATCTTCGCCGGTGTATCGCCGTCCGCGGTCACGAAGGGATCGCCTTCGTGATGAAAGACCGTGGGCAAATGATCGGTGCAGTTGCCGAAGTGACAACACGTGCCGCGATTGTCGAATACGGTAATTCCCGGCGCTGTATACGTGTCGAGATGGTCCGGCGTACGCGCGGGTTCTTTCGCGCTGCTGAAGCCGATCCGCGCGTGCGTGCCGTCGCAATACGGCTTGAGGCTCGAGCCGCCGCAGCGGCAGAGCGCCACGATCGGCCGCACGCCGAGCGTATCCCCTTTCGAGTTCGTCAGCTTCCGCAAATTCCGAACGATGTACGGCCCGTCGATCTCCGGACGGATCGACGTGCGCGCATTCCGTTCTTCCGCTTCATCGCGCATCGCCGCGGCGAACTGCTCCGGAATGAACGGCGTCAAGTGCTCCGCGACCGACTCGAGCGCCGCCGCTGCTTCCGCAACTTCCGGTGGTAGCGCCTCTTCATCGGAAAGCCGCGTCAACCGCATCGAGATATCGTAGAGCCGTTCCAAGAAAAGAATCCACGCCGCGCGCTTGTGCGCAAGCAGATGAATGTTACGCGTAAAACCGAATCCCGGGCCTGCATGCATCCCGGGATACTCGCGCCCGGCAGGCAATTTCGCGAGCGCTTCACCAAGGGGCCGTAATCCGGATGCCATGATTCGCAACGTCCCGCGGGCGAGCAGTCGCATCTCGTCTTCGGTCTCGTCAACGTGCGCGAAGAATCGCGCAAGCATCATCAACATCACCGCGTACGAACTGTTGAAGAGCGACGCGAGCTCCGCCGCCACCGGATTGGTAATGCGGTTCGTTCCGGGCATTTCAGCGATGCCGCGCGTGCTGGGATTCGTCAAGAGCGGGCGCACGGGATCAAAATTCCGCCCTTCTGCCTTCGCGCGCTCGCACAGGGCTTCGTATTCGTGCCGGATCGTATCGAACACGACGAAATGCGCTTCGGGATGTTCCGTCGTCGGTGATTCGCCTTGCTGGATGATCATCTCGATTGCCGCGCATGCCGACTGCACGTCGGTCACCTGCACGAGCTGTTTCGGAAAATCCAGGTACTGTGGTGTCGCTTGCACCGACGGATTCCCGATGAAGAGCCGATCCGGCGGAATCTCGTGGAACGCCGATTCAATTTTATGATAAAACTCGCCGACCGTCCGGAAGTCGATATCGAACGGCTCGATCGCGTTTTGCATGCGAACCACCGAGTCGCTCTCGACGCGTCCCACAACGCGTTGCCGGATCGCGTCGTATTCCGCATGGCGGTCCGCCGGCAACACGCCTTCTTCGGGCATCTCGTAGCAAACGAGACGGTCGATCAATGATTGCGAGAACGGCTGGAGATCGATCGGAATCCCGAATGGAAATGTCGTTGCAGCTAATGGGAAGTTCGATCGCGCAAAGTGAGGCGCACCGCCGACCGCCGTGATGATGTTCGAGACTTGTCCGAGATGCAGCATCTCCTCGACCGCAACGGTTGCAAGACTCCGTTTCCACGTACGCACCGCGACAAGTTCTTCTTCCGTGAGACCGCCTTCGGCAAGATCGGTCTTCAACGAATATCCCGCATATAAATACGAGCAGGCGAGATTGTGCTCGAGTTCGGACGCGCGCGTCAGGAGATAGAGGAGTTCTTCACGCGTCTGGACCGGACTGGTTTTTCTTGCGGTGGCGACCATAGCTACCTCCGATGCTCGCAAGAATCGGGTGTCTTGCAAAGTGGTTGCGCGTTAGGATCGAGGCCGATGCATACGCCTGATGACGCCCGTTCACGCATGCTACGTTCCGCCGCTGAAAGGGCGGTTCACTTCTTGAATGACGACGGCGCCGTCAATGCGACGGTCGACGCGGAAACGCTGCGTAACCGATTTTACGTGACGTTACCTGCCCAAGGACGGCAGCCCGAAGATGTGGTCGACCACCTCTGCAGCGCAGCTGAGGGCGGGTTGCTCCGCTCGAATGGCGGACGGTTCTTCGCGTGGGTGATCGGCGGAACGCTGCCTTCCGCGCTAGCTGCAGACTGGCTCACTGCTGCGTGGGATCAAAACGCCGCACTATACGCATGCAGTCCTGCAGCGGCGATCGTCGAAGAGGCGGCCGGCGCATGGCTCAAAGAGCTGCTCGCGTTGCCGCAGCACGCAACCTTCGCGTTCGTGACGGGCTGCCAAATGGCGCACGTCACGTGTCTTGCAGCAGCGCGTCATGCATTGCTTGCTAAGCACGGCTGGGACGTCGAACGCAACGGCCTTTTCGGCGCGCCGCGCGTTCGTGTGATCTCGAGCGATCGCCGCCATGCATCGATCGACCGCGCATTGCGTATGCTCGGTTTTGGAAGCGAGTCGCTCGTGTTGCTCGAGCCTGACGTGGACGAGACACTCGAACCCGGCGCAGTGGAAGAAGCGCTGGCCTTCGAGCCGCAAACGCCCAAGATTGTGCTCTTGCAAGCAGGTGACATCAACACCGGCGCGTTCGATCGTTTCGATCGCGTCATCCCAATCGCGAAACGCTACGGCGCCTGGGTTCACGTGGATGGCGCGTTCGGTCTCTGGGCAGCCGCGAGCGAACGTTATGCGCATCTCACGCGCGGAGTCGACGGCGCCGACTCGTGGGCAACCGACGGCCATAAATGGCTTAACGTCCCCTTTGATTCCGGCTATGCGTTCGTTGCTGACGCCGAATCGCACCGCGCGGCGATGTCGATCCGCGCGCCGTACATCACGGCGCACGCACAGGCTCGCGATCAAATTGACTGGAATCCCGAGTGGTCACGCCGGGCGCGCGGGTTCGCGACGTACGCTGCGTTACTCGAACTCGGCCGCGACGGTGTCGCAGCAACGATCGACGGATCCTGCGCGCAAGTCGCGGGGCTCGTCGAGCAACTCGAGCGTCTTCCGAACGTTGAAGTTCTCTGGCGCCCACTTCTCAATCAGGGGTTGGTCCGTTTTCTCGATCCGCGTCCCAACGCTAGCGACGGCGATCACGACAACCGTACCGAAGACGTCATAGCGCGCGTTGTCGACTCAGGTGAAGGGTTCTTCGGGGCCACTACTTGGCGTGGAAAGCGCGCGATGCGAATAAGTAATGTCAGCGCACAAACTACGGACGGCGACGTTCGGCGCGTGGTGGAGGCGTTTCGAGCCGCGCTAACAGCTTGCGAGCTCGCACCTGCATAGCGGGCGTTCCTCGGGCCGCCATTCGCTCGACGATCGGCGTGACCCGCTTGCGTAATCCGCGATCGTCCTTCGCAAAGTCGACCAGCGTCTGCAGCGATTCGACGACCAGGGTTACGTTTGTATCCTGAAGATACCGCTCCAACAATGCCGTCGCCTTCGAGCGTTCTTTCACGTCGAGCCGGACGTTCGCGAGCATTTGCGCGACGCGCCGGCGCACGTCGTGCTGATCGACCTCGCCGACCTCTTCGATCAGCCGCTTGCGATACGGAGCAAGCAGATCGGGCCGAACGCGAGCCAATTTTTCCGTAGCTTCGGCTGCCCGCATCCGGACGGTCGGGTCCTCGTGAAGCATCGCATCAAACAGCTCGCCGAATTTCGCGTTGTCCCGCAGAACTAGCGAGACCACGTCGTCGGACGCACCGACCTGCCGGCGATCCCCGCCGCTCAATCGTTCCGCAATCATCAGGAGTCAACCATTTCCATTGCTCCGCAGCGAGGGCCTTGCGTGACGCCTTGACGTACTAGCCGGTATGTACAAGCGATTCTTCATCGTGCTAATAGTCGCGTTGCTCGTCCCGTTTCCGGCGAGCGCAGCAGAAACGGCGATCGATCAGATTGCGTCGCGTCCCGAACTCAAGCATGCCGTGGTCGCCGGGGAAGTGTACGACCTCGACGATCGTCGCGTTCTCTATCGGCGCAATGCAGAGACCTTCATGGAATCCGCTTCGAACACCAAGCTGCTGTCGTACGGAACGTCTCTCGCTCTTCTCGGTCCCGATTTTCGCTGGACGACACCGGTGTATCGCACGGGGCCGGTTGATTCGTCCGGCACGCTGCACGGTGATGTCGTCCTCGTCGCGAGCGGCGATCCGAATCTCTCGCAGCGCCTTCAACCGGACGGGACGCTTGCGTTTGAAAACGTCGATCATGCCGACGGCGGGTCGCGCGGTGCGCGAGCGGTGCCCGGCGATCCGCTGATCGTCTTGCGCCAACTTGCAGCACAAGTCGTACAATCCGGTGTGAAGCACGTCGACGGCCGCGTTGCCGTCGACGATTCCCTGTTCACCGTGCAATACGCCGGCCCGTGGGCTACGCAACTATCACCGATCGTCGTCAACGACAACGTCGTCGACATCACCGTGACTGCAGGAGCAAACGCGGGAGATCCGCCCTCGATCGCCGTCTCGCCGCAAACGCCTTATGTGAAATTTATCGATAAGATGGCTACCGGCGCTCCCGGCTCGGAATACGCGCAAACGCCCACTGACGTGACGAATGCGGACGGAACGCACACCGTAACGCTGACGGGAACGATTCCCGCTGGTTTGACGATGCTCGATAGCTATCAAGTTCCGGAGCCGCGCGTATTCGCCGAGATGGCGTTTGCTATGGTCCTCAAAGATGCCGGCGTCACCGTTACAACACCGTCGAACTCGCCGCCGTTTTCGCATGACGCCGCATCGGCATCCTACACGATCGCTAATCGTGTCGCGCAACATGTGTCTCCTCCACTTGCGCAAGATGCCCGCATCACGCTGAAGGTCAGTCAAAACCTCCACGCTGCGCTTCAGCCGCTGATGTGGGCCGTCTATGTGGCCCACGCGAAACAGGACTATTTAAAAGCGGGCTTCGCGCAAGAGCACGCACTGTTACAACGGGCAGGCCTTGATGTGGAATCCGCATCGCAACAAGACGGCGACGGCGGGTTCGCGTTCTTTACGCCGGATTTCATGGTGCACTATCTGGCGTGGATGTCGAAACAATCGTGGTATCCGGTGCTTCTGCACGCGCTGCCGGTATTGGGAGTCGACGGCACGCTCTATGAATTCGAACGAAATTCGCCCGCGAAGGGCAAGGTGTTTGCAAAAACCGGCACCGACGACTATCAAGACCTGCTCAATGACCGCTATCTCATGATCAAAGCGCTTGCCGGCTACATGACGACGCGCAGCGGCAGGCACATCGCTTTTTCATTCTCGATCAATCAGATGCCGGTCCGGCTTAGTATGTACGAAGGCAAAGACGGCTATCATCAAGCCGGAGAATTGCTAGGCGAAATGGCTACCGCGGCATATCTAACGTACTGATGTCCGTAACATTTGATACAACGCTCGACGCCCTCGTCAAAGGTGTGCCGTGGCTCGCGCACGGGCTCCCGCTCTCTGAGATCGGCGAGCAGCATTGGAGCGTATTGACGCAAGATCTGCCATTGCCGGTCGCCGTGATCCGGGAACCTGCATTGCGAAACAACCTGCGCTGGATGCGCGCGTTCACGGAGGCGAGCTGCATTTCGTTGGCGCCGCACGGCAAGACGACGATGAGCCCCGATCTCTTCGCCATGCAGCTCGCCGAGGGCGCCTGGGGAATTACCTTAGCGACGATGCAACAAGTCCGCGTCGCGCGGCAAGCGAGAATTCGTCGGATCATCTTTGCGAACCAATTGATAGCCCCTCACGATATTTCGTATGTTCTGCGTGAACTCAATGCCGATCCCGAATTCGAGTTCTATATCCTCGTGGATTCCGAAGCGGGCGTCGAACGTATCGCTCGCGCCGCAAGTGCCGCAGGGCTCCGCAACCCTGTGCGTGCGCTGCTGGAACTGGGTCAACCGGGAGGCCGTGCGGGTTGCCGCGATTTGGCTACGGCAGGTGATGTTGCGCGTGCCGTGCGTCGTGCCGCACCATACCTCGAACTGCACGGCGTCGAATGTTACGAAGGCTTAAACGGCAGCGGAGAGGACGGAATTCGCCGCGTGCACGAGGTGCTCGAGTTTTCCGTAGAAACCGCGCGCACGCTCGATGCGCAGCGTCTTTTCGACGGCGACGAGGTCGTGCTCACGGCCGGCGGATCGGCATATTTTGACATTGCCTGCAACGTGTTGTCGAACGGGCCGTTCAGTCGCCCCCGCCGCGTCGTGTTGCGAAGCGGATGCTATCTGCTTCACGACGGCGAGCACTACGCGGCACACTTCGAGCGGATTCGACAACGATCGCCGATCGCGTCGCGCGTTTCCGGAACGCTCGTAAATGCGCTCGAGGTATGGGCCTATGTCACCTCGGTGCCCGAAACTACGCGCGCAATTGTCGGCGCGGGACGGCGCGACCTCGGTTTCGATGCCGGAATGCCCGTGCCGCTACTACACTTCCGGCCCGGGTGCGACGAGCGCCCACGAGCGCTTTCACGCGACTGGAAGATTGCCGGCCTCAACGATCAACACGCGCATCTGCAGGTTCCGCACGGCGCGGATATTGCGGTCGGCGATATGCTCGCGCTCGGCGTGTCCCACCCATGCACGACACTCGACAAGTGGCAGCTCGTCTATCTCGCCGACGACGAGTACATCGTGCAGTCGGCCGTGCGAACGTTCTTCTAATACGTTAATTCGCGTACGTCGTAAAGACAAAGTCGCGAGCTTTCGCCGGCGCGTGGCACGCGTAGCACGTGGTCTGGACAATCGCGTCAGGTTTTCCGTTCGTAAACTGAGCAAAGCCCCAACCGCCGGTAGAGGCGTACTTTTTCGAGTCCTTGATCATGAATTGAACGTTCGTCGCGCTCCCCGCGATCGCAGATCCGCCTAGGAGCTTTGCGATTGCGTCGGCCCCAAGGCCGACTTGTTGCGCTTGTAGGCGCAACGCGTTGTCGGTCTCCGGATCGTGAGCTTGTTTCCACGCAAGTCGCGCGATAATTGCGCCGTCACGATACGGGATCGTTCCTTTGCGAAAGTCGGCGGTCGCGATGTCGTTACCGAGTTTCGCGCGAATATCGTTCACCGGACTTCCGACCGTGGCTACGGAAATCAATGTCCAATCACGGTAATTCGGGGGTATCGTGCTGAACACCGGCGCGACGGTTTCCGCAATCGCGTTGCGGTGATCGGATAGCGCGAAGACGACGGCAGTCACAGCGGTGACAGCCGCGCAGAGCGCGATAAAGGATTGAAAGGTAACGGTTTCTTTCGACATAGCAAACCATCTTACCACGCAAAGACGCCGGCGCAGTGCGCCGGCGTCTTTGCGTCGGAATGACGACAGACTAAGACTTGAGATCGTAGCGGTCGAGGTTCATCACTTTCGACCATGCGTTGACGAAGTCGTCAACGAACTTGCGCTTGGCATCCGAACTTCCATAAACTTCGGCAAGCGCGCGCAATTCCGAGTTCGAGCCGAAGATCAAGTCGACGCGCGTGCCTGTCCATTCGAGCGCACCTGTTTTCCGGTTGTAACGTTCGTACACGCCCGGGTCGTTGTCGGAGACCTTCCATTCTCCGTCCATATCGAGCAGCGTCGTGAAGAAGTCGTTGGTGAGCGCGCCGGGCTGTTTGGTGAAAACACCGTGCTTCGAGCCGTCGGCGTTCGTATTGAGCACGCGCATGCCGCCGAGCAGCACCGTCATCTCCGGAGCCGTTAACGTTAAGAGCTGCGACTTATCGACGAGCATCATTTCCGTCGGAATGCCCGGGTCGTACTTGAGATAGTTGCGGAAACCGTCCGCGATCGGCTCGAGCACCGCAAACGAATCGACATCCGTCATCTCCGCTGATGCGTCCGTACGCCCGGGCGCGAACGGAACGGTCACGTCGAATCCCGCGTTCTTTGCAGCTTGTTCGACGCCGGCATTGCCGGCGAGCACGATTAGATCGGCAAGCGAGACTTTCTTGCCGTTTGTCTGCGACTGATTGAACGAACGCGCAATGCCTTCGAGCACTCCAAGCACCTTCCCGAGTTGTTCGGGGCGGTTTGCTTCCCAATCCTTTTGCGGTGCAAGCCGAATGCGCGCGCCGTTGGCCCCGCCGCGTTTATCGCTGCCGCGGAACGTCGACGCCGATGCCCACGCAGCCGATACGAGTTGTGAAACGGAAAGCCCGGAATCGAGAATTTGCTTCTTGAGCGCAGCCGCATCGTTCTCGTCAATAAGCGGATGATCGACCTTCGGAACGGGATCTTGCCAGATGAATTCTTCGGCTGGAACTTCCGGACCGAGATATCGCGCCCGCGGCCCCATGTCGCGGTGCGTCAACTTGAACCACGCGCGTGCAAACGCGTCGGCAAACTCTTCCGGATGCTCGTAGAAGCGTCGCGAGATCTTTTCGTAGACCGGATCCTCTCGCAAGGAAAGGTCCGTGGTCAACATCGCCGGCTTATGGTGCTTCGCGGGATTGTGGGCGTCGGGCACGGGTGGCGCGCCGTTCTTTGCAACCCACTGATAAGCGCCGGCGGGACTCTTCGTCAGCTCAAACTCGTTGTTAAAGAGCGACTGGAAGAAATTGTTGCTCCATTTCGTCGGCGTCGTCGTCCACGTCACTTCGGGACCGCCGCCGATCGTGTGCGCGCCAAAGCCGCTCTCAAAGCTGCTTCGCCACCCGAGCCCCTGATGAATGATGTCGGCGCCTTCGGGTGCGTCGCCGACGTGCGACGGATCGCCCGCACCGTGCGTCTTCCCGAACGTGTGCCCGCCTGCAATCAACGCGACGGTTTCTTCATCGTTCATCGCCATGCGCGCGAACGTTTCTCGGATATCGACGGCGGCGGCCTTCGGATCGGGATTGCCGTTTGGTCCCTCGGGATTCACATAAATCAATCCCATTTGCACGGCTGCGAGCGGATTTTCCAGAAGGCGTTCTCCCGCATACCGTTCGTCCGCGAGCCACGTGTCTTCGGCTCCCCAGTAGACTGACTCGTCCGGTTCCCACACGTCGGGACGTCCGCCGCCGAAGCCGAGTGTTTTGAATCCCATGTCTTCCAGCGCGACGTTGCCGGCGAGAATTAGCAAGTCCGCCCAAGAAATGTTCTTGCCGTATTTCTGCTTGACCGGCCATAGCAGGCGACGCGCTTTATCGAGATTCACATTGTCCGGCCAGCTGTTGAGCGGAGCGAAACGTTGTTGTCCGCCGCCGGCACCGCCGCGACCATCAGCGATACGATACGTGCCTGCACTGTGCCAGGCCATGCGGATGAACAATGGACCGTAATTCCCGAAATCGGCCGGCCACCAGTCCTGCGAATCGGTCAGCACAGCGCGCAGATCCGCTTTGAGTGCCGGATAATCGAGTTGTGCAAAATCTTTGGCGTAGTCAAAATGCGCGCCCATCGGATCTGATTGCGGCGAGTTCTGCCGCAAGATCGAAAGTTTGAGTTGCTCGGGCCACCAATCGCGGTTGAACCGGGCGGCCCCACGGTTGGGATTCACATGAACCGGACACGTCGCTTGGCTCACGATACGGTCTCCTTCATCTTTGGGCGAATGTAAAGAGGCAGCTCGCGTGTGCCGCCCAGCTCATCGTAGCCCCGAACATTCACAAACTAGAAGCCAATGACATCAATGCATCCTATAGATAACGTCTATTACTGTACGCTGTCACGGCCCATGTTACGGTAACCCCATGAGTATCAATCTCGATGTATACGTTAGTCCGTACAAGCCGATTGCGGCTTCCATTCCTTTTTGGGATAGCAGCAAGCAAGCGACATTTCCCGCGAGTTCGGCGTCACTCTTTACGGGTGAAAACGAAGCGGTACTGATCGACGCGTTGTTGACAACCGCCGAAGCATCGCGTCTATGCGAGTGGATCCGCGCGAAAAACAAAGAGCTGACAACCATTTACATTACGCACGGTCATGGCGATCATTTTTTCGGCCTCAATACGATCCTCGACGCGTTTCCAGACGCAAAGGCCGTTACGTTATCGGAAATCGTTCCGTTCTGCGAACAACAGGTGAGTGCTGCGGCGCTCGCGCAATGGAACGCTTCGTTTCCGAACCAGTTCGCGGAGCATCCGATTGTTCCGGAAGCGATGCAAGGTGCGGCGATCGACCTCGAAGGTCACGAGATTCGGCCGATTGTCGTCGGACAAAGCGATACCGCGCCTTCCAGCGTCGTGCACGCGCGCGACATCGACGCCGTTGCTGGCGGCGACGTTGCATATAACGGCATTCACTGCTGGCTTGCGTTTACGGACCATGAGAAGCGCGAAAAATGGCTTGCGGCACTAGATATCATCGATTCGCTGAAACCGAAGCTGCTGGTAGCCGGCCATAAAGATCCGAACGCGCGCGATGACGACCCGCAATCGATCTTAAACGCCACGCGAACCTACATCCGCGATTTTGACAAGGCCGTCTCGGAAAGCGCAACGCCGCAAGAGCTTGTCGATACGATGATGCGCTCGCACCGCGAGCTTGGGAACCCATACACCCTATGGGTCGCTGCGGACGCCGTCAAAGATCAACTCGGCCGGCGAACGGTGTCCGCATGAATCCGCCGCTGCTCGAGCCCAACGCGCCGCTGCCGGTGAAGGGCTTCGTAGTGACGACGCTGCTCATCGTAAAAGATATCGCGCGTTCGCGCGAATTTTACGAACGCGTTTTTGGAGCGCAAGTCATGGAAGACGACGAACCGGCGATTCTGCGATTGGCCAATTCATGGCTCCTCATCAATACGGGCGGCGGTCCGACGGACGACAAGCCGACGGTCACCGCAGCACCACCGGCCGCGCACGATCACGATCGTCTCAGCATCGCGATGAACCTTCGGGTCGCGGACATTCACGAGTGTTACAAACTTTGGCATTCTCGCGGTGCGCACTTTCTGACAGAGCCCAAGGTCCACGAGTCTGAAATACGCTGCTACATCCGTGACCCCGACGGCTACCTCATCGAAGTCGGACAAACGACAAGCTGACACGCATCGGGCGTGGCTCCAAGCGAACACGAGGCCGTGGTTCCAATGCTGGGCCACGGCCGTATCTATAATGAAGCAGACGGCGGAAAGACGCGGGAAACGAACTTTATCGTGACGGAAACGTTAGTTCAAAAGACCCACTGAGCGATATTCCAACCGGCGTGCGCTGCGTATTCAAACTGTAAAGCGCGCTCTTTCGACGATTTCTGTGCTTGTTCGAAGACGTTTAAGTACGTTAGGGTTGTACGTGATGAAGCGGCTTACTGTCGTCGTGTTATTTCTATTGGGCATCGTCTCGGCTTCTGCGGCACCGGCGCCCGTCGTGTTCAGGGTTCCGTGCATCGACGCCATGACGGATTTCCACGGCGAACCGGCCGGCGCGGATCTCGTCGTCTTTGTAAGCGGAAACGAATGGTTCGCGGTACCGCGAATCTTGGCGGCGTTCCAGCGGGCACATCCGGAAGTCCGGAAGGTTTTCTACGAAACGCTTCCGCCCGGCGTTCTCGCCCAGCAGATGCACACCGGCGGCGCGATCAAGGTCGGCGAATTTACCCTGCGAGTGCAGCCCGACGTCTACATCTCCGGCAAGCGGCGCATGCGGCTGGAAGAGAGTGAAGGCGTCGTCGAGCCTTCGGTCACGTTTGCGAGCAACGTCCTCGGCATCATCGTAAAAGATGGAAATCCGAAGCATATTCGGAGCCTTTCGGACTTGCAACGCGCCGACGTGCGCGTCGCGATGCCGAATCCGGGAACGGAAGGCATCGCGCGACAGATCGAGCTCGCCTACAAAAAAACCGGCGGCGATACCCTCAACCACACGATCATGGTAACAAAACTTCATAACGGCACCACGATGCTGACATCAATTCATCATCGCGAGTCGCCGATGTGGATACTTGAGGGCAAGGCGGATGCGGGTCCCGTCTGGATCTCGGAGGCGCTCTATCAAGAGCGCATCCATAGTGGAATCATGGCGATCCGCATTCCGGACCGGGACAATGCTTCCGGATTGTATCTCGCCGCGGTAGTGAAACGTGCCGCTCATGAGCGAGCCGCACACGCGTTCACGTCGTTTCTCACGAGTCCGGAGGCGCAAGCCATCTATCGCTCCTACGGATTTAGTCCAGCTATTTCAACGGAGGAATAACCTTGAATCGTACATCTTTTCTGACCGCTTCCGCATCGCTGGTCGCCGCGTCGTCCGGAATCGCTGCCGCACAGAGCATTCCCGGCGGGTCGCATCTGGTGGAGCGTAACACCGATTTCAACGCAGCGCAGTTCAAACAGATCGTCGGACGCCCGGCGAAAATCCGTCAGGTCTTCGAACAAATCTCGTTCAAGCCGCAGGCGCTGCTCAACATTAAGAACTCGCTCAACGGATTGGAATACGGCTACGGCTATAACGCGTCGGACATCGCGATCGCGTTCGCCGCGCATGGTCCCGCAGCCGCCCTCAACTATAACGACTATTTGTGGGACAAATATAAACTCGGCGACTTCTTCGGCGCGAAGGACGCGCAGGGTGCGACCATCACGTCGAACATTTGGGTGAAGTCGAAGGCCGCGGTCGCCGTCAAAGACGATCCGGACGATGCCGTCAGCATGTATCAAGACGCTTCGATCGAGATGCTGCAAAAACGCGGCGTGATCTTCCTGTGCTGTCACACGGCTGTGGAAGAGCAGGCGCGTAACCTCGTGAAGCCGGGGGCGCCGGCCGCCGGGGCGAACCCGACGGACGTCGCGAACGACATTCTCACGCATCTGATCCCCGGGGCGGTCGTCGTTCCGTCGATGGTTTCAACCGTCGCGGTGCTGCAGCACGAATATAAATACACGTATGCGGCGCTTACGTTCTAAGATCGCTGCCGTTCTCGCACTGGCCGCCGTCGCATTGACGGCGGCCTGTGCGTCGAACGCGCCGGCGGCAACGGAACAAGCGGCACGGTTGCCGGCGGGCCAGCTCGGAGCGACGATCAAGCTCGGCCACGACATTATCGAAGATCCGCACAAGTATTTGCCGCAAAACGTCGTGTCCGATATGTCGTGTTCCGCATGCCACATCGCTGCCGGCACGGTCAAGCGCGGCGGATCGTTCGTCGGAACCTACGCTCGATTTCCGCAATGGAACAAACGCGCGAAGCGCGTGATCATGCTCCAGGACCGGTTAGCGGAATGCTTCCTCTACAGCATGAACGGCACGCCGCCCGCGTACAACAGCAAAGCAATGATCGCGATGGCAGCATACATTGCGTTCCTGTCGCGGAACGTACCGACGGGGGCAGCTGCGGCGAAGGACGATCGCTTCATCGTACCGTTGCCGAACGCGTCACCGAATATTAAGCGCGGGGGCGACCTGTATGCACAGAAATGTGCTGCTTGCCATCAAGCGAACGGTGCGGGCGTCCATGGCTCATTCCCTCCGCTCTGGGGTCCCACGTCGTTCAACACGGGAGCCGGAATGGCGCACATCGATCGCATGACGGGATTCGTGCGATTCAACATGCCCCAGAACGCCGCGGGAACGCTCTCGCTCGAAGATGCCTACGACATCTCGGCGTGGGTCCTGACCCACCCGCGTCCGTCGTTTGATAAAACGCGCATCATTGCGCCGTCACCTCAGCCGGCAAGCTACTTCTAATTAGACGAATCACTCGCACTAGTTGATTGACGTTTTTTTATCGTAGGTTGAAGCCGGAATTAAGAGTCCGTAAAAACGGGACGAACGATGCAGAGGGAGGGGATGCTTACCTAAGCGTCCCCTTTTCGCGAACGATAATACGCAACGAAGGAGATTTTTAGATGCGTATCAGTTCCTTACTGGTAGCGTGGTTTTTATCGCTTGCATTTGCGATTGTCGCACTTGCAGCCCTCGCGGTATTGGTATTCGGCTCCATCGCATCTTTGCCGAGCGCGATTTCGCGTTCGGCCGTCGTTGCGCGCGCTGCGACCGACTTCGAGCTGCAGACGATGAGCCAGCAAGACGCGCTGCGCGGCTATATGATCTCCGGAAAATCGTCGTTCGACGAACAAATCAACGAAGCGAAGGCGACGCGCCTCGCGGATCAGCGTATCCTCACGTCGATGGCCGACGATACGGATCGCGCCCGCATCACCCGGATGATCGAGGATGCACGCACGATCGACGGAGGGATCGGCCGGAAAGCCGCACTCGTGCGCTCGGGAAATCGCGCCGCCGCGCTCGCAAAGTTCCTTTCCGGCGGAGTTGCGCAGGAAGAAATCCGCCAAAATGTAGCGGCCCTGCTCGAGGAAAATCAAGCGTTGCTACACCACAACGCCGACGTCATCGCACAGGCAACGTGGTACGGCAGCATCGGTATGGGCATCATTCTCGTGCTTTCCGCGCTGCTTGTGATCCTCGCCTATCGCAGCGTCAAGCGCGTGATCGTCGACCGTCTTGCGCGGCTTGCGCCGGCGCTCGAGGTGGATTTTGCCTCCGACATCAAGGGCGTCGCGCATCTGCTCGCACTGCTCGCGCAGGGTGTTATGGACGCGCCGGTCACACTGCACTCGAAGGCACTCAACGATGCGCGCAAAGATGAAATCGGCGCAGTTGCCCGCGCCTATGATGACGCGGCTGCTTCGCTGCGATCGATGGTTGCCGCGTTCGAGCACACGCGCTCGCGTTTGGGCGGTGCCATCGACGGCATTCGCGAGGCTGCCGACGCCGTTCATGCGTGCAGTAACGAAGCGATCGATCGTAACGAGGCGGTACGCACGGAGATCACCGGATTCCGTCAACGCTCGCGACGCTCGGCGGAGGTTTCCGAAATTCTCGTCCAGGAAACCGAGGGCGGCCGCCGCGCGACGCGCGACTTGGTTTCTTCGATTTCCGATGTCGCAGAAGCGACCGAACTGCAAACGCAAAAAGTCGATGCCGGCATCGAGCAAATGGAACGGCTGCAAGCGCTCGTGCAAGATGTCGCCGCGCTTGCGCACGAACTCGCCAGTGACGCGGACGTGAACCTTCGCGAGGCGCTCGACGGCGTTTCCGCCATTTCCGACGGCCTCGGCATTGCCTCAACGCTGCAACAGGCCGCTGAGTCGACGTATCAAGAAGTTATGTCGCTGCTTTCGCGTTCACGCGAGGTCGAGAGCGTCATCGGCACGATCGAAGAAATCGCCGATCAGACCAACCTCCTCGCGCTCAACGCCGCAATCGAAGCGGCGCGCGCGGGCGAGTACGGTCGCGGCTTTGCCGTCGTCGCCGACGAAGTGCGCAAGCTCGCCTCGAAATCCTCCGAGTCGACCGATCAGATTTCCACGATCCTCTCCGGCATCACCCGCGCAATCGGTGAGGCGTGCAAACGCATCGAATCGTCCACGCAACTTGCCGACCAAGTCGGCGTGACGATGTCGCGCGCGAACGGATCCTTCGAAGCCATGGTCGACGCGATGAAGCGGTCCGTCGGATCGTCGAAGCTCGTGTCGGCGCGCACGGAAGAAGCGGCAACCATCGGCAACGAGACGACGACCGCACTGCGCGTCATCGATCACCTCTCGAAGAACGACGCGCGCGCGGCCGAACAGATTAGCGCCGCCGCGCAACAAATGCTCGGTCTGATCGACAAGATCACCGAAACGGCAAACGCACTGATCGATGATTCGCGCGACAGCTTGGATTCGGTCGATCTGCTGATGCAGCACGTGTCGGAGAACGAAACGTCCGCAAGCAGCCTCGAAGCGTGCGTGAGCGAATTGCGCAACGTCATCGGCATCCTCGACGCGAATTTCACCGACGTTCTGGGTTCGTCAGGAACGTCGGCCCTGCCGCCGGGCAATGCGAACCGCGGCATCGTCGCCGCCTGAGCTCGATCCTCGTCATTAGGGAGTTGACGAAAGCGACCTGCTCGCTATATAGCAAGAGTATGAACCTCGAAAACCTGGTAAGCACCGATCGCTATCTCGCACCAAGCCGCCGCGACGCAGTTCTTTCCCGAGCGCACGCGGCGATGGCCGCGGAAGGATCGGTAACCCTCGAGAACTTCGTGCTTCCGGGTGCGCTCGCGGCTATGCTCGAGGAAGCGCGGGCAGCCGAGGCGGACGCATATCGTCGCAATCAAGGCTACAGTGCATATCTCGTGCAAGAAGCGACGGGCAGCAAGAACCACCCCACGCAGCGATTGCATCGTTATGCACTCAGTGCGGTTGCGAACGATCGTTTACAGCCGGACGGCGCGCTGAGTACCCTTTATCGCGATCGCGAATTCATCCGATTCATCGCGGATATTTTGAAAGAACCGCAGCTCTATCCGTTGGGCGACCCGATGCTCGGCTTGACGCTCACGTATCTGCGTGACGGTGACGAGCACGGCTGGCACTTCGATGCGAACGATTTCGTCGTATCGCTGTTGTTGCAAGATGCGGACGAGGGCGGCGTATTTGAATTTGCGCCCTTTGTTCGCTCGATGGACGAGCCAAACTTTGAAACGGTAGAAGCGATTATGGACGGCGATCGCGGGCCCTTACGCGCGATTCGCGCAAGGCCGGGTACGCTTGCGATTTTCGCCGGCAAACGGAGTCTGCACCGCGTCTCTCCCGTCCACGGAGATCGCACGAGAATCATTGCGCTTTTTAGTTACGACCGGGTGCCCGATCTGGTTCATGACGAATCCGTTCACATGCGGACTTTCGGACGAACGCTTCTCCACACGTGATATCGCGCGCTGACGCGGCGCGAGCGCTCGCCTTGGCGACGCTCGGCGCGCTGTTCGTTGATGTGGAACCTGCACTCGCACCGGCAATTGGACGCGGGTTCGGGCTCGATTCCGCTTCGCTCGGAGCAATTCTCGGTCTGGAGAGCCTTGCGGCAATTGCCGGAGGTGCCGTCACGCTCGCTCTCGTCAAGGCAATCGGATATCGCAATCTTGCCGTGGCGGCGCCGCTGCTCTATGTCGCTTCCAACGTTGCAACCGCGAGCGCTTCGTCGACTGCAATGCTGGCGGTGCTTCGCGCAGCGACAGGTGTCACTGAAGGAGTGATGCTTGCACTTGCGTTTGCCGCGCTCTCCCGTACGAACGACACTCATCGCCTCTTTGCATGGTTTGGCATTACCCAAACGCTGAGCGCGGTCGTTGCATTTCCAGTGGTGACGTGGCTACTCGTTACGTACGGCTGGCGCGCACCGTTCGTTGCCATTGCGATCGTCGGCGTTGTCGTCCTTTTGACCGCAATTCCATCGTTCGAAGCCATGCCGCAGGCGCAACGCCTAGCGCTCCGGGACGTGCAGCCGGCGGGATTGCTGAGCATCTTTCTGTTTTTTACCGCGCAGTGCGCTGTATGGCCGTTCCTCGAGCGGATCGGCGCAAGTCGCGGGGTGAGCGATGCGTTACTTGGCGGCGGCCTTTCCGTGGGTGCCTTGTGCGGCTTCGCGGGATCCGCAGTCGTCGCGTCGCTTCCATCAAAACTATCGGGCTGGCGCGCCTGGATCATTGCAGGCGCACTCAACGCCGCAGCGATCCTCGTGCTGGCGCTTTCCCCGTCTCCGGCGATCTTCATCGCCGGGCTCGGCGCCTTTAATTTTGCGTGGGCTCTGTTCGCTCCACTTCAGCTTCACGCGTTGAAGCAGCTTGGAGCTTCGACAGCTACGTTCGCGCTTGCGTCTACGGCTACGAACGCCGGTTTCGCCGCCGGTCCGCTTCTCGGCGGAATCTTGTTTCATCAGTCCGGCGAAGCGGCTGCACTCGCGGCAGGGATCGCCGGCACGCCACTCGCTCTCGCGATACTCGTACCATCCAAATACAATTCGAAACGCCTGACTGCAACGCAATAAGACGGCTATCGGCTTACCCCTGGGTTCTTGTCGGCAAAGGCGCCGTTCGGATTTGGTTTCACCCAAACGGTGAGGTCCCACACCGCCGGAAAATGAAAGATCGTGACGACGTCGTTTATGCTGTCGACTTTATGCATCGCGACGAGCGTATGCGCTGATGGGTATAAGGCGTTTCCTCCACCAGCGGCAAACGCGGCGTCAGACATCCACTGCTCGTACTTCATAGTGCCGTGCCCATCGCGTGCAACCCAATGAATGTGCCCGTCGAGTTGCGCCCAGCGTCCCGGATTTACGCCCCATAGATGCGGTGGAGTCTTGCAGCTGGTCCGGAGAATCGAATAATCCGCACCGAGCAAGTGTCCGTTCTTGTCGTACCATAGCTGGGATGGAGCGCGTTCGCTCGTCGTTTGCCAACGCCGGTTCGCGTAACTGATTGCGCCGGTGTCGTCTTCATCCGAATAGCGAACGTATCCGGCTTTTTCCGCGTCGCTTGCCGTCGCATAGCGAGACGTTAAGTCGGCTTGTATCGCCGACACGAAACGCGTCTCGTTCGCGTTCTCAGGACCGGTGTACGTCGCGTCGGCTGCCGCGCGAGCGGCGAAGATCGTGCTCACCGCGAGACCAATCGCCAGACCTGCTCGCGTCAGTGCTTGATACGCGTGAACATTTGAATGAAGGTTGTTTCCCACGTTCGTCCTCCATCTGCTGAAATGGCGGATTCCGTCCGAAATGAGGACGGCGTAATATCTGAATACACGACGCGCTCGAGCACCGGCCGTCCATCGACCGTGTCGCGGCCGTGGAACTCTCCGCGCCCGTTTTTGAACTCGCCGACGAGTGGCGCGTCAAGCGTCCCGTGCTCGGCGCTTCCCCAGTAGACGTTCCAACGGCCGCCTTACACCGCCTAGTATAATAGGACTACAAATATAGTCAAGAGTTTGACTAAATTTGTAGGCGTTCTATAATGGGCGTCATGGGCCGTAAGCCGAGCGCCGTCCTGACCGATCATGAGTTGCGCATCATGCGTGCTTTGTGGAAGCTCGGCGAGAGTACGAACATGGACGTGGTCGGCGCGCTCGACGATCCGCCGCTCGCGCGCAACACCGTAATGACCACGCTCGGCGTGCTCGAGAAGAAGGGCTACGTCAAGCATCGCGCCGATGGGCGTACGTTCATTTACTATCCCGTCGTGCACGAAGATGACGTGCAAGAACGCGCACTCGACAATGTGTTGCACCGGTTCTTCGACGGTTCTCCGGAGTTGCTCGTCTCGAAGTTGCTCGACGCGGAACACATTTCAAAAACGGATCGTAAGCGCATTCAAGCCTTACTGGATCGCGCGAAGGGCAGTTAAATGCTCGCGCTCGCGCCCACCGTCGACATCGTTCTGGGACTGACGCTCGCCGTCGGGCTCGCCGGCGTGTTCGTAGTGTCCGCGATCCAGTGCCTCGGCGGTTTCAAACAAGACGCGGGCGCGCGCTTTCATCTCTGGTTCGCGCTGCTGCTCGTCCTTGCGGTCGCAGCGCCGTCGTTCACCGCAGCGACGATCGCGGCATTTCGCGCTGAACCGATCGTGGTGTCCGCGGGAACGCTTCCCGCCGTTACCGAGCCGGTACGCATCGATACTACAGCGCGCACATTTGCAGCGCCTGCGGCTTACGAGCGCGAAGCTAGCGTGTACCGTCCGCCGGATCCCGCGAAGCCTGCGCTTCCTCTTGCCGCCGACGCGCTCGTGCTGGTTTGGATTGCCGGTGCATTTGGTTTTCTGGTACGCGTTGGAATCGGCGTCATTCGTATTCGCCGGTTGACGCCGGGGTGCCGGCTCGTCGAGATGCGTTCGACTCCGCAGCGCAACGTGCGGATCCTGGAACACCCCCGTCTTTCGGTCCCCATTGCAATCGGATACCGTCGCCCGGCTGTGCTTATTCCGAGCGCGTTGCTCGAGAGCGCCCCACCCGACGATGTCGAGAACGTCGTCCTGCACGAACTGGAACATCTGCAGCGTTTCGACGACGTCACATCATTCGTCCAGTCGATCTGCTTGAGTCTGCTGTGGTTCAATCCGCTGGCGCATTACGTCGTGCGACGCATCGCCGTGGAGCGCGAAATGGCGTGCGATGAAGCCGTCGTGCGCCGCATCGGCAAACGCCACGGCTACGCATCCACGCTGTGGAACGTTGCGCTCAGTGTATCCGACTCGCTCGTTCCGAGTTTCAGTTCCGCATTCGCCTCCGGTTCGCAAACCGTGAACCGCGTGGCGAATCTGCTCGATACCGCGCACACGCGCGTATCGCGCAGAGTCGTTGCGCTCGCAATCGTTGCCGTCATGGCCGCGTTCGCAGGCGTATCGCTTGTCGCTGCAGCGGCCATCGGGAGTGTTCGCCCAGTAATTACTGACGCCGCATCGGTTGCTCTCCTCGATGGAACCACGCTGGTCGTGGGCGGCCGGAACACGGACGGAACGCCGGTGGACGAAGCCGAGATTTACCGCGCCAACGCGCGTGTTGCGCTGGTGCCGATGGCAATACCACGCTGGTCGACAACGCTCACGCGCTTGCGCAACGGCGATGTTCTGGTCACCGGCGGGATGACGCCGGACGGAACCACGGCCGACGTCGAACTCTTTAATGCGCGCACGCGAACGTTCGAGCTGGTCAACCGCTTGCACGTTGCGCGCGTCGCGCACACGGCGACCCTTCTCGCCGACGGCACGGTGCTTGTCGCGGCCGGAGAACGCGCGCCGGGCAAACTCGAGTCATCAACCGAGATCTACGATCCGCTCAGCCGTACATTCCGTCTGACCGCCGACGGTTACGGCCGAATTTCACAGAGCGCAATTCGGATCGACGGCAGTGACGTTTTGATGATGGGCGGCGATCCCGGCCGCGGGCGCAAGAATTGTGCGATCATCTATTCAGCGACGCGGCACATCTATCACAACGCCGGCACGCTGGTTCGCGCGACCGCAGACCATTTAACGTTCCTGTTGCCGAACGGAACATACGTGACGCACACCATCGACTAAAGCAAATTCTCGGTCAGGAAATTCGCGGCCGCCGTATCGGCGCGTAGCCATGAATCCCACCGCAAGAATGTGTGCGCTTCGTCGGGCAACACCATGACCTCATGCGGAATGTGTCGCGCTTGGAGCCGTTCCGCTAAATCGACCGTTTGATGGAAATCGACGTCGGGATCCCGGTCGCCCTGGATGAGCAGCACCGGCGAACGCCACGTCGCCATCGCACCCTCCGGTGAAGAATTCCATGCGAGTTTCAACCACGGATGCATGTCGACGTTGTCGGACCCTTCACCGAATGCTTGGAAATAGTCGTTCGCGTCGTGCATTAAGTCGTGCACGCCGCTGTAATCTACGCCGGCTTTGAAGACGTCGGAGTTGCGGGCGAGCGCGAGTGCTGTAAGATAGCCGCCCCACGAACCGCCCCAAATGCCGATGTGGTTCGGATCAATCGACGGCTGCCGTTGCAGCCAATGCGCGCCGGCAAGCACGTCTTGATACTCGCTCGCGCCCGCCCATGCGCTGCGCACGGCGTAATGGAAGTCGTGGCCGTAATCTGTCCCGGTTCGGTAGTTCACCGAAAGCACGGCGAAGCCGCGGCTTACGAGATACTGATCGACGGCATAGCTATTCGCGTAGTAATCCATTGGATTCCAGGTGAGCAGCATTTGCCGCATCGGCCCGCCGTGAACAAAAATGACGGCCGGGCGGCGCGCTTTGCCGTCACCGGTAAAGAGCTGCGCGTGGATGAGTGTTCCGTCCGGCGCATGATACGTAACGTCTCCCGGCGTCACCAGCGACGACGAGGGAAAGTCGGTCGGCATCAGCGCCGCATCGACGAGATGTTCGTGCGTTCCGTCGCCGTCCGCAATCGCGACGAGCGGCGGCATCTGCGCGGTCGCCGTACCGTATGCGATGCGTCCACCGTCGAGTGGAATCGGCCACCACTGCGAACCCGTTCCACGCGTGATCGTGCTGATGCGTCCGTTTTGCGCATCGACGCGGAAAAGATGCCAGCGATCGATGTCGTCGGCGCGTTCTCCCGTGTTTGCAACGTAGATGAGCGAACGCCCGTCGCGCGACGCCGTCATACTGACCACCGCGTACGCGCCGGAATTCAGGCGGCGCGCGCCGCCTCCAGTTGCGTGCGTAACGTAGATGTGCGGCCATCCGTCGGCTTCGCTTAGGAACGCAACCGCGTCGTTTCCAAGCCATGTGAGATCCACGTCGCCGCCTTGTGTCGGAAATGACGCGCGCGACGTTTCGGCGCTCGACCACACCTGGTGCGCGCTGCCGTCCGATGCGCGCGCGATCCAGATCGACCACGGTACGATCGGCATTGCAAGCGGGGAAGGTGCGGCGCCGCCGGCGCCGGGCGTGCGCGCAAAGACGATGTCGGCACCGTCAGGCGACCATCGCGGTTCGGTATCATTGCCGGTCGACGGCGCGAGAAACTCCAGCGGCTTGTCCTCGCCGCGATAAATGCCGATGAACGCGTGATCGCCACGCTCGGAGACGAACGCAAGCGCACCACCGTCGGGTGACCATTGCAGATCGCTATCGTGACCTGAGTCATAAAAAAGGCGCATCGCCGCGACGTTGCCGGCCGCCGGCGCGCTCCACACGGCGCCGTTGCGCAGAAACGCGACACGCGAGCCGTCTAAAGAGAGTGCGGGCGCATAGCCTTCGCCGAGATCGGTTTGTGTGCCCGTCGCCGTATCGACCGACACGACATGCGACGTGGGTTGACGCACGCTTAGCGATGGATTTTCCGAATTTCCGTGCGTAAACACCAGGCGCGAGCCGTCGCGCGAAAGCTGGAGCGAATTGACCGATTGTCCATCATCGCTTGGATAATTCGCGACGCGCTGCGGAGGATAGCCGGGCGCGCGTGCGACCCAAATGCTGCGCAATCCGCGCTGATCGATCTGATACGCGATTGTGCGGCCGTCGCCGCTAGGAACCAGCGCCTTTGGAAACGGATACGAGAGAATTTGCTCGAGTGAAAAATGTGGGGCAGCGGCAGGCGCTGCAGCGAGAAGGAGAAGCGATGAAACAATCGTTCGCAACATATCGATGATGATGATACGACAAATCCGCAGGAAGGCCTCATCACTACGCGATACGACAACGCGATGCGGCGTTTTTTTGCAGTACTGATCATGTTTGTTGCATCACAATCCGGAATTTCGCGCGCGGACGACAATCTGCAAGCACAGCTGCGAACGCTGACCGCGCACTATGCAGGGAACGTGGCACTCTACGCGGTCGACATGAAAACGGGCCGCGAGGTCGGTCTCAATTCCGACGTGCCGGTGCCGACGGCGTCGACCATCAAGCTTGCGATTCTCTTTGAAGCGCTCAAAGCGATCGAAGCCGGCGATGCCCGCTGGGACGACGCCCTGATGCTTACACCGGAAAATCAAGTCGAAGGGTCGGGGGTGCTCAATCTCTTCGATACGCCGCTCGTAGTGACGTTCAAGGACGCACTCACGATGATGATCGTTCAGAGCGACAATACCGCGACGAACATGGCAATAGACCACCTCGGGCTCGCGCGCATCGACGAGCGCATAAAGTGGCTCGGCTTGAATGACACGTGGCTGTACAAGAAGGTCTTCAAACCGCCGACGGGCGACGTGCCCGCCGATCAGCCGAAGTTCGGGCTCGGCAAGACCACGGGCCGCGAAATGGGCGAACTCATGCGACGTTTTGCGAACTGCAATTTGAACGAGCCCGGCGATACGGCACCGCCGACGCCGGAGCAGCAGAAGCTGTGTGACACGGCGCTCGCCATGCTCAAGAACCAATCCGACCGCGGCGGCATTCCGCGGTATTTGGGCAGCCTTACCATCGCGAACAAGACCGGCGCGCTCGATGCTTCACGCAACGACGTTGCAATCGTCTACGCCGCCCACGGGCCGATCATCATCTCGGCGTTCACCTACAACAATAAAGATCAAAGCTGGACCGTCGATAACAGCCCTCAAATCTTGATCGCCAAGATGGCGAAGACGATCGTCGACGCCTGGAAATAGGAGCCGCTCTTTGCAATTTCGTCTAGGGTTGTTGCCTTGGCTTTTGATTGTCGCGCTCGCGTCGTGCTCTAAAACCGGCACTTCAGCAGTCGCAGGAAAAAATAGCTTTACCGTTCCCGGCGTGTTGCGCGTCGGCAGTTCCGAAGAGCCCGATAGCCTCAACTTGATGTTCGGGCATACGATTGCCACGCAGCAGGTCGATTGTCTGCTCTTCGCGTTTATTCTGCGCACCGACGCGAACGGCAATCTCTTCCCGGATCTCGCTACGCAAGTGCCGACGCCGCAGAACGGCGGCATCAGCTCCGACGGAAAGACGATTACTGTTCATTTGCGACACGGTGCCGTGTGGTCTGACGGAGCGCCGCTTACGGCAAGCGACTGGCTCTTCACGTATCACGCGGTGATGAATCCGCGCAATAATACGAAAACGGCATACGGGTGGAACGAGATTGCGTCGGCGTCGGCACCCGATCCGTACACGATCGTCATTCATCTCAAGCGGCCGACGGTCGCCGGAATAGAGATTCTCGCGATGGGCGGCGATGCATATCCGCCGCTTCCGGCGCACCTTCTCGCCGACTTGCCGGACATCAATCACGCGTCGTTCAACAGCATGCCGGTCTCGAGCGGCCCGTTCGTCCTCAAACGGTGGGACCGGGGCAACGAGCTGGTCTTCGACGCGAATCCGCGTTATTTCCGTGGCGCACCGGGGTTGAAGCGAGTCATCTACAAGATCATCCCCAATCCCGACACGATGCTCGATGAGTTGCGCTCGCACGAAATCGACGTCTATCCCGACGTCAACAAGAATTCAATCGTTGCGCTCTCGAGCATCCCGGGCATTCGCGTCGAGCACCGGCTGATCGCTTCGTGGCAGCATCTTGGAATGAACATGAAGCAGCCGGAGCTTGCCGACGTCAACGTGCGTCACGCAATCGCCATGGGCGTCGATTGGAAGCGCATTTTGCAAACGGTGTACCGCGGCTACGGACAGCTCGCAGTCTCCGACATCTTCCCGCAGTCTTGGGCAGCGCCGTCGCTTCCGCCGTACAAGTACGAACCGGCAGCGGCGCGTTCGCTCCTGGCATCGAGCGGTTGGCGCATGGGAAGCGACGGTGTTCTCCACAAGGGTGCTCTAACGATGCGCCTGACGATCATGGCGACGACGGATAACCAGCAGAACGACCGCGCCGAAGTCCTCGTGCAGTCAATGTTGCAGCCACTTGGTATCGCGCTTTCGGTTCACAACGTTGCGGCGAATCAGATGTTCGCGCAAGGCGGCCCGCTCTACGGCGGCACGTATGATCTCGAGTGGTCGCAGGCGTACAACGGTTCCGATCCGGACGACTCCGGCTCGTGGAATTCGCACTTCATTCCGCCGAGCGGCGCCGACACGAGCTGGCTCAACGATCCGGTCGTCGACGAATCGAGTAGCGCTGCCGCGAGTACGTTCGATCAGGCGAAGCGCAAGGCGCTCTACCAGCGTGAAGCCGCGCGCATTCGCGATCTCGATCCCGCCGTCTTCGCCTTTTGGCACGAAAATTATTACGCGTTCAACACCGACGTAAAAAACTACGAACCCGCGGCGTTCATCGCCGACGAATGGAATGCATGGCAATGGCAGATCTAACCGGCATCGAGACCCGGATCCAAGCGTATCCGCACTGGCCGATCGAAGCGTGGCGGCCCGACGTACCCGGCCGCATCGACCGAATTTACACGCACTGGTCGGCATACGATCACGAGAAGGTTTTCCCGGCGTATCATTTTTGCGTCGCCATCAAACCCGGAGCCGGCATCGTTGTCGTCAACACGCATGACGTTCGCGAAAATATGCGCAACGTCTACGAAGCCCCCGATCTACCGTATGCGGCGCACACGCGCAACCGCAATTCGTACGCGCTCGGGATTTCGATTATGGCGATGCAAGGGGCGACACCGCAAGACTTCGGCGACTACCCGCTCACCGAACCGCTGATCGACGCGCTTTGCCTCGTCGGCGCCCGGTTAGCGGCGTTCTACAACGTGCCGATCGACGCCGACCACATCATGTCGCACGCGGAAGCGGCCTTGATCGACGGGTATTACGGCACGGCAGAAACCGAACGGTGGGATATCGCACGTTTGCGCCCATCACCGCTGCCGCTCGAACCGCACGAAGGCATCGACGTCGGCGAAGAACTGCGAACACGAATGCGACGAGCGATCGCGCTATAAAAAAGCGCGCCCCGATGTGCGCCGCGGTGTGTCATCCTGAGCGGCGCGAAGCGAAGTCGAAGGACCGCCTCATTTCTATTGCTGACGCAGGTTGTTGATTCGTCGCGATCCTTCGACTGCGGCGCTGCGCGCCTTCGCTCAGGATGACACGGCGGCGCACATCGCGCGCTATAAAAAAGGGGTGCTCCGATGTGCGCCGCGGTGTGTCATCCTGAGCGGAGCGAAGCGAAGTCGAAGGACCGCCTCAATTCTATTGCTGATGCGGGTTGTTGATTCGTCGCGATCCTTCGACTGCGGCGCTGCGCGCCTTCGCTCAGGATGACAGGGCGGCGCACATCGCGCGCTATAAAAAAGAGGTGCTCCGATGTGCGCCGCGATGTGTCATCCTGAGCGGAGCGAAGCGAAGTCGAAGGACCGCCTCAATTCTATTGCTGATGCGGGTTGTTGATTCGCCGCGATCCTTCGACTGCGGCGCTGCGCGCCTTCGCTCAGGCTGACACGGCGGCGCACATCGCGCGCTATAAAAAAACGGGCGCCCGATGTGGGCGCCCGTTCTCTTTCGCGAGAGTACCCGCGTTAGAACTTCTGCTGGATGAACAGCATGATCTGGCGCGGCGTTTGCGAGGTGTTCTGGTAGACGTATCCGCTCGACGGCAGCTGTTGCTGGCCGGCCAACGGATAGTACGGGGAACAGCCTGCACCAAGTGCCGGTGTGTTCTTCTGAACGTTCGAGTAACACGGTATGGTCGGGTTCTGGTTGTTGAACAGGTTCGTCACCTGAAGCCCGATGCGAAGGTTCTTCTTTGGTCCCATATCGTACGCGAGCGTTGCGTTCGACCACCAGTATCCGCTCGACCACAGCTCCGGCAACAGCCCAACGGGCTTCTGCAGGTTGCTGCTCGTGCTCGCGCACGTCGAGTAGTACGGATAGCCGGTCAGGTTGATCCACTTTTGCGCGGCAGCGCATTCGCCGGTTTGATACGGCGAGGGTCCCTGATAGTAGACCGTCGGCATGAAGTGCCAGCGATCTGCATGGATGTCTGCCACGAGCGACGCGCTGATCAATGGATCGTACGGGCTGCGAACGACCGGCAAGAACGACGGAAGTCCTGATGCGCCGTACGAACCGGTTAGGGCCGACGTAATGTTCGTCCAGAAATTGTCGTACGTAGCCGACAGCCAGTACGACGCTCCGACCGGGTGCCGGTCGACGTGAGTGAATCCGAACTCTGCGCCGAGCGATTGACGGAAACCGCCGTTCGCCGCCTGCGTCGGGCCATAGGTCACGGCGCCGGTCGCATTGTTGATGCTGAGTACCGGGCGGAACTCATAAAACACGTTCGATGCTTTGTTCCAATACGGTCCGATTCTGATCGACGTGTCCGGATCGAACTCATGCTCCCACATGAGATCGCCGCTGTGGAAGATCGTCGGATTCGCACTGAATTCACCGCCCGGGTTGAATACGCTCGAACCTTCTCGCCAGACGTAGGCCGTACCGACGAAGGACGTCGAGTCGGTCCACGATCCGCGGATGACGTTCTTATTGTTCATCGTGTACGTCGCGGCGAACGTCGGGTTCCAGATGCCCACAGAATACGGACCTGCCGCACCTATGCTGCTTTCGGGGTAATCGTAGTACATTCGCTGCCAGCGAACGCCCGGCTCGAAGAGCCATTTGCCTTCGCGGATCGAGCTGTTCACATACGCCGACGGAACGTGGTCAGGGTAGGTCGACATCGAGTTGACGCCCGGCCACGAGCCGTCCCCATTGAAGTAAAACGTGTAGTACGAGTTATCGAGATTGTTATCGTACTCTTGGCCGATGCCCGCGCGAATCGTCGCGTTGTCGCTGATCTGGTTCGTGTAGTCGAACGACCCGAGCCACATCTCCGAGCGGCGATCGCCTTCATAACCCGTATTAAAGAAGAGATCTTGCTCTACGCAGAGTTGACCGTTCACCACGGGTATGGGCGTGTTCGGTGAATACGGATACGCCGGGCAATTGCCGGGATGGAAGTCCGGGCTATTCTCGATTGCCGGATTGTTGTCGTCAACGATCGGTTGATCGAAAATGTACTCGTTGAAGTTTTCAGCGAGACGCAATGCAAACGACGAGTGGTCGTTGATAATGTGGTTCCACTGAATCTTGCCGATGCCCGAGTAGTGGTGCCAGATGTTGCCGCCCATGCCGGTGCCGGCACCGCTTGCCGTGCCGAAGTAGAGGCCGGCCGGACAGTTTTGACCGTTCGGCGCGGTTCCGCCGGCGGCTCCGGTCGGCGTCGTCGCCGAGACGGCGTAACCGGGACACGGAACTGCCGTTAGCGGCGGCTCCGCACCGTTGGTGCGCGGGAATCCGTAACCGTAGATGAAGTCGCCGAGGCCGTTCTGGACCAAGAGTTGGAAATCGTCTTTGTTATTCGGACGGTAGTGGAAGTTTCCGATGAGATCGGTCGTGTACACCGGTCCGGGCCCGTTGTACCCTTCAACGATCGCTGCAGTATAGGCGTTGCCGTTTGCAAACTGGTCCAACGATCCGGTCTTTTGCATGCCGAGATACCATGACCAGCGGTGATCTTTCGTCGCTCCGCCGTACTCGGCCATGAAGTTCGTCAGTCTGTCCGTAATGTCGGTTCCGTACGCGACGGTTCCGAAGCCCGGATACGTACCAGTCTTCATCACCGTGTTGATGATACCGAGTCCGGCATCCGACGATTCCGAAGAAATTCCGCCAGTCGAGACTTCGACGTTCTTTACGCCGATGTTCGAAAGGTTCGTCGTAAAGAAGCCGGTCATACGATCGCGGATGGGAATGCCGTCGAACTCGTATTGTTCGTCGGTGACCGATCCGCCGTGAATACGCGGCTGCGTGCCGAAACCGTTCACCGTGATGCCGGGAATGGTATCAACGTATTGATACAGCGTCTTTTGCAGCTCGTTTCCACCTGAAACGGCGTCGAGCTGCTGACCGCTGACATTGTACGTGTCCGACGTCTGATTCGGCTGCACGAGATTCGTCGCAGAACGAGCACTGACGTTTGCAATGACGCTCAACGATTTCGAAAGCTTTTCGTTGAGCCGCGTGACGACAGCCTGCGGTGCCGTAACGCCGGGAATGCTCACCGGAGCATAGCCTTTGAAGTCAAACGAAACGGTGTATGTATCGACGCTGAGCTGCTGCAGCGTGTAGAAACCGCGACTGTCGGTCATCGTAGCGCCGACATCGCTACCCGATTTTGCCGTAACCACGACGCCGGCGATCGGCGCTCCCGTTTGCGCATCTGTCACGACGCCACTAATGGTTCCCGTCGTGAGTTGCTGCGCACGTATGCGGACGGGGATCGTGGAAAATGTGAACGCAAACAGCATGACTGCGATAAGCGCTCGCCATCGGCCAGAGAGTTGAAACATCCAAAGCCCTCCGAGAGCCCAAAAGACAAAATAAAAGCGAGCGGCGTGATCCCACGCGCGTTCGCTGGGGGCCTTAATCCAATTTTAAAATGAAATTCCCTGCCGGAATTTTCAGCCGTGGAGGGTCTTCGTCAGTCCTCGCGGTGCGTCACTTTCTACAAAACGCGAGCGCCCGACGTGCAGTGCAAGCATTTGGGCACACACGAGCCACGCCAAAGTATTAAAGGCAATATTAACGACCGGCCCAAGCAGCGGGATGTCGCCGATGCGCCCGCCGATGACAAATCGCAGGCTTTCCGCTTGACCTGCTTCGCGAAGCGGACGATTCACGATCTCGCGAGCGTCGTCGTCGATGATGCCGAGAATTGCGCACCCTGCGTCGAGCATCGCGACGCTTCCGTGCCGGAACTCACCCGCAGAGAAGCCCTCCGCGTGGATGTAGCTCGCCTCTTTGAGCTTGAGCGCGCATTCGTTAGCGATTGGAACGCCGTATCCGGCGCCGACGATGATAACGCTGCGACGCCGAGCAAGACGCTGCGCTGCGTCGGAAATCTCTTCGATGCCGGGACCGTCGAGCCACGCGCGCACATCTTCCGCCGTCTCGGTCAGCGTATTCGCATTACGCGAATGCGACGCCGAGGTCAGGCCCGCGGCCCAGAGGAGAATCGCAGCCGTCGCCGTGACGCTTTTACTCGCGGGCACTGCGATTTCAGGTCCTGCGCCGACATCGATGGTCACCGTTGCGCGGTCGGCAAGCGGCGATTCCGGCGTGTTCGTCAGCGCGATCAGTTCGCGCGGCCGCAGAATATCGAGCGCACGTAAGAGATCGTCCGACGCGCCGCTTTGCGAACAGGCAATAACGACGGCATCCGTATAGGCGCGATTGTCGAGTGGCGCCTCCGCCGTCGCGAGCGCATGCGCGGGTATGCCGCGCCGGCGCAGTGCAAGCGCGCCGAGTTGCGCCATGAAGAGCGAACTGCCGCTGCCGATCAGCACAACTTCGCGTCCCTGAATCGCACGCGCAAGCGTGTGAGCTCGCTCGGATTGCGCAATCGCACACCACACGTCGGGCTGTTCGCGGATTTCGCGTTCGAACTGTTTTCCTAGCATTTACTGACTCGCAATTGCCGAGAGGACCGCGCCACGAAGGCGCGCGAGCGCAGCAGCGCCGCCGGGATGATCGGCATCCATCCACTGGTTGACGAGGAATGAAAACGTCACGACACCGTGCGTCTTCGTTTGAATGAATCCGGAAATCGTGCGGACGTGGCTGATGCTTCCGGTCTTCGCGTAAATCTTGCCCTGCGCCGGCGTTCCGAGAAAAGAATGCCGCAGCGTCCCGCGAACGCCCGCGAGCGGAAGCGCGTCAATCACGATGTTGCGATAGGAACTGTTCCAATCGCTCTGCAGAATCATAAAGAGATCCCGCGGCGTGATCCGATCGTAACTCGAAAGTCCCGAGCCGTCGGTGATGGAAACCGTGGCCGGGTCGACGCCGATCGAGCGCAGATACCGCTCTTCTACGATGCGACCGTTGTCATCGGTTCCGGGCTCCCCGCGCAGCGCGACGCCGAGCTCTTTGAGCAACAGCTCACCCATGAGGTTGTCGCTCGGATACCAGAATCGCTGCATCATCACCGGCATCGGAAACGAGTCGTGCGACCACAGCACGGTCGAATGCGGCGGAGTTTTCCCGTCGTGAATTTTCCCGGTGAGCGTGATGCCTTGCGCTGCAAGCGCGTGCGCGAAGACGTCGCTTGCATACGATTCGGGATCGGGAACGGTTGCCGCGATATCACCCGAGGGCTTCGCTCCTAGCGGGTAGCTGCCGGTAAGCGCTATTTGATTCGGTGCATTCCACGCGCGCACGACGTCCGACGTGTCTTGCGAACCGGCCGGCCCAGTTTGGACGTTGTTCTCGATTGTGAATGCGTCCGTTTGCGGATCGACACGCAGGCTTACGGGAGCACCTACGGATGCGCCGGGCACCATCGTGATATGCACGACGCCGTCTTCCAACTCGAGCGCGCTCACGACCGGCGCGTAATAGTAAGGAAGATCGTCCCACGACCAGCCGTATCCATAACGCTGCGCGTCATCGTGCGTCGCGTCCGCAATGAGATCGCCGTCAATGTGTTTCACGCCGGCGGCGCGCAGTGCCACGGCCGCGGCATTCAGATCGGCAGCGCTGAGAAGTGCGTCACCGCCGCCGCGCAAGTAGAGGTTTCCGGCAATGACTCCGTCTGCGGGTGCGCGATCGGCGAGCACGCTCGTTACGTACGAGAAGTTCGGGCCGAGGACGTGAAGTGCGGCCGAACCCACGAGCAGCTTGAAGTTCGACGCCGGCATGAATTCTTGGTCCGCGTTGCGCGAATACAACAGCGTACCGCGCGTCGTATCGGCCGCGATGAACCCTACCTGCGCGCCGCGCAATGCAGGCTCTTTGAGAAGCGTGCCGATTGTGTGCTGTAGCTGCGCAAGCTGCGTCTTCGTCCAGGGCAATCCACCGGGAAGCGGCCGCGGTGTTGCTGCGATCAATGCAACGCAAGCTGCGAGCATACTAAAATGTCGTGCGAATTTCACCAAACGCGTAGGTTGTTTCAACAGAGTTACGTCGCCTGCTAACGAAGAGAGGACAACATGGAGGAGCTCTTCTTAATCCTTGCGGTCATCGTTGCGCAGATGACGCCGTTGCCCTCGCCCGCACCGACGCCGAACATTCCGGTGTACGTCGGCCATCCGGCCGAACGAATGTCGGTCAACGCGCGTCCACTCGGCTTCGATCCCGACGGGAACGCGCGCTGGCTCGTCGTCACGCAGTTCTTCGACGCACAGAACAAGCCGACGCGTATCGTCGCAAATAGTGACTTTGCGTATCTTTCGCGCGACGGCTATGTCCAATGGCAAACGCGCCTTGCGTACGGTCAACCCTCCGCCATACTTTCGACGAACGCTGACGGTCCGCTTACGATGACCGTCGTTGCGAACCAGCCGCATCTCCCGAGCGTGACCGTACGAACGAACACGCAGTCGTGGCGAGCGCCGCGCCTGGTAGCAACGGCGCTTGGACCGCATCTCGTGCAAATCGGCTGGTTTCCGCGCGAGACCGGCGAGGTACGGATCTTTCGCGCCCAAAACGGCGGCGTGCAGCGCCTGCTCGCGCTCGTCGCCGGCCCGAGTTCGACGTTTCGCGACACCGACGCCAAACCGAACCGCAACTATCGCTATGTCGTCGAGCGCTCGGGGCACGAACCCGTGCGCCTCGACGTCACGACGCCGGCTGCACCGCGCGCTACGCCGATCGATAACGTGCGCGGAAAAGGGATGTGGCTCTATTTTACGTCCAATCCGCTCGACTCGATTTACGTCAAGAACCTCGATGCGCGTGCGATTGTCGACCAAGCCGTTCGTTCAGGACTGCATTATGTGGAGTTGCGCACATCGTACGGGGCCTATTGGGAGATAAGGCCCGAGGCCAAGCCGACCGTCGATGCGATTATCGATGGCCTCGCAGCGCATGGTATCAAGACGATTGCGTGGGCCGTTCCTCGTGACGAAAGCTTCGAGGATCTGCAGACGGCCGTGCGCGGCGCCTACTACCGCACCGCCAACGGAACGCCTGTTGACGGTCTCGCACTCGACGTCGAGCGCGGCGACGAGTTCATGGGCGCCGCACCGCAAGGCCTCAGCGCGTTGTGGCACTACGTCGAATTCATTCGCAACGCGATGGGGCCATCGTATCTCATCATGCCTACGGTCGAAGACGCCTATCTCGAGCACCTCGATAATCAAAGCTATCCGTACGCGCAGATCGCGCAATACAGCACCGCGCTTCAACCAATGACGTACTGGCGCATGATGCGCCGTTCTCCGACGACGCCGCAAGAAGTCGATCAGATTCTTCAGTCGTCGTACGATACGTTGATGCGCGACGCCGGCCGTACCATTCCGATCAGCATCGGCGGTCAGACGAGCGGCGTCGGCCGTAACGGCCCGCCTCCCGCGCAGGAAATCACGACCTCACTCGATGCGAGCAAACGCATCGGCGCCCTCGGCGAATGCTTTTTCGCATGGGACGGCACCGAGCCGTACCAGTGGGACGCGCTTGGAAGCTATACATGGCCGATGGCTCAGTGAGCGCTCCGATTATTAGTCTCAGCGGAGCAGCACTTCGCGAGAACGTTCGATCGTGGAAAAGGCTGACGCGCGCCGGCGTCAGGGCGGTCGTGAAAGCGGACGGGTACGGCTTCGGGCTCGAGCGGATCGTGCGCGAACTCGATGGCGTTGCAGACGGATTCGTTGTTTCGGACCTTAACGAATTCGAGCGTCTGCGTTCGCTGAGCTCGGCGCCTGCCGCAACACTCTACGATGGGGGCCCCGAATACGTGTGTCGTGTTGCCGATCTTGGTGGAATCGTCAATATTGCCCGGTTCGACTCGTTAGCTGCACTCGCTCGCAGGTCGAACGCATCCGAGGTAACGGCTCGCGTCGGCTTGCGTTTAGCGGCGGGATGGTCCGCGATTGATATTGACGACGCGAAAGAGTACGCACACCTTCTCTCGCGCTCGGGGATGCGTGTCGAACTGTGGACGCACCTAAGCAATCCTGCAACGGAAGCTGAAGACCGCGAGCTGTTCGCGCGATTCGTCGCGTTGTTTCGGGAGAACGGCGTGGAGGTCGCGGGAGAAGACGTTGAGAGCACGTTCCCGGCTGCGCGGGGCGGCGTTTGGGGAGGCAGCATCCGCATCGGTGTCGGGCTCTTTGGGTCGGGAACGCCGGGGACCGGGAACGAGCGGCTGACGTGCGCGATCGAAGTTCGCGCGACAGTGCTCGACCGTATCTTCTCCGACGGAACGTTGCGCGCGGGTTACGGGCCGGACGCGCTACCCTGCGGATCCCAGGTGAGCGTGCTTCGCTGTGGATATAGCGACGGCTTTCCGCGCGTTACGCGGCCGTATCGCTCGCTTCTGTCCGTGGGGATGCAGTATTCTATTCTGCGCGATGCAGTGGCCGGCGATGAATGCCAACTGCTCGGACCTGACGATGACCTCGACGAACTCGCGGCGGCCGCGTATGTTTTACCCCATCAAATCGTCACGGGCCTCGGCCTGGCTTCTCAGCGGCAGGCGTGTTTCGCGTACAATAGTGGATGTGATATCGCAAGATGAGTTGCTGCTGTTCGCCGCCGCCTATTTGCACGTACCGAGCCGTCGCTTGCGAGCGCTCGCGCGAGCGCAAGACCGCGATCTCAAAGAATGGATCGCTGGTGATTCATCGCGGAAGGTCTCACATGCGCGGCATCAAGCGCGCGAGGCCGTTCAACGCCTAAAGCGGCTGCACGCAACGATCGTAACGATCGTTGACGAATCGTATCCGCCGGGATTGCTCGATCTCGACGAACCGCCGGCGTTTTTATGCGTGCGCGGCACCTTGCCGAGTGACGGCATCGCAATCATCGGAAGCCGTACTCCTACCGCGGAGGCTGCGGCATTTGCTGGCGAACTCGCGGCAAAGTGCGGCGTTCCGGTCATAAGCGGTTTGGCATTAGGAATCGACGCCGCGGCGCACACAGGTGCGATGGACGCCGGACTTCCGACGATCGCTTATGTTGGAACGGGGCTCGGGATCACGTATCCACCCGAACATCACGCACTCGAAGACGAGATCGTCACCCGAAGTGGTGCTGTTGCGAGCGAACGGCTTCCCGACGAGCCGGTCACGAAATCATCGCTCGTCCATCGGGACCGGCTCCAGGCTGCTCACGCACGAGCGACGGTGCTGGTCGCAAGTGAAATAGAAGGCGGCGCCATGCAAACCATGCGCTTCGCGAAGGATCTGGGACGTCCGCGCTTCGTTCTCGATGCAAGCGGAGGGCCTGAGTACGCCGGAAACGCGCAAGCGCGCGGTGACGGTGCAATTGCGATTCCATTCGCGGTCGAGGCCGCCCTAGAGAAAATCCGCGCTACAGTTGCGCGAGCGCCGTCGTCTGTAAGAACGACGCGTACCACGAGTCGTGCGTGAGCAGATCGTCGTGCGCCACATCGTTCGTGAGAATGAACGTCGCATCGCGGGTGAGCAGCCGTTCCGCAGTGAGGTCCTTTGCGAGCCACACGTAGGAGTTCGGCATTTGCGCCTGCAGCATTCCCATGATCGTGACATTGCCGGTGACCGTGTCGTCCGTGAAGATGCTCAGAAAATGGCTGTTTGCGCCGCGAGCCCACGCCGCAAATGCGTCGAAGTATCCGTAGGCGGAATCGAAGAGCACAACATCCGTAATCCGTTCGTTCATGCCGCCGCGCGTGAGGACGCCGCCGGCTCCGCCGTAGCCGCCGCTGTGAGCTGTCAACACGATGCGGCCCGGGGCGTTGACCGGCGAGACACCCGATCGTTGCAACCACGCGCAGACGTCGGTAATGAAACGCGCAAAGCCGTTGTCGTCGAGTTCTAATTTCCCGTCGCCCGAGTCCGGCGCGTTTGCCGGCCCGGTTGGGACGACGAGAATGGCGTTGCGTTTGCTTGCGATGAGTTGCTCGCGCAGGTGATAGGTCGATAATGTCGATCTGACGTCGTGTCGCCACCCGTAAAAATGTACGATGAGGTCGATCGCGCCGTTCTCAGGATGCCAGCTGTCCGGCACGAAGATGCCGACGCTCGAATCACTATAGTGTGTCGCCGCGTCATACAGTTTGCCTTCATACGTGTGTCCGTTCGCCCGGCTCGCGTGCGGGTACGGCGCGGATGCGAAGGGGACGATAAACGTTTTGCCACCTGCGACTTGCTGTGTTTGCGGTAAGGACGCCGCAGCAATTGCGGCAAAGCTGGAAGTCAGAAATTCAGCGCGATCCATCGCGGCGCTATTGGCGCTGCGGCGACGACAATCCCGCGCCGCTCGTTATTCGTTATGACTGCTCGAGGCAAGCGTTGAAAATGTTATAGTACGCGTTCTGCTGATCTTGCACTTGTTTCGCGCCCTTTTGGCGGCGCGCTTCGCCTGCAACTAGACCGAACGCCGCACCGATTGCGGCGCCGCGTCCGGCATCGCCGCCGCCCATTCCGCCGATCAATGCGCCCGCACCCGCACCGGCAACACCGCCGCGCGCGATCGCCTTCGAATTCGGATTCTGTTCGCTCCCGTTCCAACCGGATTGTTGCGCGGCGACGTTCGAACAGTAATTATACTTGTCCCTGGAATACGTCGTTTGCGCCAGCGCGGGCTGCATGCAAAATATTGCGAGAGCTGCGGTCGCGACAACCTGCGCACGCATCAGAATGCCTTTATATCGACGCGAGATAGGGCGGACAAGATCGTCTCGCTGGCGTTCGCGTCGCACTCCTTCATGAGCGCGGTTGTGGCGTTTTTCACGAGGCCGGTCTTGAACGTGGCGGCATTTGCCTTTGCTGCAGCGTATCCCCAATAGAACATGACGACGGCGGATCGATCGAGCGGTGATGCGTCTCGAAGATCTTTGCAGGTCAGTTTCGTGATATCGACTTGTGCCGAGGGCGGTGCTTCTGGGGCGGGAGACACCGCGCCCAAGAGCAGCACGGCGCAGGCGATGATGATTCGTGATGGCATGCCCTCATTTTATGAGGGCCGTGACGTTTCAATTATCCCGAATGCGCACCCGTTTCCCGGGGGAACGCTACTGCGTGAACGTCACCTTCCCTAACCCTTGCGCCTCTGCGAAATAAAGCGTATTTGGAATGCATCCCGCGCCGGGCGGAGCGCCGGCAATCCCCAGCGGCAGCGTACCTCCCGGGATTGGATATTCCGTCACGGTCCCCGACGCGTCGATTCGGCCGATTTTATTCGCACCGGCTTCCGTGAACCACATCGCGTTGTCGCTGCCCGCCGTGATGCCCGCAGGTCCGCTTTGCGGCGTCGGAATGCGGTAGTACGTTACGGAAAGAGAGGTCGTTACGCGACCGATCTTATTTAAGCCAGGATCCGTGAACCATACGGCGCCATCCGGTCCGAGCGCGACGTGCTCTACTTGTGAGCCCGATGGAAGCGTCACGGAGGTCGTCGCATTCGTGAAATAATTTTGACGAAGAATTCGCGGCGGTGATGTCGTGTTGTTCATTGGATTGAACGTCGGCAAATTGCCGGAATAGATTTCACCGTCTGCACCGACCGTTGCCGTGTTGATGATGCTCAGATCCGGTGCGCTCAAATCGCCGACCGCTGCAAAGGCCGTGTTGAAGATGGTGACGATTCCGGTCGTACCCGCTTCATACGACTGCATCGCGGCAATCGTGCCGTGTCCCACATCTGCAACTCCGATCGTCTCATCCGCAGCGAACGTCGTGATGATCTGCGACGCGCTCGTGCGTCCCGTCACCGGATCGAGGGCTGCAACATACGTAATCGGCGGCCCGTTGGGAAACGCCGACCCGAGGACGACCGAGATCTCGTTGCCGGGTCCGTTCGTCATCGCATTGTCACTCGGCTCGGCGCCCGGCGGTAAGGGTCCGTTTAGCGGCAACGGATATGCGTATTGTTTGAACGTTCCGTTGTATTTGACGAACGTGCCGGCTCCGGAAAGATAAACGCTACCATCGGAACCGATTGCAATGCCGCCGGTCGGTGCGTCCGGTGTTCGAATTGTAGTAATACGTACGGACTTGACCGGCGACGGCGATGAGAGCGGTATCGTTCCAGGCGTTGGCTGCGCTGCGCGCGGCGTCGACGGGAGAGAAGGCGAACCGCCGCTGCCGCCGCCGCATCCGGACAATACGGCGAGCGACGCAAAAAGCGCCCAAGTGACGACGATTCCGATGCCGGCGGAACGCGTGAACATCTCTGCTCACTGTATCGAAAGGTTGATCGAGTATCCGAGAGCCGCAAGTCCCGTCAGCAAAACGGCTCCTAGGGTAGTCGAGTGAGCGCAGGTTTATTTCACCGTCTTTAGCGTATCTGGGCCGTTTCAACGACGTTCGGCCCGTCGCGCAGTTCGATTCGCTCGAAGCGTCGCGCGTGCGGAACGAAGAGTTCGCTCGTGCCGTCGCGCGTGGTGACAGAACCTAAGTCGATTGTTCCACTCGTGCCGACGCCCTCGACGCTATATGCATGCGAGCCTTCGACGATGACGTAGTACCACGAACGGTCGCGCGCATAGATCACCTTTGCAAGTGGCCCCGCTCCCGTGAACTGCGCGTGATTGAAGTGGCTGTGCAGCATCGCAACTTGCGCTGGACCATTTGAGGCCGTTGGCGGATGCGGAAGAAGATAGCCGATGATGAGCGCCGCTGCGGCGGCAAGTGCACCGAGCCACCAAACCGCTCTGCGCGGCGCAATAAACTGCGGCGCGCGTGCATCTGCCGGCAACGGCGCCGCTTGCGTTTCGCGTTCTAATCCGAGCACGGTCTCTTCGGCCTGACCTAAGCGGCGTAAACAGTCCGCGCAGTTCGCGACGTGCGCCTCTACCCGTTGCCGTTCCAGCTCGTCGAGCGAGCCGACTGCATAGAGTTCGGCGTTTTCGCCGATGTGCGAATCATTCATCGCAGAGATTCCTTTCCCAGCGCGTCACGCAGCGTTCGCAAGGCGTTTGATATGCGGCTCTTGATCGTGCCGACCGGCTCGCTCAGCGCTGCTGCGATCTCCGTATGTGTCATTCCGCGATAATACGCAAGCTGAATCGTTTTGGCTTGTGTCTCACTGAGTTTTGAAAGTGCTTCGGTGACATGAGCGTGTTCGAAAGGATCCGCATCGAGGGTGCTCGTCGCAGGCGGCGGCTGTTCCGCGAGTAACGCGCGACGCCGCGCGTCGTCGCGAGCTCGCGTAAGCGCCGCATTGCGAACGCATACGACGAGGAACGCCTCGAGATTTCCGCGTGCGGGCGAGTACGAAGTCCCTTTGCGCCACAGATGCAACAGCACGTCGTGCACGCAATCGTGCGCGAGTTCTTTATCTCGCAGCACGCGAAGCGCACTCGTGTACATCCGCGCGCCGAATTGCTGGTAGGCACGCTCGTACGCCGTCGCGTCGCGACGTGCGAACGCTGCTTCCAGCGCCTCGTCCCGCACGCGGAAATCCTTAGGCGAGTGGACGATCCTCGATACGTGCGGCAGCGCCATCGAGTTCCACGGTTCGATAGCCGATCGCATGCAGCAGGTCGTCGTGCGCGAGTGTCACGGGACCTGGTTTCGGCGCCGTCCCCGGTTTTGGCTGCGGGTACGCCGTGGCTGCGGCGCTCGCGAAACGGATATTCCCTTCGCTGTGCGTGACGATCTGATGGATATGGCCGTTCAGAATCGTGACGTTGTCGAATTTCTGCAAAAGCGCGAGCGCCTTCGTGCCGTCTTGCGTCGTCCAGCCCCACTCTTCGAAGAGCGCATAGAGCGGCACGTGCGTGAAAACGACGACCGGTGTACCGGCTTTCACCGGCTGCACGTCTTTGGCGAGCCAATCGAGCTGGTCGTTGCCGAGCAGTCCCATTTTCTCGAAGTTGAAGACGTTCAAGAGCACGATATAGTGCACGCCGCCGCGATCCCAGGACGCCCATCCGCCGCTCGTCGATTGGGGAATTTTGAAATTCGAGAGGTAGGGTTTGAAGTCGTTACCGAGGACGTCATGTTCGCCCGGCAGCGCGATCAACGGTGCTTTGAGTTGTGAGAGAATCGCTTTAGCATCCGAAAATTGCTGGGCCGTGGATAGGTGGGTGATATCGCCGGTGTGCACGACGAACGCGGGCTGCACGGGCATCGCGTTAATGTTCGCTACGACGGACGTCAACGTTCCGGCAACGTCGGGATTCGCTGCTTGATGGAATCCGATATGGCTGTCGCTGATTTGTACGAAATCGACCGTGTCGTTCATCGCAGCAACGGCGCGGCCGGCGAATAGGCCTCCCGCGCTCAAGGTATACGCAATTCCAGCGCCGGTCCATCCGACGTGTTCCAAAAATGACGAACGTTTCATGGCGTTACCGATTTCACGACGATCGTGCCTTTCATGAATGGATGCATCTCGCAAAAGTACGCGTAGGTACCGGGCTTCGTAAACGTATGGCGCCACACGCCGTTGGTGTCGAGGCCTTTCGAGTCGAACGTCCCGTCGGTCGCCGTTACCGTATGCGCGTCGTCATCTTGGTTGACGAACGTGACCGTTTGCCCCGCGGAGATCGTAAGCCGCGTCGGTGCGTACGCGTCGTCCTTAATGACGACCGTCGGCGTCGACGCGGGCGCGGCCGTCGCGCCCACGAGCGCGACGAGCAGACAGAGCATCAAGTGTCTCATGCACTACCGTATGCGTAGGGCGTGCATCCGGTTCGCGGGGTTTAGAGATTAAGTAACCACTTGCTCGGCTTATGGGCAACGGCGTCCGGGGCGTGGTAAGGTTCTTTCATGGCTGCAACACTGACGCAAAAGATCAAGCCCTTTCTGTGGTTCAACGATAACGCCGAAGAAGCCGTGAATTTTTATGTGTCGATCTTCCCCGGAGCAGCGATCACGGACGTGAGCCGCTACGGTGAATCGGGACCGGGCGATGCGGGCAGAGTCATGACGATGTCATTCAATCTGCTCGGCATGGATTTTCTTGCGCTCAACGGCGGCGAATGGGAACAGGCGCCGCACCCGGCTTTTATGGTGGATTGCGAAACGCAAGACGAAGTCGATCACTATTGGGAGCGCCTGTCGGAAGGCGGGCAGGAACAGCCCTGCGGATGGCTTCGCGATAAATTCGGCACGGAGTGGAACATCGTGCCGGCCGCTCTCCCCGAACTGCTCGGCGGTCCCGATCGGGAGAAAGCCGAGCGCGTCATGAAAGCCATGCTGCAAATGGGCAAACTCGATATCGCCGCGCTGCGGGCCGCTGCCGATAACGGTTAAAGCATATAGGCGATGTCCGACGTGTAGGTCGGATAGGCGTAAATCATATCGCGCAGCTGCGCTGCCGGGATACGGTGACGAATAGCGAGCGTAAACACATTGATCAGTTCTTCCGTACCCGGGCCGAGGAAATGCGCGCCGAGCACGCGATCCTCGGCCTTGTGCACGAACAGCTTGTAGGCTGCGTACCGTTCACCGATGCGGCGGTATGAATACCAGCTCGACATGTCGCCGCCCTTGATTTCGACGCCGTCGCCCACGTCGTCGACACCGACTGCGGCGAGCACGGGGTTCGAGAACACGAGCGACGGTATCGTCGAGAAGTCCGCTTCACGGTGATTGCCGTGAAGCATATTCGCCACCACGATTTCTCCGGTAAACGAGCCGACGGGCGTGAGCGGCGGTCCGCCGGAATCGGCCGAATCGCCCGCTGCGTACACGTTCGGATTGGACGTGCTCTGCAAGAACGCGTTGACCGTTACGCCTCTCTTCGAGCGCTGCACGTTTCCGCGTTCGAGATCGAGGTCGTCGATCTCGGGTACGCGGCCCGCGCCGTGCACGACCATGTCGCCGGTGAAGCTCGCGCGATCCGTTTGAACCGTCAATCCGTCAGCGGTGCGTTCTACGCCGCGGACTTGCGAGTTGAGCTCGATCGTAATCCCCGCGTCGCGTGACGCATCGACCAGTCGTGACACGAGGTCCGCATCAAATTGTGGGAGCGCCCGCGCACCGCGGTGGAGAATTGTCGCATCGGCGCCGTAGCGCGCGACGAGATGGGCGAACTCAAATGAAATGTATCCGCCCCCGATAAAGACGATCCGTCGCGGCAGCGCATCAAGATTGAGGAATTGCTCGCTCGTCGTGATGTACGCTTCCCCGGGAATTCCAAGCGTGACGGGACGCGACCCGGCTCCCAGCACGATGTTTGTTGCTCGCAGTGCGTCGCCGTTCACGGCAATCGTCGACGGATCGCTGAAGCGCGCCTCGCCGTGAAAGCAAGTGATGCCGGCGTCACGATACGACGCTTCTCGCTCTCCCGGGACCGGATCGGTAAACGTGCGCTTAAAACGCATCAACTGCGGCCAGTCCACCGCGAGCGCTCCCTGTAAGACGTTTCCGATGTCATGGCGCCGGTGTACGATCTCTTCCGGTCCGACCAGCACCTTTTTCGGGTCGCACCCGCGCAACGCGCACGTTCCGCCGAACGGCCGTTTGTCGACGATTGCAACCCGGCGTCCCGCCTGCGCGCAGCCGAGTGCTACGGTCGAACCGGCGGCTCCCGTTCCGATAACGACGACATCGAACTCTTGCGTCACGACGCCGTCTCCAGCTCGGCGATGCGTTTTCCCAAACTGGGGTGCGTGCCGAAGAAGAACTCATACCATCCCGGGACGTCCTCTTCCGCGAGATTCTGATCGCGCAACCGGCGAAACGCCGCCGCACCCGCTTGCGCATCGTTCGTTGCCGCAAGGGCAAACCGGTCTGCGGCCCACTCGCGCGAACGCGAGAAGCCCGCGAGTGCCGGGCGTAGAATCTGCGTGCCTGCGCCGAGCAGTGCGGCGATGCGCGCGATCCGCAACGTTTCTTCCTCATCGGCCGAACGATCGACCAGCGCAACTGCAGCGAGCAGCAACCCCGTCGCAACTTCCGCGGCAACAATCAAGCGCCACGTGTCGCGCGTCACATAATGGCCTAACTCGTGTGCGATGACGAACTCGATTTCGTCCGGTGAAAAATTATCGATCAGCGTGTCGCCGAGCACGATACGGTGCGTGCGTGCGATCCCGGCAACGAAGGCGTTCGCCTTCCGGGTTTGCCGGCTCATATCCATGCGTAGAATCTCGGCATCGCCGACGCCGAAACGGGATGCGAGTGCGCGCAGGCGCACTTCGAGCGGTCCTTCGAGCCGTTCGAACGTGTTGAACAGCGGAAGAATGTAGACCGGCACGATAACGTTTGCGAGCACATAGAGCGGAAACGCGGCCGCGGTTGCGACGAAGGGCCACGATCGCGGGAAGCGCCGGACGAGCGTCGCGGCAAGTGCGGCGAGCAGCGCGGTCACCACTGCCTCAATCGCCGTCGATTTCGCCCAATCCCCGGTGTATGATTTCAAGGATTGTTCGCTCAAGCCGTAGCGGTGCTCGATGCGAAACCCTTCGGCGATCGACACGGGCAGTTCGGCAACGGCGCCCGCGACCGAAGCGAGAGCAGCAAACGCGGGTGGGCGCGCCCACCGTGGAAGCGGCGAGACGACGCGTGCAGCCGTCGTGCCGAGAGGGCCATAGGCAAATGCCAAACCTGCCGCCGTCGAACGAATAACGTCGCTGACCGCAAGTGTGCGCCGCGTGCGTCCGTACGTACTCGCGTTACCGTTCGCATGCGCGAGAGCGCGCGGCTCATTACGTGCAACGCCGAGCGCCTCGATCGTGCGAATCGCGGCGTAGCCGGCAATTGCGCCGGTCGCGAGTCCAATCACCAACGTGCGGAGCTTCATGAGTAGCGTCTTCCCCCTAAATGGCCGCGGATACTCGTAGCGAATAGAGCGTTCGACGATGGCTTCCACCGATCTCGACATCATAATCGCCGGCGCCGGACTCTCGGGAATCGCGGCAGGCTATTACGTGCAGTCACGTCTCCCCGGCCGTTCGTATCGGATTCTCGAAGCACGCGACGCCATCGGCGGCACGTGGGATCTGTTCGTCTATCCGGGTGTGCGCTCGGATTCCGACATGCACACGCTCGGCTATAGTTTCCGGCCGTGGCGTGGCGACATTGCGCTCGCGGACGGTCCTTCAATTAAAGCATATATTGCCGAAACCGCGCGTGAACTCGGTATCGACCGCAACATTCGTTACCGCCGGCGCGTCGTGCGCGCACAGTGGTCGTCGCAAACGGCGCGATGGACGCTTGACGTCGAGGCGGATTCGGCAATCGAAACGTACACGTGCCGGTTCCTTTCGATGTGCAGCGGCTATTACAATTACGAACGTGGACACTTGCCGCAGTGGACTGGTGTCGAGCGTTATCGCGGAACGATCGTGCATCCGCAGGCGTGGCCCCGGCACTTGGATTGCACGGGCAAGCGTGTGATCGTGATCGGCAGCGGCGCTACCGCCGTGACGCTCGTGCCTGCGCTTGCGAAGACCGCATCGCACGTCACGATGGTGCAACGCTCGCCGGGATACATCGTCTCCTTACCGCAACGCGATGCGCTTGCACGCGCGCTCAATACAATTCTGCCGTCAGGGCTGGCCCATGCCGCCGTGCGTTGGAAGAACGTCGCGCGTCAGATGTTGTATTACAGCTTGATGCGCCGGTATCCTGAATTCGCCAGGAACAACATCAAGAAGATGACGCGAAGGGAACTTGGAACGGCCTGCGACGTCGATCGTCACTTCACGCCGAAGTACAATCCGTGGGACCAGCGCCTCTGCTTCGTGCCGAACAGCGATCTCTTTGCGTCTATTCGCAGCGGGAAAGCGTCGGTCGTGACCGATTCCATCGACGAATTCACGGAACACGGCGTGCGTTTGGCTTCGGGAGAAACGCATGATGCGGACATTATCGTCACGGCGACGGGTCTCGACGTCCAATTACTCGGGGCCACCGAGATACGGATCGACGGAAGGCGCGTTTCTCCGTCCGAGTTCATTTCGTACAAAGGCATGATGTTCTGCGGCGTTCCAAATTTTTCGCTCGCACTCGGGTATACCAACGCGTCGTGGACGCTCAAATGCGAGCTCACGGCAAGGTATGTCTGCCGCCTCGTCCGTTATATGGACCGCAGGGGATATGCATATTGCGTTCCTTCGCCGCCGGATCCGTCACTCGCAACGGAGCCGGCGATTTCGCTGACCTCGGGCTATATCAAACGCGCCGAACACCTGTTGCCGAAGCAAGGATCGCGAAAACCGTGGAAGCTGTACCAAAACTACGCGCTCGATCTCGCATCGCTGCAGTTCGGCCGCCTCGATGACGGCGTAATGGTTTTTGCGCGCGCATGAATCACGCAAAGCCGTATGACTTCAAGGGCCGGACGGCCGTCATCACCGGCGCCGCGAGCGGCATCGGTCGCGCACTCGCGATTGCGCTTGCCGCGCGCGGAGCACACTTGGCGCTCGTCGATCGGAACGAGGCGCAGCTTGCGCAAACCGTGCGATTTGCGTCGGGTTCCGGCGTTCGAATCAGTTCGCATCTCGTCGATTTAGCCGACGCTTCTTCGATCGCCGCGTTGCCGGCGATCGTTTCGGAAACGCATCCGGACGTCGATATCGTCGTCAATAACGCCGGCGTCGCGCTGGGCGGTCTCTTCGAGCAGGTTGAACCGCGCGATTTTGACTGGCTGTTCGACATCAATTTCTGGGGCGTCGTACGCATGACGCGCGCGTTCTTACCGAAACTCCGCAAGAGCGACGACGCGGTGCTCGCGAACGTGTCGAGCATTTTCGGCATCATCGCACCGCCGGCGCAAACGGCGTATTCCGCAAGTAAGTTCGCCGTGCGAGGATTCAGTCAATCGCTTCGTGCCGAGCTTTCCGGTACGAACGTTGCCGTGACGGTCATTTATCCGGGCGGCGTCGCCACATCGATTGCCGCAACCGCGCGCGAACCGATGGGCACGACGCCCGAGCAGCGCGAGCGAAACAAACGCTTGTGGCAGAAAATGTTGAGAATGCCGCCAGAAGAGGCCGCCGCAATCATCGTACGCGGAATCGAACGGCGGCGCGCCCGCATCCTCGTCGGGAACGACGCGAAGATCGCGGCGATCGCCGAACGCTGTGCCCCCGTCTCCTACGGAAGATTGCTACGCCTCTTGAACCGCCGATGATCTCCCGGCGCGTTGAACGCTTGGTGCCGCCGGCCGGCTCGTTCGTGGACGTGGACGGCGCGCGCGTTCATTACGTCGACCGCGGTGAAGGCCGGCCGGTCGTGATGATTCATGGCCTCGCGGGCGTGCTCCAGAACTTCACCCATTCACTGGTCGATCGTCTTGCCGAGAATTCACGCGTGATTGTCTTGGATCGCCCGGGAGCCGGATATTCCATACGGCACGACGGTACATCGGCCGGTCTGCGCACCCAAGCCGCAACGATTGCGTCGTTCATTCGGGCGCTTGGGCTCGAGCGTCCGCTCGTCGTCGGTCATTCCCTCGGAGGCGCGATCGCGCTGGCGCTTGCGCTCGATTTCCCCGAAGTCCCGCGCGCCCTCGCGCTCATCGCGCCGCTGACACAGGCGGCGCAGCGCGCACCGAAACCATTTCGCACGCTCGAAATTTCATCACCATGGATGCGCAGACTCGTTGCGCATACCGTCGCTGTTCCGCTGTCGATGTTCCGGGCTCGCGACGCCGTTCGAGGCATTTTTGCACCCGAACCCGTTCCAGCCGATTTTGCGACGGCCGGCGGCGGCTTGTTAGGTTTACGTCCCATGCACTTTTATCACGCGTCGAGCGATTTGATCGCCGCGCGCGACGACATGCCGCACCTCGTGCAGCGCTACGGCGAGCTGCAACTTCCCGTTCACATCCTCTTCGGAATGCAGGACGCGGTCTTATCGTATGAACGGCACGCGGAACCGCTGCGATCGCAAATCCCGCACGTCGCCATCACACTCGTCCGCGGCGGCCATATGCTTCCGGTCACTCAACCCGACGTCGTCGCACCATTCTTGGTCTCATGCGCAACGTAGTGCACGCGATCCGCGGCATGGATAACGCCGAGCGCCGTGCGTGCAAGCGCCGGGATCACCCACGGACGAAGCAGGCCGGAATTAAACTGTCCCATCTGCAGATCGTTCTCGCGCACACACGTGCGCAGGAAGTTCGCGACGCTCATATCGCCGAACGCATCTCCGCCGCCCATGAATCCGGAGTCGCCGTTCGCGCCTTGCACGGTTGAGGTCAGGACGCGAAACGCCTTGAGATATCCCGTCACTGTGTCGAACGCTTGCTTTACCAGCGGTTCCCCGCGCTGGGCGCGTTGGTATGAAATCCAATTCACGAAGAAAATAATGTGCCGGGTCTCTTCGTGCATGAAATCGACGAAGATCGACATAAACGGCTCGGGCAAAAACTGCGCGTCGCGCGCAAGCCGGAACGCACCATAGCCCATGAAAGCATCGAGACACTCTTTGTAGCCAAATTCGATAAAACAACGTTCGCTCGTATCGTACGGCAGTTGCTCCTCTTCAACCGTGAGTCCGTACCGGTCGAGCATAGTTGCCAAAATGCGGCCGTGACGGTCTTCCTCGACGCCTTGCAGCGCAATCGCTTCGCGAAGCAGCGGATCGCTCTGCGTCGATGCGAATCCGGTGACCAATTTCCCCGCTCGCTTCTCGACGGCCAGCGCGCTACTCCAGATCGGAACCGCGCGCAGGCGGTCGAGCGACGCTTGATCGAGCTCGGGCCACGGCAAATCCTCGGGCGCGTAGCGGCGATGTGTATCGATAAACCAGCGGCAAAAGAGTGTTTTATGTTCGTCGGAACCAATGCGCATAGGGCCACTCCCTCTACCCCTGTCAACGCCGGTTAATTGACGCGAGGTTGCACGATTGCGACGCCTTCGGCTTCTTGCAAAGCGACGGTACTCATGCGACGCCCGTATGAGAAATAAAAGAGCAAGCCGATTGTAAACCAGACGAGAAATCCGAGCCACACCAGCGGGAACCCCCAAACATACGGATTTCCAACCTTCAAGAAATACATCAAGAAGAGCGCGGCGATCGCCGAAAGCGTCGGAATTGCGTACGGTCCGAACGGCACTTTGAAGTCGGACTGCAATTCCGGATGCCGCAAGCGCAATACCGGAACGGCGGCCGAAGTCAGCACGAACGCTGCGAGCGTTCCCATGTTTGTGAGCGAACCGAGAATCGAGATCGGAAAAAACGCGCCGCCCGCGGCGATCAATAGGCCGAAGATAAGTTGTGAGATCCACGGCGTGTGCCAGGCGGGATGCAGACGGGTAAATGCCGGCGGAATCAACCCGTCGCGCGACATCGAGAAGAAGATGCGGCTCTGTCCGAACATCATCACGAGCATGACCGTCGTCAGGCCCGCGAGTGCGCCGAACGAAATGATGACGCTCGCCCACGGCAGGCCGACATAGTTCATCGCAAACGCGACGGGATCGGCGACGTTGAGTTTATAGAACGGCACCATGCCGTTCAAGATCGCGACCACGACGATAAAGAGCAGCGTGCAGATGATCAAACTCGCGATTATCCCGAAGGGAAGATCGCGGGCCGGATTCTTCGCTTCTTCGGCGGCCGTCGAAACCGCATCGAATCCAATGTACGCAAAGAAACAGAATGCCGCGCCGCCGAGCATCCCGGTGATGCCGAACGGGAAATACCCTCCGAGCCCGCTTTGCGGTCCCGGCGGAAGATGGTAGTACGCGCTATTGATGTGCCCGATGCCGACGGCGATAAAGAAGAGAACGATCGCAACCTTGATCGCGACGATCACCGCGTTGACGGTGCTCGACTCTTTCGTGCCGCGTATCAACAGCGCGGTGAGAATAAAGACAATGACGGCGGCCGGAATATTGGCGATGCCGGGCGTCGGATCCCAATGACTATGCGTCCACGCAACCGGCAAGGCGAAGCCCCACACGTTCAAAATGTTGGTGAAGAATCCGGACCATCCGACACTTACCGTCGAGGCGCCGAGTGCGTATTCGAGGACGAGTCCCCAGCCGACGATCCACGCAAGGAACTCGCCCCACGTTGCATACGTGTACGTGTATGCGCTTCCCGATATCGGAATTTTGCTCGAGACTTCGGCGTAACAGAGGGCTGCGAGCGCGCTCACGATGCCGGCGACGACGAATGAAATCGTAATCGACGGTCCGCTGCGTGTTGCGGACGCAACGCCCGTAAAAACAAAGATTCCGGTCCCGATGATTGCGCCGATGCCCATTGCGGTCAGCGCCCATGGGCCAAGCGATCGTTTCAGGCCGCTGCGTTCGTTTCGGCCTTCGGCAAGGATGCGTGCGAGGGGTTTGACGCGCTGCAGAATCATCGCTCCTCCTTACAAGTATTCGAGCATTCCAGAGCGGCGTGTCGAAATCCGTCGCCGATGATTCTGCTCGAGAACGGCCGCGTTTATCGCTTCGATCCCGCATCACGCCGCTTCACCCGGTATACCAATCTGTTGATCGACGGTGCCCGCATCGCGGCACTCGATGCAGACGTCTCCGGCCTCAGTGTACGGCGTATCAACCTCGGCGGCCGCACGGTGTTACCCGCATTCACCGACTGTCACGTACATCTCGCTGAGACCGGCTATCACACCGGTGCGCGCTCCCTGCGAGACGTTCGCAGCTATGCGGAGTATCGACGCGCCGTCGAAAACGCGCCGGTCGAGCACGGCATGCTCTACCTCGGACTCTATGACGACTCGCTCTGGCCGGACGGAAGCGCCGATCGCACTCCGGTCGAGCAGCATCATCCCGATGCCATTGCGATGGTCGTGCGTATCGACGGTCATTCGTGCATCGTGAATCGTAAAACGATGGCGTGGCTCGATATTCCCGCCGATCTCAACGGCATCGAGCTCGATGATGCCGGCGAGCCGACGGGGCGTTTGTTTTACGATGCAAACTGGCGCGCGCAGACGACGCTGCTCGAGCGCATGCCGATCGACGTCGTACGCGGCGCGGAACGGCGCGGCGCCGAGTTCGCCCTTGCAAACGGCATCGTTCATCTGCACGCGCAGTTGCTCGGACGCGATGCCGACGGTTACGCTGCGGATATCGAATCGCTCCGCGCGCTGCCGGTCAACGTGCATCCGAAGATTTGCGAACCGGACCCGCTGCTCGCGCTTCGCTTCAACCTTCCGTATATCGGAGGGGACGTGTTTCTCGACGGTTCGATCGGCAGTTGCACCGCGGCCGTCTCCGAGCCGTTCGCAAACGGCAGCACGGGCGAGTTGCGCTATTCTGACGATCAGGTGTATGACTACTTCTCGACGGCGGAAGCGCATGGTATTTCAGCCGGTGTTCACGCGATCGGCGACGAGGCAATCGATCAATGCGTACGGACGTGGATGCGCGTTCTCGACGGAAAGCCGTCGCCCCGCGGCACGCGCCACTTCATCGAACATTTCGAGATCGCGCGCGAGGAACACATTCGTCTGTGCGCGGCAATGGGGATTCATCTTTCGATGCAGCCGCAGTTCGACGCGTATTGGGGCGCCGACGGCGGCATGTATGAATCACGTCTCGGTCTCGAACGTAAACGAACGATGAACGCGCTCGGACGTCTGCATCGTGCGGGAGCAACCCTGTGCGGCGGATCGGACAGTCCCGTCTGCGTCTTTGACGCGCTTGCCGGAATGCAGGCTTGCGTCGATCACAACGAACCGGTGGAGCGTTTAGGCGCGCATGACGCTCTCGCGCTCTACACCGTGAACGCGGCCCGCTTTGGATTCGCCGAAACCGAAACCGGAAATCTCGAACCGGGACTGCATGCCGATCTCGCGATTCTCGACGACGATCCGCTCGACGGCGCGCCGTTCGATCGCTGTACGGTCGTGGAAACGTGGCGCAGCGGCGAACGCGTCTTTAACGAGGCGACACGTCCGTCATGACGCGGGCTCGCGTCCGAATTCAACCCGCAGCGCGTCTTTCGCGCGCTCCAGAATACGCTTTTGCGAGGCCGGCAGATTCTTACCCGCGCGATTGATATAGAACGTCAGCATCGACATGGCCGACCGGTACGGCGACGACTTCCGCCGCTTACTGTGTTCTGCTGAATGCTTCAGCGAACGCGCGATCTTCCGGGGATCCTTTAGCTCGAACACATTCTGCTCTAAATCCAGCGCGTCGCTCGTTTCCGTAACATGCTGGGACCATTTGCGTGCCATGGTCCGGTTATACCCTACACGAGGCTGATCGTCTCTTTCGGTTTCGGATGCGCGGCCAGTGACGCGAGCAGCGCGTCCGCGAGTCGATCCACGATCGGATCGTCAATCTCTTCGACGCGGCCTTCGTCGGCTAGCGCGGCTTTCTGCGGATCGATCGGGATACGCGCAAAGACCGGCGCCTGCGCGAGTTCTGCAACACGATCCGCGTACGACGGACCAAACACCTCGTACTTATGACCCGTATCGGGTGCTACGAAGTACGACATGTTTTCGACCACGCCGAGAATCGGCTTCTTGAGTTGATGGACGAGATTTGCGGCTTTGCGCACGATCATCGTCGCAAGCGCCTGCGGCATGGTGACGAGTACGACGCCATCGACGGCGAGCGACTGCAACACCGTGAGCGGTGCGTCGGAGGTCCCAGGCGGCAAGTCGATCAGCAGCACGTCGAGATCGCTCCATAGCACCTGTTCGTAGAATTGACGAATGACGCCTGAAAGAATCGGGCCGCGCCAGATCATCGCCGTGTCTTCTTTGTCGGTCAATAAATTCGCGCTGACGACTTCGATCGCGCTCCGTGAAACAGCCGGAACCATCAGTGGCTGCGGATTACCTTGCGGTGTTTTCGGCGCATTGGGATCCGCCTCAATTGCAAGCGGTGTGTGCAGTCCGAAAAGTTTCGGAATCGACGGCCCGGTAATGTCGCCGTCAAGAATGCCGACGGAGAGATGTTTGCGTCGCAGTCCGAGCGCGAGCAACGCGGTAACGAGCGATTTGCCGACGCCGCCTTTGCCCGACATGACGGGAACCACGTGCTTGATGCGCGCGCGGCCGCTGAATTGTCCCGGCGCGCGACGCGACACGAGTTTGTCCTCGTTCGAAATCATCGGAACGAAGCCCGAGAGACGCGCCTGTGTCAGGGCCGCAACGATCGGCTCGACGCGCAGGCCGTGCGCCTTTGCGCCCTGCTCGATCGTCTCGTACTTGCTGACGCCGCAGCCTGAGCAACCAAGGCCGAACTGCGTCAGTACGTCGGCCGCAATCGGGAGCGCCGAAACGAGGTCCTTGATATTGCTCTGGGGACTGATCGAGATCTCTACGTGAGGCATCGCTACTATTAAAGCACGTCCCCTCGAATAAGGCTGCCGAAAAAGGGCCTTCGGTTCATGCGAAGCCGAAGGAGCGGCCTAGCGGTCGGGGCAATGGCGCGATCACGTATATGGCTACCCGGCGTACGATCGGATTCATCACGTGTCATGAACTCGGCGGCATCGTCCCCGACGACCGGCTCATCGCTACCGAACTCGGCGCGCACAGCGTCGATGTCATCGGCGTTCCGTGGGACGCGGTGCAGACGCCTCCGCGCGTCGACGCATTCGTCATTCGTTCACCATGGAACTACCACTTGCAGCCGGATGCCTTCATGCAGTGGATCGAGCGCGCTGCAACGATCGCTCCACTCTACAACGACCCTGCGATCGTGCGATGGAACGCGCACAAGCAGTACCTCTTCGATCTGGAAGCTGCAGGCGTCAACATTGCACCGACGGTTTTATGCCGTTCGGCCGAACGTCACGATCTCGATACGATCATGCGCGAACGCAACTGGCATGAGGTCATCGTGAAGCCGGCGGTGTCGGCGAGTTCCTACATGACGGCGATCGTGGGTGCGACGCCGCATCCGGCGCTGCAAGTCGATGAATTGAAATCACGTTTCATTAGCGATGGCCAAACGCACCTCGAGACGATCTTGCAGACGCGAGATGCGCTCGTGCAGCCGTTCTTGCCGGAAATCTTTACGCGCGGCGAGCGGAGTCTGGTCTATCTCGACGGCGTCTACTCGCATTGCGTGCAAAAGGATGCCTTTACCACAGGACCGGGCGGCGGTCATCGCGCCGATGCGGACGATGAAGAACGGGCGATCGCGGAACGCGCGCTCGCGACGCTTCCCTTGCGGCCGCTCTACGCGCGCGTCGATCTGCTGCGTAATGCGGACGGGGCCGAGCACCTCATGGAATTGGAGCTCATCGACCCCGAGCTCTACATGCGGTACGACGCGCAAGCGCCGCGCCGGTTCGCCGAAACACTGGTGCGCCTTCTCCCGTAACGAAGAACATGAACGCTTCGAAATCCGCGGCCGCCGTGTTCGGCGCTGCCGCGCTCGTCTGTTTTCCCGCGGCGGCTCATGCCTCGGTGGACGCGCAGTCTCAACGAGTGATTCGTCAGTCGGGCGCAGCGCTCGGCGTCGCGTCGCTTGCTCACATCCAGGTCATTCGCGCGGACGCGAAGATCAGCGCGGCGGGATTGACCGGAACGGGAACGCAGTGGTCGGATGTCCGAGACGGGCGCTTCGCGGAACACGCCTCGCTGCCGCCCATCGTACAAGACGACGGATACGACGGACGCGTCGCATGGAACCGCGACGGCTCCGGAGTCGTCTGGGACGAAGGAAGCGATGCCGGCCGAAGCGCCGCCATTGATAACGCATATCTCAATACCTATGCGTTGTGGAAACCAGATGCTGCGGGTGCAGCCGTGACGTATGAGGGCGCGAAGACGGAGAAGGGACGCGCGTTCGACGTGTTACGGATCACGCCGTCCGATTCGAAACTTCCGGTGCTCGTGTGGTTCGATGCATCGACGCATTTGCCGGTGCGTGAGATTCTTGCGAGGGGGCCGGTCGTTGCGACGACAACGCTCTCGGGATATCGGCGCACCAGCGGCGTCATGCTTCCATACGTCATCCATGTCGACAGCACGGACGGCAACAATTCAGATGCGAACGTCGTCGGCGTCGCGATCGATCCGGCCGGTGCTGCCGGTAACCTCGCGCGTCCGGTGCCCACGGTCCATGATTTTTCAATGCAAGGCGGCAAAACGACGACGAGCGTGCCGGTCGATCTCGTCGAGAATCACGTTTATCTCAACGTGATGCTCAACGGGAAAGGACCCTATCGCTTCATTTTCGATACCGGCGGCCAGAATATCGTCGATCCCGCCGTTGCGCGCGAAATCGGTGCGTTTGGCAAAGGACAGGCGCAAGCGAACGGTGTCGGTTCGACGACGGAGTCGCTCAGTTTTGCGAAGGTCGATTCACTGCAAGTGGGCGACGCGCTCTTGCGCGATCAGCTTTTCGCCGTCGTCCCCGTGCGTCAGGGGTTCGGTGTTTCCGCCGGACAACCGGCCGATGGTCTCATCGGATGGGAAGTGCTGGCGCGTTTCGTAACGAGTTTTAATTATGCGCAGAAGACCGTAGACTTGACGCTGCCGTCGGCCGCTCAAGCGCCGTCGGGCGCTCATGTTGTACCGTTCGTGTTCAACGGCACGCAACCGCAGATCGCGTGCGCAATCGACGCCATCCCGTCCGAATGCACGATCGATACCGGCGCGCGCGATACGTTGTCGTTCTACGCGCCGTTTGTCGCCGAACATCCAAGCGTAAAACCCGCCGCATTGACCGCGGCCGGCGTCGGCGGATTCGGCGTCGGCGGCCCGTCGGTCGGACAACTTGGGCGCGTGCGATCCGTGCAAATCGACGACATTACACTGAACGATCTCGTCGGCGATTTTACGTCGCAGACGGCCGGCGCATTCGCAAATCCGTTTACCGCCGCGAATCTCGGCGGAAATCTTCTGCGCCGGTTCGACGTCACGTTCGACTACAACCGGCAGACAATGGCGCTCGTTCCGAACGCAGCGTTCAATCAACCCGATACCTACGAACGCGCCGGAATATTTCTGATTCGCAATGCCGGCAAACCAACGGTCATTGATGCGCGGCCCAATACACCGGCCGCACAAGCGGGGATCGAAAAAGGCGACGTGATTACGAGCGTCGACGGCACGCCGACCACCGGCATGTCGCTGCAATCCGTGCGCGACTATTTCTTCAGGCCGGTCGGAACCGTGCTCCGTCTCGGCGTGACGACCAAAGACGGAGCGCAGAAGACGGTGACGCTAACCCTTCGCGATTATGTTTGATCCGATGAAAACCGGCTCGGTGTGGCGCGACGCGAGGCGCACGAACCAGTAGCACAGCAGCGACAAGAGCGCTGCGTCGTCGAGGAGTCCGAGCCCCGGGACGTCGCTGAAGAGATCGATCGGCGATATAATGAGAAGAGCGAGCGCGAGTGTGCCGGCTTTGAGCAATATGGGTACGCGCGCATCGCGCATTAACGGCACGGTACGGAAGACCGAGGTCTTGGCGGCAAGCAGAAGGCGGAGGACTTTCATGGGGAGTGCTACTTCATCGTCCGGCGGCGAGTTTCGTCAATCGAGCGACACCTCGTTCTCTTCTACCATTTCGGAAGGGTACGAGGAAGGGCTCGTTCCGCTGCTTTTTGAGCCGTATGCGAGCGATCTGTCGAGCCGCGTCGCATCGTATTCGCCGATGGCCGTCCTTGAAATCGCTGCCGGCACGGGCGCGGTTACGCGTAAGCTTGCTGCCGCGCTTCCGGGCACGGAAATCGTCGCTACCGATCTTAATCAGGCGATGCTGGACGTTGCCGCACGAATGGTGCAGTCGCGCAACGTTCGATTTCAGCAAGCCGATGCGTGCGCGCTGCCGTTTGACGCGCGGTCGTTCGATATCGTCGCCGCGCAGTTCGGCGTGATGTTCTTTCCCGAGAAGGTGACCGCGTTTCGCGAGGCTCGGCGCACGCTGAGCCCTGACGGTGCGCTTATCTTTAGCGTTTGGGACGGTTTGCCGGACAATCCGCTGGACGATCTCGTCAGTGCAATCTACAAGGAATACACCGGTGTCCCATGTTTTCTCGAGCGCGTTCCTTATGCGTATTTCGATCCCGGCCGTATTGCGACCGATCTTCGACGTGCCGGTTTTGGTGAAGTCGGTATTGAAACCGTGAAGCGAACGACGACGACGGCGTCCGCCGTCGCGGCCTTTGACGCACTTGTCGGCGGATCGCCGCTTTTTGGGGATTTCGATCGCCTCGGTGCCGAGCGGGCCGCTGAGGTCCGTGCAGCAATCGTCAAGCAACTTCGCAACGTCTTCGGCGAAGGCGAATTCGTCAACGACATGTCGGCGCTCGTCGTGACGGCTCCCATGTGAGCGCGAACGGGGTGCCCGCATAAGCGTCGAAGCATCGGCGCAATGGATACCCAGACCACGATCGAACGCGCTCAAGCCGTCCTTGCGGGAGGATGCGATTCTCCGGTTCGCAGCGGATGGGGTGTAAACGCCCCGATGTTCGTGCAGACGCGCGCGCACGGGGCGTCTGCGTATGACGAAAACGGACGGCGCTATATCGACTACATCATGGCGTACGGCCCGCTGCTCTTCGGGCACACGCATCCCTCGCTCGTCACGAACCTCGACGAGATTGCCCGCGACGGGTTCGTCTGGGGCACGACGCATCCCGAAGAGATCCGCCTTGCCGAGCGCATTCGTTCGTATCTTCCCTCGATGGAACGCATGCGCTTCGTCTCGACCGGGACCGAGGCCGTCATGAGCGCGATCCGCGTCGCTCGTGCATACACGCGACGCAACCTGATTCTGAAGTTTGCGGGCAACTATCACGGCCACACCGATCTCGCATTACTCAACGCCGGTGCCTCCGCATATACGTCCGATGCGGCCGCGAGCGGTATTCCCGCGGGCGTCATGCGCGACGTCGTCGTCGCGCGCTATAACGACCTGGAAAGCGTCGATGTGTTCCTGCGCGGACGCGAAGATGAGCTTGCGGCCGTCATCGTCGAGCCGATTGTCGGTAACATGGGATACGTTACGCCCGTTTCGGGATTTCTCGAAGGCCTGCGCGAGCGCACGCAGCGCTACGGCGCGCTTCTGATCTTTGATGAAGTGATCACGTGGCTGCGATTCGGCCTGCATGGCGCGCAAGGACGAATCGGCGTTGCGCCCGACATGACGACGATCGGGAAGATAATGGGCGGCGGTGCGCCGATCGCGGCATTCGGCGGCCGCGAAGAGATCATGCGAGTGCTGGCACCCGAAGGTCAGACGTTCACCGGCGGGACGCACGGCGGAAATCCGTTCTGTGTTGCGATGGCGCACCGCGTCATCGATCTGCTGGTCGAACATCCCGAATACTACGACTACATGGACGGACTTGCGCGCCGGCTCGCCGAGGGTATCCGCGGCCACTTTCGCGAGCGCAGCCTTCCGTACACCGTCGTACAAAGCGAGTCGATCGTCGACTTCAAATTTCGTCCGGGGCCGCCGAACCGCAATTACGACGACGCCCTCGCTGCGGACAGAGTGAAGTACGCAGCGTACTACGCGGCGATGTTCGAACGCGGCATCCTCCTGCCGCCTTCACAAAACGAAGTCATGTTCGTCTCCGTCGCGCACACGCACGCCGATATCGACGACACGATTGCAGCGATCGGCGAGTCGCTCTAGCGGTGACGAACGTGCCCGTCCTTGAAACGTCGCGGCTTCGCTTGCGCGCGCATCGCGAGGATGACTATTCCGCGTGCTGCGCGATGTGGGAGGATCCGCAGGTGACGCGGTTCATCGGAGGCCGTCCGTCGACACCGCAACAGACGTGGGTCAGAATCGTCGGATATCGCGGCCACTGGGTCTTGCGAAACTACGGCTATTGGGCCATCGAGGAGAAGAGCACGGGCCGGTTTATCGGCGAGCTCGGGTTTGCGGATTTCAAACGCGACATCGTCGCGGCGATGCGCGACGTTCCCGAACTCGGCTTCGCGCTCGTTTCGAGCGAGCACGGCAAAGGTTACGCAACGGAAGCGGTTCACGCAGCGCTGCAATGGGGTGATGTGCATTTGCCGTCAAAGCGCACGGTCTGCCTCGTGAATGAAGCGAATGCAGCGTCGCTGCGCATCGTCGGGAACGCAGGCTATCGTGAGTTCAACCGCACGAACTTCAACGATAGCCCGGTCATCTTGCTCGAACGAATCGCATCCTAAAGCGCTCGCTGCAGCCACATGACGTCGAACCACTTTCCGAATTTATATCCGGCCTCGCGATAGACGCCGACGTCCGAGAATCCGAACCGGCGATGCAACGCAATGCTCGCGGGATTGGGCAGGGTGATCCCCGCGAACGCCCGGTGCAGATTGCGCGCTTCGAGCATCGCAAACAGCCTGCTGTAAAGCGTCGTTCCGACGCCCGTTCGGCGCGCGTACTCCTCCACGTAAACGCTCACATCGACCGAGTACCGATATCCCGCGCGCTCGCGATGCCGTCCCGCATACGCATAGCCGAGAATGTCGTCACCGTCGCATGCAACGATCCACGGGTACGACGCCGTGGTCGTTTCGATCCGCCTGCGAATCTCATCCGTATCAGGCGCAACCTCTTCAAGCGAAATGATCGTCTGCTCGACGATCGGCTGACAAATCGCGGCAATCGCTGCAGCGTCCTCGAGCACGGCACCGCGAACCTCTAGAGTCATTGCGCGCAGTTCTACCGTGCGCGGCTCATCGAACCTGTGGCCGAATGGCCAAATCGCCTCGCTCGAGGTGTTCCCGTTGTACTAGTCCTTCAGGCCACGGTTCGGGCAGAGGGAGGCGCGGTGTATTGCGCGGGTAGGTTCCCTCAGGATAGCGCGCCCGGAAATTCTTGCAGAGCAGTGCAAGGTATTCAAAATCCTCCCACATCGTGTAACCCAGCATCGCTCGTGATGTTGCGATAAAGGGCGCGAGATGGTCCCAACACATAACGACCGGAAAGTAAAAGAGGTCGCACGCGAGCGTTCGATCGACCATGCGATGCTTTACGAGCGGTGCGATCGCTCCGTCGATGAAGTTTCCGATGTCGCGGACGATCTCGCTTTCGCGCGTCGTCCGGTCGAGCAGTCGCCGGCGAAATTCGGGATCGTCCGTTCGCTCCGGCAGCTCGAAGCGAATAAAACATATCCCTTCCTGAAAGTCCGGAACCTCCATGCGGTGGCGCAGCTCGGTAAACACGGCGATTTGATTGGTGTTGCGCAAGTGGCGCACTTGAACGAGCGCCGCAACCGCAGTCGCAGCAATTACCACGAACGTCGCCACCGAAGCGATGGCGGCAAGCCATTCGGCCGTCACGCACGACTATTTCCGAATACTTGTATGAAAACTTTTTTCGAGCAGGCCTTGGCCGCGTTCAGCCGCTTTTCGGCACGAGCAACGCGACCGGCGTCGGTGCATATCGCAGCACGAGATCGGCCGTGTCGCCGAAAAACGGCGTTCCGCGTGCCGATTGTTCGCTCGCGCCGAGAAGGCATAATCCGACGTCCGGCTTTTCCAATTCGCCCAAGATCGTCCGCGCCGGCAGCGCTGCGCGCTCGATGCGGCTCTCGAGATGAACCTCGAGAACGCGCGCGCGATCTTCGAGTTCGCGTAGCGATTCGGATGCCGTGCGTTCGCGCCGCTGCATCTGCTCGTAGGCTGCCGCGTTTTCCGCAGGAAGCTGGGGGACGACGCTGATGGCATAAACGGTCGCGCCGAGTCCGGACGCTAAGGCCAACGCAAGATCTCCGGCTGCGCGCGCCGCTTCACGGCCCGTGAAGGGAACAACGATGCGGCGTACGTGCTCGATCTGAAACTCGACCGACGAGGAGACGACGAGCGTATCGCACGGAGCATTTCGAATGACCGAATCGATCGTTGCGCCGAAGAGTGCGCCGTTGTGGCGAGGCGGCGCAGCTCCGACGACAATCAATTGAAATCCGCCGCGTTCGGCCGCATTCAGAATCGCGCCGTCCGGACGGTCACCCGTTGCCTCGTGTTCCTCGACGTCGATCGGCTCGTCGCCTTGAACATGCTTCGATTCATCGACCAATTTGCGTTCGGCCCGGTCTCTGGTCGTGTCGTTGTTGGACGAATTCTCGATGCGCAACACGACGATCTCGAGCGGTTCGTCGGCGTGTGCCTTCGAACGCGTAAGGGCGCGCGCGAACTCCGGCCCCGCCTCCGATTGCGTTCGCGGGAGAAGCGGGACCAGCACGCGCCGCAGCTGCGGCGTATACGCATGTTCGTCTTGTTCCTCGCGCTCGATGCGCGCGCGTTCCTCGCTGCTCGGCGGCACAAACCGAAACGCAACCCGCATCACACTCGGCACTACGAGAATCGTCACGACGGAGAGCAGTACGATGACGGAAAACATGATCGGCGAAAGAATGCCGAGGCTTAATCCCAGCACGGCGACGACGATCTCCATCGACCCACGCACGTTCATTCCGATCCCTACGAGCAGCGCTTCACGCCAAGGCATTCGCCCGAGAAGGCCCCCGAGCGTGCATCCAATCAACTTTCCGGCGACGGCAATCCCGATAAAAGCCGCTGCAATCGGGATCACGCGGCCCTGCGATAACTGCGTCAAATCCACCCGCATGCCGGCGAGTACGAAGAAGAGCGGCACGAGAAAGCCGCGCGTCAGGACGCGGATGTTCTCGACGGTCACACGATCGATGCGCGGAACGTTTGCAGCAATGACGCCGAAGACGAACGCGCCGAGAATTTGATGCAGCCCGAGCGCTTCCGTGATCGCTGAAAATGCCAACGCGAGGACGATCGTGACCGAGAACACGGGGACGTCAATGAGCGCGTACGTTCGAATGATTCGTAGAATCCACGAGACGAGACGGCGCCCGAAGAGAAAAGCGCAGCCGAGAAAGACGGCGGTCTTGATCACGACGAGCAGAATCGGCACGGTCTGCGCCGAGCCCGTTGCCCCGCCGGGACGAACCGAGGCGCTCGCAATGCCTGAGACCAGCGCGAGCAAGATCCATCCGAGCGTTTCGTCGAAGACGCCGCCCGCAAGAATTATCTTCGATGCAGTGCGTCGCATTTGCCCGAGGTCGGTCAGCACCTTTGCGATCACACTGACCGCCGAAATCGACATTGCGAGCGCAAGAAAAAGCGAAAAAGCAACGCGCGAACCGCTGCTCCCGATCAACGAGGCCGGAAGCGTGAGTGCGAGCAACAATCCGCCGGCGAAGGGCAAGATGACGCCGCCGACGGTTGCAAAAAGCGCTGGTTTGGCTTCGCGGCGTAAGGAGCCGAACTTCATCTCCATGCCGGTGAGCGCAAGCAGCAAGATGATGCCCGCCCAGGAGAACGGCTCGACGAGTTGCGCCCCGTGTTGCATCGTGTGCAACGCGGATTTGGAGATGATCCCTAAAAGGGACGGTCCGAGCACGACGCCGGCGAGAACTTCACCTAGGACCTGTGGTTGGCGCAGCCGGACAGCGACTTCGCCGCACAAGCGCGCCAGCGCAACGAACAGTGGAAGTGCAACGAGTAAGATGAGCACTTCGTGCTCGCTAAGCTGCTTGGGCACGACCCGTTTGTACCCAGCTCGCTCGATTGTTTACGTTCCGAACCGCTTCTCCGCGCGAGCTTTTGCCCGGGCTGTCCACTCCGCGCGGTCGCGCGGCGGCGCCGTTGTGACGAGTGAATTCATCAACCGGCTCGCCGCAGCCGCCACTTCGTCAACGGCGCGGTGGAAGGCTGGCTCATTGGCTTGCGACGGGTGCGTGAATCCCGAGAGTTTGCGCACGAACTGTACCGAGGCGGCGCGAATTTCGTCTTCGGTGGCGGGAGGCTCGAAGTTATAAAGCGTGCGAATGTTGCGACACATGCTGACCAAACTCCCATTCGATGCGGCGATCGATCTCGAGTCCTTGCAAAAGCGAACCAGCGAGAAGTGGCGTCATTATCCCGCCGACGTTCTGCCGGTCTTTGTCGCGGAGAGCGATTTCCCGCTTGCCGAGCCCATCGCGCAGCGGCTGCGCGCGGCGATCGATAGCGGAGACCTCGGCTATGCCCAACCGCTTGGTCTCGGCGAGGCCTATGCCTCGTTTGCGCAGCAGCGATACGGCCTCACGGTCGATCCTGCCGACGTTCACGCGCTGCCTGAAGTCATGGTCGGCGTTGCGGAAATTCTGCGCGCAATTTCGGCGCTTGGTGGGTTCGGTGACGAGGTCATCATTAATACGCCGGTCTATCCACCGTTCTTCTCGACGATCCAAGAAGCCGGTTGGACGATCTCCGATGCGCCGCTTCGTCGTGACGGCACGCGCTTCGCATTGGACTTCGACGCGGTCGAAGCACGAATGCGTGACGGCGCACGGGTGCTGCTGCTGTGCAGCCCGCATAATCCCGTCGGGCGCGTCCACACCAGCGAGGAGTTGCGCGAACTCGCGGCGCTCGCGCAACGCTACTCCGTCATTGTGTTGAGCGACGAGATTCACGCGCCGCTCGTGTTACCCGGCGCGACCTTCGCGCCGTTTTCCGCCGTTGCGAACGGCTACGGCATCACGTCGGTTACGATCACATCCGCATCGAAGGGTTGGAACACCGCGGGACTCAAGTGTGCGATCGCGATCGGATCGGACGACGCGTCACGCGAACTGCTACGCCGCTTACCGAATGCAATGACCGAGCGAACCGGTCATCTCGGCGTCCACGCGACGATTGCCGCGTTCACGGAAGGTATTCCGTATCTCGATATCGTCGTCGCCCACCTCGACGGTATGCGCGCGCAACTGCGCTACATCTTCGATCGTGCCGGACTGAACGCAATCCGGTTTACGCCGCCGGATGCCGGCTATCTCGCCTGGCTCGACTGCACCGCACTCGGCCTCGATCATCCCGCGGCAACATTTTATAAACGGGGCAAAGTCGCACTCAACCCGGGGACCGCCTTCGGCAAGGCCTACCCGCAATGGGTTCGCTTCAACTTCGCCACCTCAACCGCAATCGTAGAAGAAGCCGCGCGGCGAATGTCCACCGCTTTGACACAGACAGGCTAGGTTAACGGCTCGATGTAGCGCGCTCCCGGGCCTTCGGAGCCGGCCACATCCATGGGGTTGCGGAGCGGACACGTATCGAGCGACAGACATCCGCAGCCGATGCAGTCGCCGAGTTGATCGCGCAGCGCAGTCAGCCGCGCGATGCGATCTTCGAGGTCGGCTTTCCATCGCTTCGAAAGACGTGACCATTCTTTCGCCGTGATCGTGCGATCCTCGGGAAGCACCGAGAGCGCGTCGTGAATCTCGCTTAGCGCAATGCCGGCACGTTGCGCCACTTTGATGACCGCTATGCGCCGCAACTCCGCGCGCGGAAAGCGCCGTTGATTCCCCGGGCTTCGCGTGCTGTGGATCAAGCCTTTTGATTCGTAGAAGTGGAGGGTCGAAACCGGGACGCCGCTGCGTTCCGCCACTTCACCGACGCTGAGGAAATCTTCCATGGTATTGACCTAAAGTATACTCGAGGTTGTAAGGTTGCGCCATGGAGAACGATTGGTATGAAGCAGGACACGTCGCGATCGTCACGGGCGGTTCGCGCGGCTTGGGAAAGGCCGTCGCGCGCGAGTTGCTAGCGCGAGGATTGCACGTGGTTATCGACGGTCGCGACGAAGCGGCACTGGCGGCCGCGCGTGACGAACTTGCACGCGTCGGGAACGTGATCGCAGTTCCGGGCGACGTCGCCGATCAGCAGCACGTACACGACCTCATCGCGAGCGCGCGTCAGCTCCGGCGCCTCGACCTGGTCGTCAACAACGCGTCGACGCTCGGCGAAATTCCGTTGCCACGCGTAGAAGAACTCTCGCGCGAAACCTTCGAGCGCATCTTCCAAGTGAATCTCTTTGCGCCGATTCATATCATGCAACACGCGCTGCACGTGATGCGCCGGTCCGCCGAAGGTGGAACGATCGTCAATATCACGTCCGATGCAGCGATCGAGGCGTATCCGGCATGGGGCGGTTACGGCGCCAGTAAAGCGGCGCTCGAACACGTCTCACGCGTGCTCGCGACCGAGTTGGATGGTACTCACGTGCGCGTGCTCGTGGCCGATCCCGGCGACATGGACACGCAAATGCACCGCGACGCGATTCCCGATGCCGACCCGCGCGATCTGCGGGACCCTGCCGATTCCGCTCGCGCGCTGCTGCGCGCCGTCGCCGAGATGAAGGAGGCTTACGTTCGTGTACGCCTTGCAGACCTCGTCCCTGCGTAACGCCTCTGCGCCTCCCGAACGCCGCGGCATTGCGCGCGACGGAGTAAAACTGCTCGTCACACACCGCGCCTCGGCAACGAACCGTCACCTGATTTTCCGGGATCTGCCTTCAGTCCTCAATCCGGGCGATCTCCTCGTTGTAAACGACTCGGCAACGATCCCCGCTGCGATAACGGCGACACGCGCAAGCGGCGAGCAATTGCAGGTGCACGTCGCGACGAAGATCGACGAACGCATCTGGATCAGCGAACCGCGCGATACGGTGCTCTGCGGCGAGGAGCTGCGCTTACCGGGCGGAGGATCGCTGGTTGCCATTGCGCCGCTCGATCCCGAGTATCCGCGCTTGTGGTATGCGTGGTATCAACTTCCGATGCCGATGTACGCGTATCTCGCGTTGTACGGCAAGCCGATTCACTACGGTTACGTCACGGAAGACTTTCCGCTGAACGACTATCAAACAATCTTCGGACGGGAGACGGGATCCTCGGAGATGCCTTCGGCGGCGCGGCCGTTTACGGCGCGAGTCGTCGATGCACTCCATCAACGCGGCATAGAAATCGCAACGATCACGCTGCACTGCGGCGTCGCGAGTCTGGAAGAACCCGAACGTCCACCGGCCGAACGCTATCGCGTACCGGTTGAAAGCGCCGAGGGTGTGAATGCTGCGCGAAATGAAGGGCGCCGTGTCATTGCCGTCGGCTCGACCGCACTGCGGGCGCTCGAATCTTCGTTCGACGGCAACCGGATCATCGCATCGAGCGGATGGACCGATCTCGTGATCGGCGAGCGGTATTGCGTTCGCACGGTCGACGGATTACTAACGGGATTCCACGATAGTGCAGCCACGCATCAAGCGATCTTGCGCGCGTTTCTCGGCCGTGGACTACTTGCGTCTGCGTACGCGGAAGCGGCTGATGCCGGATACCATCAACACGAATTTGGGGACGTTCAGCTGATTATATAGTCACGCGCGTGTCCACCGCTTGGGGTACCTCTCCGCACGTTTCGCACGCTAATGCTACCCCGATGTTTCCGCCGCAGCCTTCGTGGCGAACCTCGCTGAAGTCGTTGCCCTTCGTCCAGCGCCGGCCCCACGCGCGTAAGGCAAGGACGACGGGCGCAAGTTCGCGCCCTTTGTCGGTGAGTACGTACTCATAGCGATCCGGCGACGTTTGATATCGTACGCGTTTAAAAATGCGCGCGTCCGTCAAGCCTTTGAGGCGGCTCGACAGAATGTTGTCCGAGATTCCGGAACGTTTGAACTCGTCAAACCGCCGCGCGCCCAAAAGTGCATCGCGGATAATAAGCAGCGACCACCACTCGCCGACGATCTCGAGCGAACGGGCAATCGGACAGGGCAGCGCAGCCGCCAAACTTGCATGGCGCATGTTTTTACTGTAGTCACTTGCATCATGAAAGTCAATGAGTCTATACTAACTTGCATGACGAAAGTCACGGGAGGTTACTTCATGATTCAAGCATTGGGTGTCGTTTTAATCTTTGCAACGATCGCTGCGGTGATCGTGACCGCGCTAACCACGCTGTTCGAACGGCGAGGCACACAGATTGCCGCCGGCGCCGTCTTCGGAGGCTGGGTTGGATTCCTCGTCGATGTCACCACGTCAGGCGCCCTGAAAGCTACCGCGACGGTGCCCGCGTTGTTTGTTGTACCTTTTGCCGTTGCCGCAGTTGCAATGGCGCTGTCTCCTACAGCGCGCGAACGGTTGCTCGATATTCCTCGGCGCTTCATCATCGGTGCCAACATCTTCCGTTCGATCGGATTCTTATTCGTTGCGCTTGCGTTTGCCGGCCGGCTTGACGGACCGTTCCCGTATTCGGCCGGCATCGGCGATATCGTTGTCGGTCTGCTCGCCATACCGCTCACGCTCGGTGAACCGCGGCTTACACGAACCGATTCGCGTCTCGCCGTTTGGAATGCGCTCGGTCTGTTCGACCTCGTCACCGCGGTTGCGCTCGGCATGACCTCGTTGAACGGCTCTCCGCTTCAGCTCATTCACGCGGGTGTCGGCAGCGACACCATCTTGCAGTTGCCGTGGTCGTTAATCCCGTTGTTTCTCGTGCCGTGCTTCATGATTGGACATATCGTGCTCTTCGCGCAAATGCGCTCGAGTGCACGGCGTGTCGAGATCGCAGGTGCTGCTTCGACGTCATGAGTGAAGGGCCGGATCGAGGCCCGGAACTCGCAAGGAGACAAGCACCATGTCCATCGTCGCTCTTACTGCCCGCATCCTACTCGGCCTGATCTTCACCCTGGCGGGTGTCTCGCCGCTCTTGATCGGGACGCCGCCGCCGATGCCGGGCCTCGCCGGCGCGCTGAACTCTGCCTTTTACCAAAGCCACTGGATCTACGCAATCTCGCTCGCCCAATTCGTTGCCGGCGTGTTACTGCTCGTCAACCGCTACGTCCCGGTCGCGCTCGTGATTCTTGCCGCTTTTCTCTATAACAGTCTCGTGTTCCACGGTCTCGTCATGCCGGCAATGCTGCCCGTTCCGCTGGTCGTCGCTGCCTTGTGGTTTTTGACAGCATTGCCGTACCGTGCGCACTTCGCCGCCTTGTTCAATGCGAAGCAAGGGACGGTTCACCGCGACGTGTAGTGTCACGCGGGTATGATCGCGTGAAAGAAGCCCGAGCGTATCGCCGTCGCCGTCGCTGCATTGTCGTTTTTCATCTCGACGTTGGACACCGGAATCGTGAACGTTGCGCTGCCGCAGATCGGCGCATCGTTTCACGTGCGGGCCGCGGGCACGACTCAAGCGGTGAGCTGGCGGACCCTGATCTTTTCGGCGGTGACGGCACTAGCAGCGGCGTTCATCGTTTCGCCGCTCGCTATTGCGCAGAGCGGCAAGCAGTCCTAACAGGGGAAACCTGCGTGCAACCATAAGCTTTTTTTTGCGGTGTACTGTGCACATACGGGTACGCCGCGCGAGCTGAGGTGCAAGTGGAAGCCATTTCCAGGGTTGCCGGCCCGGCCTCCGCGGGTGAAGGCCTCATGTCGACCTGGCGCCGGACCCGCCGTTTAGATCGGACGGTTACCCGGTATGGGCTGATTCTCGTGGCGGTGCTGACGATTATTATCGCCAGCTTCGCGTCGTCGAATTTGCTCGATGCAAAGTCGCGTCAACTTGACGACGTCCGGCTCGACGCGCGCCTCGCGCTGCAGCTCTTCGTCGACCAAGCAACGGCGGTGGACGGCTACGACGACACGGATCAGCGCCAATTCCTCGCTCCCTACAACCACTTGCAAGCTCCGTTGAAAAATCTGCTGCTTTCGCTTACCAGGCGAACCGCCGACGATACCGTTGCCGCGAGTGCGATCGCCGATTTCGCGCTGCTGCACGACTCGTGGCTGAGTTCGATCGCGCATCCGGTTGTCGCCCATCCGGACGACCCCAAGAATATCACGCGCGAACACTTCGGCAAGAAATTGATCGACGCCGCCCGCGCCGATATCGCGAAGATCGAGCAGCGGTACGCGCAGCGCTACGACCGGATTATGGAGCTGAAGTACCAGCTGCGCTGGTTTACACTGTGCATCATCCTCCTCTCGATCTTGGCGATCGCGATAACCGGCTACGTTACGGAGCGAAAAAGCGTGCGGCGCGAGGAAACGTTGCTTCGAACGATCATCGACGATCGGGACGTGGAAGCGCTGCGCAGCGAATGGCGTACGAAGATCATCGCGATGCTCGCCCATGACTTCCGTTCTTCGCTCAGCGTCATTCGCGCGTACAGCGAGATGCTCCAAGCGATGCCGGAGCGCCGCGACGACGAACAGACGTACGACGTCATGGTGAAAACCGTCGAAGACCTGACGGCGATGACGGAAGAAGCGCTGTTGATGGCCCGCATGAGCAATAACGCAATTTCCCTTCATCTTCGTCCTCAGCGCATCTACGAGATCGTTGCGGAAGCTGCAGAGCGCCATCGCGCCGAGCGCGCGATTCGTATTGCATCATCCGACGCGATGGTCATGGGCGACCGTCCGTATCTCGTGCGAGTGTTCGACAACCTCATCAGCAACTCGGTGAAATACTCTCCGCCCGCCACCTCAATCGACGTAGCGATTTCGCGCAGCGGCGGACCCGACGTCGAGATCGCCGTCACCGATCGCGGTCGCGGTATCGATCCGTCTGATCTGCCGCATGTGTTCGACGAGTTCTGGCGCGCACAAAGTACGAGCGAGCGGAGCGGCAGCGGCATCGGGCTCTTTATCGTCAAGAAAATCGTCGAGGCGCATGGGGGACATGCGTCCATCGAAAGCACGCCGGGAGCCGGCACGACGGTTCGCGTTCTTCTCGCCGGCGCGTAAGGCGGCTGATGGGCCTTTGTGCCCATTTTCATCGTTTAGCCGGGCCAGTGGTTTAAAATCGAATTGATGACTCCGGTCGGCGAGGAGCGCGAGCTCTCGTTCTGGCGGCGAAGCCGACGACTGGACCGATTGGTCGCGCGCTACATTATCGTGCTTACGGCGGTGCTTGCCATCGTCGTCGCAACGTTTACGTGGCTGGACGAGCTCGACAGGGAGTTGCGCTCAACCGATTCGCAGCGATACGATGCGCAGCGCCTGATGCACGCGCAGACGGACGAGCAGACCGGCTTGAGCGCACTCGCGGCAGCCGGCAAGGCGTCGTCTTTGCAGCCGTATCTCACCGCTCGTCATGAACTCGACGTGACCTTGGCTTCGCTTCGCCATCGCACGAGACGTCAGCCGCAAATCGCACAAGCACTCGATGCATTCGCCGTCGCCCATGAAAACTGGGAGCGAAGCGTTGCAGGCCCGATTCTCCGCACACGCAGCGAATCGAACGACGTCCCTCAGCGCGCGGGGGCAAGTCTCATCGAGACCATGCGCAACGCGATTGCGTCGATCGATCGCTACTACGAGCAGCGCGTCGAGCGTATCGTTACCCAACGCAGCCTCTTGCGGTTTGGAAGTTACTCGCTGATTCTGCTCGCGATCGTCGTCGTCGCGACCTTCGGATACTACTCGGAGCGCGCGAGCGCGCATCGTGAGGAACGTCTGCTTCGCTCGGTGTTGGAGCAGCGCGACACCGTTGCGCGCCAAAGCGAATGGCGCAAGAAGATCATTGCGATTCTCGCGCATGACTTTCGAACGTCGCTCGCCGTGATTCAGGCGAACGCGGAACTGGTCGAGACGCACCCCGACACGCAGTTGCGAAAGAATGCGTTTCGTGCAATTTACAAAGGAGTGTCCGATCTCTCGTCGATGACCGATGAGGCGCTGCTCATGGCGCGCGTCGCGAACGACACGCTCGTCATTACGCCCGAGCGGGTGTTCATCTACGACGTTATTGCCGAGGCGGCCGATCGCTTCTCGAACCGCCAAGACATCCGTGTAACGCTCTCTGACGACTTTGTCTGGGGAGACGGACGATATCTCTCGCGCGTGTTCGACAATCTGATTTCGAACGCCGTTAAGTACTCGAACGGACCGATCGACGTTCGGATTGCGAGCCGGGAGAAAACGGTCGAGGTTTCCGTTGTCGATCGCGGTCCAGGGATCGACGCTACCGATCTGCCGCATGTCTTTGAGGAATATTGGCGCGCGGAGAGCTCAAGGGACAAGCGCGGTAGCGGTATCGGCCTGTACATCGTCAAGAAAATCGTCGACGCCCACCATGGTGCGGTGAGCGTCGAAAGTTCGCCTGAAGGAACAACCGTGCGCGTTGTTCTCGCTCGCGCGCAACCGCCACAACCTGATGAGGATTAACGTCGCGCGGTTTGGCGGCGGCGCCCGTTCGTCGCGCCGTTCATCGCGCGCGCCTTAGCTTGCGCAATCTGCTCGCCGAGCTGTTCTATCTCATCGGCTCCCAGCAGCTCTTGCGCTTGCGGAAAGAACGATCGTTCCTCTTCCTTGACGTGGTGTTTGACCAGCTCTTCCAGCACTTGGAGCTTGGCCTTATAGGTCTCGTCTTTGGCGTCCGTTTCGCGAAGCTTCTCGATCATCGCTTTGACGTTGTCATGCTCTTCGTACGCCTCGAACACTTCCTCGCGAGCCTCTTTGTCGCGGAGCGACGCGTCTTTCACCGCAGGGTAGAAGATCTTCTCTTCGACCTGCGTGTGCAGTTCGAGCGCATCGGCAATCTGGTCGAAGAGTTTTCGTCTGGAGACGCTTGCCCCGTCGCTCAGGCCGTGGGCTTCTTTGAACATCGCGTCGACGTCGCGATGGTCTTTTTTGAGCAGTTTAATGGCATCCATCGCCCCGTTCTTACCCAACCGGAAGACACGCTACGCGATGCGACGAATCGCGACGCCGTCGCGCTTATAGCCGGTAATCGCGCATTCACGTCTACTGCGGTTCACGAGGCCCGCGATCGGAACGCGCTCTAAAATGGAGCTGAGCGCGAGCACGACGGCCAAGTGCGTAATGACGGCGAGGCGTGCGTACGAGCATCCGCGCAATGCTTCAACGAGCGCGCCGGCGTCGTGAAGGATGTGCGACGGATCGTGAAGCGCCAGACGTTCATCGACGATGAGTGCGGCGTGTGCGTGCGCAGCCGCCAAGGCGATGCGAGCGGTTTCGCGCGCGCATCGGAACGGCGAAGACCATACGGCACGCGGTTCGTGATCGGAAAACCAGGTTGCGAGTTCTTGCGCCTGCACTTGTCCGCGCAGCGTCAGTCCCGCTTCGCGGTTCGATACGCCGGAACCGGCGTCGCATTCCGCGTGCGTAATCAGGTACAGCTCTTCGGGCCAGGTGGGCATGCACATACGGCATACCCACCGCTGCGGGCGCTATTCCCGGACGGGCGTCGGGTAGCTTACGACGCTGCGATGACCTTGCGCGCCGATCGCCCGTACGCCGAGAATGTAGTCGTCCTTACTTACCGGTACGGTCGCTTCCGTCACGTTGCCGAAGTTCTTCGCGAATTGCCACTGCGGTGCATCGGTCGCGCGCCATACGATCTCGTAGGATGCTGCGCCCGGCGACGGCTGCCAACGAAGCGTCGAGTCGTATCCGAGTTTGTGCGTTATCAGTTGAGCGTTCGCAGGCGGCAGCGGCGCCGAAGCGAGCGACGCCAGGGCGGCAACGTTTGCTTGCGTAGCGCGCTTCAGATAGTCCCAATCCATGAAAACGGGAAGGTCGCCGTACTGCACGCCGTTCTGGAGGCGGACGTCTTGATGCTGATGCGTGAAATTTTCATTCGACTCCACGAACCGGATCGCCGGATAACCGTCCGCTTGGAACGATTCTTGGTCGCCGCCGCGCAAAAACCGGTCGGCGCGCCAAATCTCGCGCACGGAAAAATCCGGTACGTACTGCGGCACGACCTCGCCGACGTATCGAGCCAATTCGCGCGACGGCGAATCGTTCTCCGATCCGACGAGATTAACGCGGTCCAGTGCCGTTCCCGCGGGCAGCGCTTCGCTGAAAACACGAATGACCCCGGGTTCGCGCGCACCGCCGCCGCCCTGCGTATTTCCGATGATGTCATTGTTCAAATTTGCAGCTACTTGCGTACCTGCGGCCTTGAGCGCGTTTGCGTAGTGCTGCGATCCCCACAATCCGAGCTCTTCACCGTCGAACACGGCGAACACGATCGTGCCGCGGAAATGATGCGGCGCCATCACCCGCGCTGCTTCGAGCACGGCCGACGTTCCCGAACCGTTGTCGTCGGCACCGGGCGCTACACGCGTTCCGTTCGTGCAGTCGCCGTTGCAGTCGTCGTAATGGCTCGACATGATGTAGAGCGGCCCTGGTTCGTCGCCGCGCAGCGTTGCAATGATGCTCGACTCGGTCACCGCGCGCGGCGTTTTTGCAGTCTTGGGTTGAAGATAAGTATCGAGCGTAACGCTCATCCGTCCGGCGGTCGTCCCTGCGATGTGCTCGAATTCAGAGCGAATCCAATCGCGCGCGCCGAACACGCCGCGGGTCGCCGTCGAGCTCGTTTCCGAGAAATCGTTCCGGGTGAAGAAACCGACGAGCTTCGTATCGCTTTCGCGCAGACGATCCGCGCTGATCGCGTTCACGAGCGACGCAATCTGCGGATCTACCGGAGGCGGGCTAAGCGTGGGTTGCGGAGCGGCGGCCAGAAGAGGCGCGCAAAGCAGAGCAGCAAAAAACGCGGCGCATGATTTCATGCGCCGGGATATTTTACGAAATGCTTCGGTGTTCCGCGTTTTCGTAGGTGCGCCGCCAGCGACCCATCGTGATTGCCGTTCCGGCGCCCGGCGTGCTCTTCACGTTCATGAAATCGGTGCAGCGCTGCATGATCGGAAGTCCGCGTCCGCGTTCGGCGAGGGTTTCGGGCAGCGGCAGGTGCTGTTGCGGGATCGCTGCGAGACCTTGACCGTAGTCAGTGACCGTTGCGGTGATACGGTCGTGTTCGACCTCGGCGAAGACCTCGATGTCGAGCCCGGTTGCCGAGTGTTCGATCGCGTTGGCAAGCGCCTCGCCGACCGCAAAGAGCAACGATTCCAAGTCCGCGTCCGCGATGTTGTTCAACCGGCCAAACCCGATGAGGGCGTCACGCACCGTCCGGGCATACGCCGGATCCGGCGGGATCGTTAGATGGAGCGTCCGTTTGATGTGACCGTCCTCGCGGCCCAAAAGCTGACTCGACATGGCACCAAGACGATTGTAACCACCGTCCCACTCGACTAAACGGGCGAGCCGCTTTCAGGGCCGCCTGCTTCGGGGAGGCGAAGCGGCGGCAGCGTACAACACGGGGGCGCATGGCACGAACACCACCGCAAGCCGACGAGCTTGCCGAATACACGGAACGCGCCCGGACGTCGCAGGTGCGCATTGCGACCGATAAAGGCGACATGGTCTTTACGTTTTTCCCGGACGACGCGCCCATGCATTGCGCCGCGTTCTTGAAACTCGCCGACGACGGCTTTTACAACGGCCTCGCGTTTCACCGCGTCGAGCCGGGCTTTGTCATTCAGGGCGGCGATCCCGAAGGCGACGGAACGGGCGGGCCAGGCTATCGATTGAAGGCCGAGTTCAACGACAAGCCCCATCTGCGCGGAACCGTTGCAATGGCACGGGCGTCGAATCCCGATTCGGCCGGTTCGCAATTCTACGTCTGTTTGAACGACGCGCGTTTTCTGGACAAACAATACACGGTCTTTGGCCAACTCTCCGACGGCTACGAAACGCTCGACGCCATCCGTCGCGGGGACAAGATGACGAGCGTAACAGTCGAACCGAAGGGAACCTAGCTATACGTCGCTTCGTCCGGCCAGTCCGTACGATAATCGAGCAATGCGATGCATCGCATCGTAAATGGCGTTGTAGTCTTCGACTTCTTTGCTGTATACGGTCAGAATATAAGGCGAGTCTTTGAACGGTTCGACGATCGCAACGTCGTTGCGTGTCCCGTCGATCTCGCCCGTTTTATTCGCTACTTGCGTCCCTCTCGGAAGTCCGGCCGGAATGCCGTCGCGATCGGTCTGGCCGAGCATGATGTCGATCATCCGTTTGCAGTGCTCGGGTGTCGCAACGGTCGTGAGCCCTTCACGCGCGCCGTGCGCGATCTTATAAAGCAACGTTGCCATATCCGCGGGCGTCGTTACGTTGTCGTTGTGGTGAACGATAGCGCTGTAGTCGAGGAAATGCCGGGCGAGTTTCGTCGAGAGCATGCCGGCGCGGCGGCCCACCGCGTTGATGGTGTCGAAACCAAAGAACGTCATCAGGTAATTGCTCGCGGTATTGTCGCTGAGCTGGATCATCGGTATCAAGAGCTCGCGTACTCGAAAACGGGCGCCGTCCTGTTGCTCGCTCATGAAGTCCGAGCCGCCGATGAGATCGGGGCGACGCGTCGTGATCCGTTCGTCGAGCGTTCCCGGTCGCGCTTCCTCCATCGCAAAAGCGGTTGCCATGATGAGCACTTTGATCGTCGAGGCGGTTGGAAATACGGCCCCGCCGTTGAAGGCGAAAACCGGTGGTTCGTCCGCGAGCGTACGGCAGTAGACGCCGACCGTTCCGGGAACGGTTCGCGCGATCGCTTCGACGCGGTCAAACGCTGCGGCGCGCACACGAAGCGGGAGCGCGGCAAGTGCGCCGAGCCCCGCAAGAAATGCGTGGCGCTTCACGAGCCCGTTCCCTGATAATAACGAAGCCCGATACGCCAGAAAGCGTACGAGGCGAGAAACCACGCTGCGCCGATCGCAGGCGTGAGCAGTCCGACCGTTGGATTCAAATGGAGACCCGTTTCCGCTTTCTGCAGAAAGTATGTTGCCGGAAAATAGTTCATGAACGCAAATGGAAAGACGAAGGCGAGCACGATGCGCACGCCGCGCGTATAGATGCTGATAGGATACCGCGTGAAATCCTGTTCGAGCGACATGACGACCCAGCGCAGCGTATCGACGCGAACGAACCAGAACGAAAGGGTCGCAACCACCAGAGAAATGCCGAGATCGATCAGTGCCCCGCCGATAACGACCAGAGGAACGAACAACACGAGCAGGGCGTCGACGCGCACGTGCGCGGCCGCGACCGCCGCGACGAGCGTCGCGATGGCGAGCAGAATCCCGTCAGGCGAGATCTGCTGCGGCACGGTGAGCACTTGGAAGAGCGTATCGAGGGGACGCACGAGGAAGCGGTCGAAGCGTCCCTCCCGCACGAAGTCCGGCACGGTGACGACATTGAAAAAGAGGACGTTGTGAAGCTCGTGGCCGCACATCCACAACGCGTAGAGGAAGAACATCTCGCGGAAACTCCAGCCGTTCATCGACGGGAATTGCCGCATGGTTACGTACAGCGCTGCGAGCGCGACGCCGTGATAGACGATCGTGAACGCGAACCACATGATGAAGTTCGCGCGGTATTCGAGCATCGTCAGGACGTTTATGCGCCAATACTGCACGTAGGCCGCAAGCATCGCTGATGCGATTCACCACGCACGACATCATCCCCGTCACGCGGCCCTATCGATTGGATCTGACCGTCGACGCGTTGCGCCGTCTCGCAGCCAACGTCGTTGACGTCGTCGGCCCGGACGGCGCCTACTACCGCGCGCTTTCGAACGGCCGAACGCCCGCGGCGCTGCGGGTGACGCAGCGTAGAGACGGTTCTCTCGAGCTCCAAACAAGCGCGCGCGATTCACACACGGTGATACCGGTCGTAAAAAAGATGCTTGGCACGGAATACGATCTCCGGACATGGCAGCGACGTGCGTCGGAGATTCCTTGGCTTGGGCATCTCGCGCGCGAATTGCGCGGCGTTCATCCGCCTAGGTACGCATCGCTGTTCGAAGCGTGCTCGCACGCGATCGTCTTCCAGCAAATCAGCATTCACGCTGCAGCGGCGATCATGCGGCGCGTCGTCGAAGCACTCGGCGAATCCGTGAAGATCGACGGTATTGAGCTGATTGCGTTTCCGACGCCGAGCGCGGTTTTGCGTGCAAAAGAATCGACGCTGCGCGAAGCTGGGCTCTCGACTAACAAAATGATGCACTTGCGCTCCGTTGCCGGCGCAATCGAAAGCGGCGAAATCACCGAAGCGGATATCGAAGCGTTGCCCACGCCGGCCGCGTCCGAGCGCCTGGTCGCAATTCGCGGAATCGGTCCGTGGAGTGCGGCGGTGGTGCTCTTGCGCGGTTTCGGACGCCTCGACACGTTCCCGCTGCGCGATTCCGGCGTAGCGCGCTCCATCAAACTGCTTTCGGGCGATCCGGATATCGACGTGGACGCCGTGCTTGACCGCTTAGGCCCCGTGCGCGGCATGCTCTACTACCATCTGCTGCTCGGCCGCATTCGCAACCTTGTTCCGCCGATGCCGGATTGAACCGAATGTTATGGCTAAAACCTCGACTCCCGTTTTCGCGGTCCAACGGTCCGCCGATCGCGCGTTTTTCGATCACGGCTGGCTGAAGACGTACCATTCGTTCAGCTTCGCCGACTATTACGATGAGAACAATCTTCATTGGGGCGCGTTGCGCGTCTTCAACGACGATTCTGTCGCGGGAGGCAAAGGGTTCCCGCCCCATCCGCATCGGGATATGGAGATCGTCACGTACGTTTTGCAAGGACGTCTTCAGCATCGCGACAGCATAGGGAGTGAGGGCATCGTCGGCCCGGGCGGCGTGCAGTTCATGAGTGCGGGCACCGGTGTGCGCCACAGCGAGTTCAACGCCGACGAAAATGAGACGCTTCACTTCGTACAGATGTGGGTGCTTCCGGGACGCACCGGTGAAGCGCCGTCGTACGGGCAGATGGATTTTGAACCTGAGGCGCGTTACAACACGTGGCTGCGCATTGTGAGCGGCGAGCAAAACGTCGATGCGCCGATTCGCATCACTCAGGAGGCGACGTTTTCGGTCGCGCGGGTCGAGGGTGCGTTGCCGGTGTATGAATTTGCGGCGCAGCGATTCGGCTTTCTTTTCGTCGCCTCAGGCACCGTCGAAGTCAACGGTGAAAAGTTGCAAAGCGGCGACGCCGTGCGCCTCTACGATGTACGCACGCTCGATATCAAGGGAAACGGCGAACTCGTTCTTTGGGACACGCCGCCGGTCGCGTAATGGAAACCGCGACCTGCACGCACATCGAGCACGCCGGTAATCCGGAGCCCCGCACGCCGCAGGGATGCGAAGAGTGCCGAAAGTCGGGCGACCCCTGGGTGCACTTGCGCCTCTGCCTGGACTGCGGCCACGTAGGCTGCTGCGACAGTTCGAAAAACCATCACGCAACCAAACACTTCCACGCGACGAAGCATCCGGTGATCCGCTCGTTCCAACCCGGCGAGAACTGGCGCTGGTGCTACGTCGACGAAGTCTTCGCCGAGTAGCTAGCCTCCCTGCACCACGACGCGCCGCGAAGCCGCGCGCCAAACCAGCATCGACATCGCCCCGAAGAGCACTAGCCAAATGCCTTGCACGGCTAGGTATGTCAGCCACTGCGCGCGCGGAATCACCCCGACGTAGATCAGCAGCGGGGTCGAATAAATCGCCGCAAACGGTAGCGCAAACACCAGGCGTCCGACAACGCCCGGAAAGAACGTCAACGGGATAATTTGCCCCGAAAGCAGATCGGAAACCCACCGCACGACCAACTGCACCGCAAACGTCTCGAGCGTCCAAAACGCAATCGAATTCATCAAAAAATTCAAAAAGAAGTTGACGCAATACCCCAACAAAAACGAAACCGCGAACACCGCGACCGTAGCAACCGGCGGCACATCGATTCGAACCAACAAAAGAGCAAACAGCAACGACGGAATAACCAGCACCGCATGCAGCATCGTCTGACCGATTCCATCGGAGAAGAAGTACAACGGCACACTAATAGGCTTCATCAAATCCGTCGCAATCGTCCCCTCCCGAAGCTTCTCCCGAATCAACCGGGTGCCATCAACCTCAAGAATCAACGACATCAACAAAGAAACCGTCGCATACGTAATCATCGAATGCAAAGGCAAATTCAAAGGCATCGCATTCTGCGAATAAAGCGCGGTCCATAAGGACCGCAACAAATAAACCCGCAAAACCAGCGAGCCGACTTCAGTCAAAACCTCCATGCGATAAGTAGCCTCACGCGCAAAGGCCTTCTTCGCAAACTCAATATACGGCGCAGCTACCAAAACAAACCCAATTCAAAAAGCGAAAGAACAACCGAAACAATGCGCGACGTACCCAGGCCGACGGCCCGCTGCTCAACGCTTCGGTTTGTTCTTGAGCGCCTCACGTCTGCGGGCTTCCATCTCCTGAAGCTCCAACATCATCACGTCGACGACGGTGTCCGCCTCAACCGGTGCCGCAAGGGTGTCCTTGTCCTCGCGAGGACGACCCGCCGGAGCGGTCCCGACATGCGCATCGAGCACTGTATCCTGCGCGTGCGTCTTGCGTAAGAACTGCGCGTATGTCTGCGCCGCCTTCGCATTGGCGTCCGGGGCCTTCTCGATGTTGAAGACCGCCTCGTTGAAGTCGCCCGCCGGTTCTTTCACCGCATTCGGTGCGACACGCGCGTTTGATTGAATGGTGACGCCGTTGTAGATGCGTGCCCCGCTGCCGACCGTGCAGCCCTTTTGGAGCGTTGCGCCGGCGATGAAGGCATGTGGTCCGACCATGCAGCGGTCCCCGATGGAAACCGGAAATTGCAGCGCACTTCCCCCGCTCGACTTCACTACGGCGTGCTCCATGATCACGCAATCCGAGCCGATCGTCACCGGCGCGCCTTCGGCCGTGATGATCGCGCCGTGCAAAATCGCGCATCCGGCCCCGACCGCCACGTCGCCGCTGACCGTCGCGGACGGCGCGACGTATGCACTCGGATGTATCTTCGGCTTCTTCGTCCCGCTTGAGAGAATCATGGTCACGGAGTCCGCGCGTACGCGTGGGAACTCCTGGCATGGGCCTCACCAAGCGGGCCCTTTGTCGGTAAAACTGGTACCAATATGCACTGTCCTATGGGCCTAACGGCCGGAGGAAGAGCGGCCAACCGATGGTATCGTAGATGGACGGATTCCACGGTAGACCTTTAGAGGAACCGACGCATGTCGCTTGACTTTCATCCCGGTATAGCGCCGTCCGAAGATATCGTGTCGAAACGGCGCGCTTTCAGCCGCGTCCTTTTACTGAGCGAACAGTTCAACATCGAGTATGCGCACCCGGGTGCGCTCGAACTCTTGGCACAGCTGTTGCGCATGCCCGCGGAGTATCTCGACCGCTTTCCGCTTCCGATCGAGCTGCAATTGCGCGATGCGGTGCGGCGCGTCGAGGCGAGCGGACGCGACGTCGTGATCGAACCCGCGCCTGCGCTCTTGATCCGCGTTTCACGCCTGAAGGGCACGCGCGGCAAAGGCATTACGGCCTTGCTCGTGGAGGAACGCACGGTGCGCGACTCCATCGGCCGCGCGCGCGAGCAGTACCGCTTAACGAACCGCGAAAGCGAAGTGCTGCGCTTGCTGCTGCGCGGAAAACCCCGCGAAGAGATCGCACGCAAGATGTGCATTGAGGAGTCGACCGTCTCCGATTACATCAAGACGCTTCTTCGAAAAACGTACTCGAAGAATCGCGCCGAGATGATCGCTCGCATCTGCGACGAGATCTAGGGAAGCGTCGCGCCCTCCGAGGCGCGGTATCCCTCCAGGTAGATACGCCGGATGATCGATTCTAAATCCGGTTCTTCGAGCGTGACGTCCTCGAGCTTATATCGTTCGCTCGCTTCGCGAATCAGCAGATCGGCTCGTTCGCGGTTGCGATCGAACCGGAACCGCGCACTCGTGCCGTCTGATTCTTCGAGCTCGGCTCCGGGCAACTGCGGAAGATCGACGGGTTCTTCGAATCGAAGCACGAGCCGCCGGAAGCGGCCGTACTCCGTTTTGATGCGCTCGATGTCACCGTCGTAAATAATCGTTCCGTGGTCGATGAGAACGATGCGCCGGCACAGCCGCTCCACATCGGCGAGGTCGTGTGTCGTGAGGATGATCGTCGTACCGCGTTCGGCGTTGATACGAGCGATGAACTCGCGAATCGCCTCTTTAGCGACGACGTCCAGGCCGATGGTCGGTTCGTCCAAGTAGACGATCTTCGGATCGTGCAGCAGCGCCGCGGCGAAGTCGCCGCGCATGCGCTGTCCGAGTGAAAGTTGCCGAACGGGCGTCCGCAAGAACTCATCCATTTGCAGCAGCTCGATGAACTCATCGAGGTTACGCTTGTACGTTGCTTGCGGAATGCCGTAGATGGCGCGGAGCAACTCGAACGATTCTATGAGCGGCAAATCCCAGTACAACTGCGAACGCTGCCCGAAGACGACGCCGATATTGCGCGCATTTTCTTTGCGGCGGTCGTAGGGTACGAGTCCCGCAACGTCGATCGTGCCGGACGTCGGAACCAAAATGCCGGTCAGCATCTTGATCGTCGTCGATTTGCCGGCACCGTTCGGCCCGATGTACCCGACCAGTTCACCGGCCTCGAGCGACATCGAGACGCCGTCGACCGCGACGCGTTCTTCATACGCATGCGAGAAGAGCGTACGGAGGGCGCCGAGCGCTCCCGGCGTGCGGCGCACGCTGCGGAACACTTTGCGCAAGTCGCGGGTCTCGATGATCGGCATCGCTAACTTCTTTCGCTGTGATCGTGACGATCTCCAACAAATACGGCTCAGGCGCCGTGGACATCGCCGCTCGCGCCGCCGCGCTGCTAGGATATACGGTTGTAGACCGTCAGTTGCCGGTCGTCGTTGCAAAGCGGATGCACATCAGCCGCAACGTCGCGCTGGAAGCCGAAGAATCGGGCCGTTCGCTCGGCTCACGCCTGCTCTCGAGCCTCGAGCTCGCAACCCCCGAAGTGGTCGCGGATAACTTCGGCCAGACGTTCGACGAGTCGCTTCTGCGCGAAGTCCAGCGGGCGGTGCGCGACTATGCGGCGCGCGGAAACTGCATCATCATCGGCCGCGGTTCTTCCGTGATTCTCGGGCGACGTCCCGACGTGTTGCGAGTCTACATGTTCGCTCCGCGGGAGTGGCGGATCGAACGCGTCGCGCAAAACTTCGGCCTCGATGAAAAAACGGCGGCGGCCGAAGTGGACCGCATCGACCGTGCGCGCCGCGCGCACTTGCGCGATTGGTACAAGGTCGACATGGGATCGTCCGCGATCGTCGACCTCGCGATCGACACCTCGACCTTTGGAGAAGAAGGCTCCGCAAACCTCATTGTAGCGGCAGTACATGCGAGATAGTATCCTCGCGCCACTCCGCTACCGCGATTTTCGCTTGCTCTGGATCGGGTTGATGATTTCGAATCTGGGGACGTGGATGCAGTTCACGGCCATGGGATTCTTCGTGTCGCAACTCGCAGGGTCGCCGCATCGCGCGGCGCTTTACCTCGGGATTCTGGGCGGTGCGCGCGCGGTTCCGGTCTTGCTGCTTTCACCCGTTGCCGGCGTGGTCGCCGACACGCAGCCGCGCCGCCGCGTTCTGATCTTGACGAACGTGACGATGTCGCTTGCCGCCCTCGCGTTGGCGGTGCTCGCAACGCTACATCACCTTTCGATGATTGGACTCGTTGCCATCTCCGCGATTAACGCTGCTGCAAACGCTTTCGATTCGCCCGTCCGGCAAAGCTGGACGCCGCACTTAGTCGATCGCCCGCTGGTCGGTAACGCGATCGGTCTGACATCGGTCGCCTTCAACGCACCGGCGGTCATCGGCCCCGCGATTGCGGGCATTCTGATCGTCTGGGTCGGCGTCGCCGGCTCGTTTTACATCAATGCGGTATTAACGCTCGCCGTCGTCGTCGCAATTCTGATGATGGCGCACTCGCCTCCGTCGGGCGCAGTCCGCGAGCCGATGCTGCAATCAATCCATACCGGGCTACACTTTCTCGCGCACCACCCGATCCTGCGTTGGATCATCCTCGTTTTCACCATCACCGCACTTTTCGTACGCCCGTACAGTCAGCTCATCCCCGCATTTATCGTCAACACACTTCATGGCAGCGCGCAATCACTGGGTTGGGCCGTCGCCGCCGTCGGCGTCGGCGGATTCGGCGGAGCACTTATCACGGCGGCCTTCGCCGGAGGCGAACGCCGCTCTACACAGTGGGTCATCGCCGGCTCGTTGATGTCCGTCGGCGTGTTACTCCTCGGCTTCATTTGGAAAATCGGACTCACCATCCCCGTCTTTTTTGCGATCGGCCTCGGCGTACTCGCGTTCTTAGGCGCGTCCAACACCTTGATCCAAACCCTAAGCCCCGACGACGTACGAGGAAGAGCCATTTCCGTCTACACCATGATCGCCGTCGGCGTCGTCCCCGGAGGATCACTCGTCCTAGGCGCAATCGCCGCATTCATCGGCCTACACGCAACCTTCCAAATCGCCGGCGGAATCTGCCTCATCGTCGTGCTGGCCGTCTATTCATTCCACCCAATAATCCGCACCGTTTAAAACAACGCGGCGACAAATAAAAAAAGCGAGCCGCAGAGATGCGGCTCGCATACGAGCGTAAAAAACGCCGGTTTAAGCTGCTGCTTTCTTCCGGCGCGTTGCCTTGCGGCGGGTCGTCTTGCGAGCCGAAGCCTTACGCGTCGTCTTGCGAGCGGCCGACTTGCGCGTGCTCTTCTTGCGCGACGTCTTCTTGCGGCCTGCGGCTTTCTTACGGCCTGCGGCTTTCTTCTTGCGTCCGCCTGCGGCTTTCTTGCGCGTGGCCTTGCGGCGCGTCGTCGCCTTCTTACGCGTGGTCTTGCGGGCCGCTGCTTTACGCCTCGGAGCCGCTTTACGAGCTGCGGGCTTTGCCGCCGCTTTCTTTCTACGTTTGACTGCCATGTGCGTGGAGTCGTCCTTTCTCTGGTAGCTAAGCAACCAGGGTTGTTAAACCCCTTATACACAATATCGAGCGTCAATGCAAGTTTTAGTACATGACGACGTGCGCATCGATGCGCGCATCGACGGTTCCGGCGACGATGCAATCGTGCTGATTCACGGATTTCCGCTCGCAAAAGAAATCTGGAGCGCGCAGATTCCGGTGCTCGCGCGAACGCATCGCGTCGTCGCGGTCGACTTGCGCGGCATGGGCGGATCGAGCGTTGTCGATGGGCCGTATCTGATGGAAACGCTCGCGGGCGACGTTGCGGCGGTGATGGATCACTTCTCGATCGATCGAGCGACGATCGTCGGTCACTCACTCGGCGGGTATGTCGCGCTCGCATTCGCGCGCATGTATGTCGAACGCGTCGCGCGTCTCGCACTCGTTTGCAGTCGCATCGTCGCAGACACGCCGGACGTTGCGAACGCGCGCAACGAACTCGCGACGCGATTGGAAACGAGCGGTTCGATCGACGAGATTCTCGACAAAAATGTGCCGGCGCTTTTTGCTAAGAAAACACTGGAAAATCGGCCTGAAATCGTCGAAAAAGCCCGAAAAATCGCGGAAAATCACGATCCGCGCGGACTCGCCGCAATGCTGCGCGGGATGGCCCTTCGGGACTCAGCGGAGGACATTGCCCCCGAGCTCCTCATGCCGGTTCTGGCGGTCGGCGGCGGCGCCGATCCGATCGTTCCGCGGCAAGAAACCGAGCGGATGGGACGCCTCTTTCCCGACGCCCGGCTGCAGTGGATGGAAGGCTCGGGGCACGCGCCTATGATGGAAGAAGCGGACCGCCTGTCGGCGGTCCTCGAGGCCTTTACCGCCGGCTGACGGCGACGTTGCCGGCCAGGCGCCGGCGGACGAGCTTATAGAGGAAGAGACCGCCGACCACGAGCCCAGCCACGAGGGCTGCAACGATCACGACCTTCAGCACGATGACCAGAAGGAACAGTCCGGCCAGGGCGGCGGCGATGATCAGGGTAAGGCGGACGAACGTGGCGAGCATCGGATTCATGAATGACCTCGGGGCGGTGATGGAGTTCTCATTCCGTTCTACCGATATCTAAAGTGGAGGTTTCAAGGACGAAGATGGATCTGAGTGGGATTGCGACCAGCCTGGCCGCTGCCAGCGTTACCCAAGGCGTCGATGTCGGCGTTTTGAAAGCGGTTCAGAACCTCGACGCGGCGCAGAGCGCTATCATGTTCGCGTCGATCGGACTCGGGACGGGGATCGACGCTTTCGCCTGAACCGAGTGCCAAATGTACTATGTGCGAGCGCAGGATGCGTTCGGCGGTTGAGAAGAAGACGCAGCGGCATGCAGCGCCTTCTTTTTTTACTTGCGGTGCTGAGCATCGCGTTTTCTGTTTCGCCGGCCTCCGCTGCGGCGGATCAGCCGGCTGCACAACGGCATCTCGTCTACACGTTTGATGTCGGTATTCAAAACGATAGTCACGACACCAATTCCGCGGTTCGATTCAACGGAGAGGGCAACGGTTCCGTGGTGACGGGCACCGGCGACACGCAATATCAGGGAACCGGTTCGGACATGGGACAAATCAGCGTCGACGTGCAAGGCGTTGAAACCGACGGCGGTCTTGTCGTAAGCGTTTCGGAGCAGGCAAAGAAGTACCGCACCGCGGGCGCGACGACGTGCGTCGTGTATGCAAACACGAACGTTGTTTGCGGCGCGGGGACCGTGAATCCCGAAGAAATCAGCGTGATGCGCACGTTGTCACCGCACTTCTTCGATTCGACGGCACTCGATGCTAAGAAGCATTGGCACGAAGGCAGCGACGCAGCCGGCATCGGTATCGACTACACCGTCATGGGAATCGATAACGGCATTGTGACGATCGATGCGCAGCGTAACGAGAAATTCCAAGGCTCGACGCGCGGGACGACCTCGTCGACGGCAAAGTACACGTACGATATGAACAAACTCATGCCGACCGCGATCACCGAGTACACCACGATCCGTGAAGAAACCGGTCCTGGTCAGTATTCGAACATTACGATCGATCTGAAAGCAACTCTTGCGACTGATTCCGGCAAAGGTTGATCGTCACAACGATGCGCGAAAGAAAATGAAGCCGGACAATGTCCGGCTTCATTTTTTTGCGTGTGATGCGCGTCGCAAAATTGTTGTTGATTTAAAAGTATTGATAGGTTCCACTCGGCCATAATCTGAGACGAAGTACCCACTTCTTTTTAGGGGATACGCTGCGAAACATGCCCCGCGCGAGGATAGTTCGCTGTTTATCGGGGCGGTATAACGATGGTGCAACCGCGATTCTTTTCG
>JAFANA010000111.1 GCA_019232905.1 Vulcanimicrobiota bacterium
GCGACATCGCAACATACATCTCACTCGACGGACAGATCGCCCCGCTGCAGCAGTCGACGCTTGCATTCCAGCAAAGTGGACCGCTGACGGCAATCAACGTCAATGTCGGCGATCACGTCAGCGCGGGACAGGTTCTCGCGAAGATCGACGATTCGACGCTCCGCGCACAACTGGCGCAAGCGCAAGCGCAAGCCGCGCAACAAAGCGCGAGCGCGACCGGTGCACAAGTCGGACTGCCGGCGCAGATGATGCAAAATGAAACGGCGGTAACGACCGCGCAGGCCGCGCTGAACAACGCGAAGCTCGTCTACGATCAAGACGAGTCGCTCTACAAGCAAGGCTACGTTTCGCAGGCGCAGCTCGAGTCCGCGCGCGCGGCCTACGTTCAAGCGCAAAATTCGGTGCAAAACGCGCAAAAGGGCCTCCTGAACAACAGCGTCAGCGCGCAAAACGTGAAAGCGGCGCAAGCCGGCGCCCAAGCCGCTGCGGCAAATGCAAACACGCTGCGCACGCAGATCTCGCAAACGACGCTCTATGCGCCGTACTCCGGTGTGATCACGCAGCGTCTGCTCGATCCCGGCGCATACGCAAGCCCGCAACAACCGGTGCTTGCGATCTCGCGCGTCGACACCGTGTGGGTGAACATCAACGTTCCCGACGAAGACCTCGCCTACGTGCGTCCAGGAACGGGCGTTCGTTTCATTTCGAGTTCGCTTCCCGGGAAAACGTTCTCGGCGAATATCAGCACGGTGAACGCCGTGCCGACGCAGGGGACGCTCTCGTATCTGGCGCGTATCCAAATGGCGAACCCGGGCGACGCGCTCCGCGGCGGTATGCTGATAACCGCCACCATTACAAAAGAAGGGCGCAACAACGCCATCGTCGTTCCGCGCACGGCAGTCGCGCAAACCGAAAACGGCAATGCCGTCTACGTCGTCGGTCCCGACAATAAAGCCAAGGAAATTCCGGTGCGCGTCGGCATTCAGACCGACACGCTCGCCGAGGTCGATGCGCCGCAAGTGCAGCCGGGCGTGAAAGTAATCACGACGCGTCCCGATGCGCTCAAAGACGGAAGCGTCGTTGCCGTCAACGGCGCTACGCCGGGATCTAATGGAGGATCGAACTCGCAGTGAGTCGTCCGTTGATCATCGCCGCGCGAACGCTCGCTCTTGCGTTCGTGCTGGCTCCCGCTGCGCCCATGTTTGCGAGTGCGCAGCCGCAACAAGCACCGGTTACGGCGCCTTCGCCCATGCCGTTACCGACGGTGTCGGCTTCGCCGATTCCGTATCCCGCGTACGGTTCTCCCGCGCCCGACGTTGCCGCGCAGCGTCAGCGCGCCGGCGTGCCGACGAGCGTCACGCTCGAACAAGCGACGGACATCAGCGTGGCGCAATCGCCCGCGTTTGCGTCCGAACGCGCGCAGTACCGCGCAATTTATGCGAAGTACGGCGCCGAACAAGGTGCGCTCTTTCCGAATATCAGCGCCGACGGTTCGCTCACGCGAACGTACGGCTCGTCCAACGGAGCATCCAACAGTAGCGGAACGAACACCGCAAACACCGGCAGCACGATCGTAACGCGTGAGAGCGCGACGATTTCGATCACGCAGCTGATCTATGACGGCGGTCGCGTGATCGCGGGCATCCGCACCGCAAAGGAAGCGGACATCGCCGGACGCGACACGCTCGTTCGTCAGTTGCAGACGCTCGCGTTCAATGTCGCAAACGCCTACTACGGCGTGCTGCAAGCCGATGCGACCGTCGACGCCGACGCGCTCGTCGTGCGGCAGTTCGAAACGCAAGAGAATGCGATCTCGGCGCAGATTCGCGCGGGCGCTGCCGCGCGTTCGGATCTCGCGGCCGCACAAGCGCAGACGGCGCAGGCGCGCGGTGCGCTCGTCGCCGCGCAAAGCAGCGCGATCGGCGCGCAGGCCACGTTTGCAACTACGCTCGGTTTGGATGCGGATACGGCGGTTCAGCCGCAGCATCTCTCGAACTCACCGCCGCAGGTAAGGACGCTTCCGTATCAAGAGGCGCTCAACGAAGCACTGAATCTGCGGCCCGATTATCTCGCGGCGATTCACACGGTCGAATCGTCGCAAGAGAATCTGCGGTTTGCGAAGCTCGCGCGTTTCCCGACGATCGACGCGAACGGTTCCACGGGCACCGGACGCCTTTTAGTCGGCGGTCCCAATGGTTCGCTGCCGTTCAGCGGAAGCGGTACGCTCGGCGCGTCGATCAGCATTCCGATCTACGATCAAGGTCTGACGAATTACAACGTCGCGCTAGCGGCGTCCCAAGTCGATCAAGCCAACGCGTCGCTCGTGACCACGAAGCTGACGGTTGAATCCGACGTCCGCACGGCTCTTTCGCAAGTGATCTCGGCGCGCGCAGCGCTCGTCGAAGCGCAATCGGGTTTGAACAGCGCGGTCGTCAACGTGCAGGCCACCGAAGCGCGATATAAAGTCGGTGCCGCGACGATCACCGACATCGTGACGGCGCAATCGCTCTTTGCAACCGCGTCGAGCACGTACGTCAACGCGCTCTACGCGGAACGGATCTCCGAGGAGCGTTATACCTTCGCAATCGGCGCGAGCGATCTCAAGCTTTGAGGTTGTAGAACGGAGGTTGGGAGCCATCGTCTAAAGACCGGCGTATGGCTCCCGATCATCCCACCGTTCCGGCCGCGGTCTCAGACCCCGTCAACGCGGCCATTCTCGCGGTCTCCGAAGACCGCCTAACCGGCTTTCAAGAGGATCCGTTCGGCGCTATTGCCGAGCAAAGCGGCATTCCTGTCGATAAGGTCATCGAACGCGTCGTCGCCATGCTGCGCGCCGGCACGATCAGGCGCGTCCGGCAGACGCTGATGTCGACCAATCTCGCGCAAGGTGCTCTTTGCGCGTGGCAGGTCCCAAGCGACCGGCTCGATGCTGCGTTCGAGTACATGTATAAGGATGATCCGTTTTCGGGACATATCGTCATTCGCACGACCGATGCGCTGACGCCAGGCAGTTCATACCGGCTCTGGACGACGGTCAAGGTGCCGCAAGGGTACTCGCTGCGCAAACACGCCGAGTTTCTGGCGAAGCAAACGGGAGCCGAATTTTTCCGCTTGATGCCTGCAAAAATTGTTTTCGCGCTCGGCGTCGGACACGTGCGCCGCCGCGGGCTCGAGCCCGGCGAGCGCGCCGATGAGATGGCGCAGCCAAAAGACACGGCGATCGTGCACTTGAGCGATCTAGAATGGCGCGTTCTCACCGCGCTCAAGCGCGAGTTCGAACCGGATGAGATCGTTCGTAACCTCTGGGATGCGCGCGCTAAAGAAGCGGGTGTCTCACTCGAGGAATTTGCGCATGTCGCGCGAGACCTCAACGCGCGCCGTGTGATCGGCCGGTTCTCGACGTTTTTAGAACACGTCAAACCCGGAGCGAACAACGAGCGCGTCACGCGGTACAATGCATTGTTTCACTGGGCCGTGCCGCAAGGCCGCGAAATGGAAGCGGGACGCGAAGTCGGGCGGCACTACGTGATCACCCACGCCTATTGGCGGGAGGGCGGCCCGGAGTTTCGCAATGTGAATATCATGGCCGTCGCGCACGGAATGGAAAAAGAGCGTGTGCTGGCGCATAAAGCTGCGATCGACGAACACCTGCGTGAAGCAGGCATCGATTTCGGCTATACCAATGTGTTTTGGGGTGGACGCAGCGAGATCAAACCGTCGGAGATCGCGCCGCAAGCGTTTCGTGAGTTTTACGAGCGTCACGGCATCGATCCCGACACAATGAAAGCTTCTCCGGATGAAGAGGGAGGTTCGGTCTGAACACACGTATGCGCGCGGCGCTCGCCGCCGGACTCATCGCGGTCGCAGCCGCGGGATGCACGAAAGTCGGAAATGAACAAACCGCAGGCACCCGCCATCCATGGACTCGTCCCGGCGTCTTACGGATCGCCGAGAATCAAGATATCACGACGCTGAATCCCGTCGTTGGTGCCAACGCGGTTACCGGCGACCTTTCAACGTTGATCTTTTCCTATGCGGTTGTCTACGACGATCACGCCAAACCGGTGCCCGATGCAGTTTCTGAGGTTCCGACGCTTGCGAACGGTGACGTAAGCAAAGACGGCTTAACGCTCAAATATAAGCTGCGTCATAACATCAAGTGGCAAGACGGTCAACCGCTTACGTGCAAAGACATGCGATTCACGTGGCAAGTCGTTATCAATCCGCATACGAACGTCGCGGCGACCGATGGATATCGCGACATCAAAGATATTGACTGCAGCGATCCATACGTCGCGGTCGTGCATATGAAACGCGTCTATGCACCGTTCTTACAGCAGCTCTGGGGCGTAAACGGCAATACGCCGGTTCTTCCCGAGCATCTACTCGGGAGCTATCTGAATAGCCCGACGTCGGTAAACAATGCACCGTTTAATTCCATGCCGATTGGAAGCGGCCCGTTCAAAGTCATCGAATGGCAGCGCGGAACGATGGTGCGTCTCACCGCGAATCCGAACTATTTCATGGGGAAGCCGAAGCTCTCCGAGATCGATTACTACTTCGAACCCGATGAAAACACGATGGAAACGCAACTGCAAACGCACAACATCGACATGATCGTGCGCGGAAGCGGTTTGAATTGGCCTCGATATCAAGCGCTCGCTGCCGATCCCAAAAACGGACTCGTTACGGTTCGTCCCTACGCGTTTCAGTTCGGCCACATCGACTTCAACCTGCGAAATCCGATTCTTTCGGACGTCACCGTGCGTCAAGCGCTCGCGTATGCGACGGACCGCCAGGAAATCATCGACAAGGTCTTCCACGGATCCGCAACGCTTGCGGAGACCGATCAACATCCCATGCTTTCATGGGGATACTCGAACGACGTCCAGCACTATCCGTACGACCCTGCAAAAGCGAAGCAGCTTCTCGACGCGGACGGATGGAAGGTCGGCCCCGACGGAGTGCGAGTGAAGAACGGGCAGCGGTTGGAATTTACGTTTAGCACGCAAACGGAATCTACGGCCGGCCGCGCAGCACAGGCACTGCTGCAACGCGCCTGGCGAGATATCGGCGTTCAGGCCGACGTGAAGAACTATTCGACCGCGCAGATGTTTCAGAACGGGAATGCCGGAGTGCTCGAAGGCGGGCACTATGATGTCGCGTTTTATGCTTGGGTCGCCGCGTCGGATCCGGACGACAGTGCCCTTTATTCGAGTTGGAATTTCGGTCCAACCGGCCAGAACACGATGTTTTGGAAAAACGGTAAGGTCGATGCCGCCGAACGCGCTGCGCTCTCGACGGTCGATGAGGCGAAGCGAAAGCCGCAGTACGCCATCATCCAACAGCAACTGGCGCTGGACGTTCCGACGATCGTCGTCTATTTCGCCAGACCCGTCTACATCTACAACACCGATCTTAAGGGCTTCACTCCGTCGCCCGTGATCTCACCGTTTTGGAATCCTTGGGAGTACTCGATTTGAAACGGCTTGTAGGCGCTTCGCTCGCGCTCGCAATGCTCGCCGCCGGTTGTACCAAAGTGTCGACCGGTGAGGTAGGCGGCCGGGTGAATTCATGGACGAAGCCGCATGTCATGACGTTCGCCGACGCCGGCGACATCAATACGTTGAATCCGCACCTCGGGCAGTACGCCGACGTGCTTCACATCGCTCAATTGACGATGGCGTACCTTACGCGCGTGGACGACCATAACAACATCGTGCCGGATCTCGCCACCGAGATTCCAACCCAGCAGAACGGCGGCGTGAGCAAGGATGGTCTGACGCTCACCTATCACATCCGTAAGGGCGTGAAGTGGTCGGACGGAGCTTCGTTCAATGCGGACGACGTGGTGTTCTCGACGAAAGTCGTGCTCAATCCGACAAACAATGAGATCGGTCGCGACGGCTGGGATCAGATCACGAAAATCGACGAGCCCGATAAATACACCGTCGTCTACCACATGAAGAAGCCGTACTCGCCGTTTGTCGAGACGTTCTTTTCAACGGTCGGCGCAAATCCGTGCATTCTTCCGAAGCACGTGCTCGCGCAGTATCCCAACATCAATAACGTTCCGTATAACTCAAAGCCGGTCGGAATCGGGCCCTTCAAAGTCGACCGTTGGGACCGCCAGCAAGACGTGATTCTGCTGGCGAATCCGCTGTACTGGCGCGGACGGCCGAAACTCGACAAGATCGTGTTCAGAATCGTTCCGGATCGAAACACGATGCTGTCCCTGTTGCAAGCGCACGAACTCGACATGTGGGACCTCATGAGCGGCAATTATGCTGATAGGGCCGCCGCAATTACCGGCTACACCGTCACAAAAGTGCCGAGCTACTTCTGGGATCATCTCGATTTCAATCTCAACAACCCGGCGCTCAAGGATCCCATCGTCCGTCAGGCACTGCGTCTTGGCTGGAATCGTCAAGCTCGCCTCGAGAAGATCTCGCGAGGATACGGTATGCTTGCGGAAACACCCACGTCGCCCGTTGCCCCGTACAATGTCAGCGAGCCGCTCATTCCTTACGACCCGAAGAGAGCAAACGAGATGCTCGATGCGGATGGATGGAAGCCGGGCCCCGACGGCATCCGCGAAAAGAACGGCATGCGGCTCTCGTTCGACTATGCGATCTACGCGGGATCGCAAGATACCGATAACGGGATCGAGCTGTTGCGCTCGGACTGGAAACAGCTCGGCGCAACGTTCTCGCTCAAACACTATCCGACGGCGCAATTCTTTGCCCCGCTGCAAGAAGGCGGCATCGTCTATAGCAACAAGTGGGATCTCACCTCGTTCTCGTGGGAGAACGACGCAATCGGTGATTACTCCGCCGAGTATGCCTGCAATGCGTTCCCACCCAAAGGCCAGAACAATCCCCGCTGGTGCGATCCGGCAGCAAATGCGGCGATGATGGCGCTATACACGCACTTCGACCAAGCGCGGCGAAACGCTGACATAAAGACGGTCGTCGACCGCATGTACCATGATGTTCCGGTCGTCGTCCAGTCGCAGCATGTCGATTTGTATGCGGTAAACAAAGACCTAAAGAACTTCCATCCCAACTCGATCACGCCGTTCGACAACTTCATGGACGTCGACATTTAACGTGAGATAGAAGAGCAGCGCGCTGCCCAGCAGTGCAAAGCTTCGAAGTACGGCAGCTGCAGCGTCGGGACGCAAAAGCCCGGTCTGCAGCTGTTCGTTCTTCCAGACCTCTGCGATCGTCGCGCCGTGCGGTGCACCTTGCATGGAATTGGGCCAAATCGGCAACGGGTGCGTATGACCGATCCACGCGCCGAGCGCGATTGCTCCGATCGCCGCGATCGCTGCGGCGAGATAGTTTTGATATGGAGCAAACCCGGCGGCGGCGACAAACAACGCGGCAGACAGCACCGCGTCTTGGGGCAACGCTTGCGGTTGTTGGGCAAAATCAAGCCAGTTGACGCCGACCAGGAAAGTTGCGATTGCGGCGAGCGATGCGTTGCGTCCGTACGTGAGTGCGAAAATCGCCGGTACAAAGAGTGCGACGAAGTCGTGCTCGTGGAAGAACCCCGCAACAAACGGAATCGCGCAGCAGAGGATCGCGAAGCGGTGCGCGATGCTGCGCGCGCGAACGGCGCCGCGAACCGCTACGATCAGGGCGACAGCAGCAATGGCGAAAGCAAGTGCTTGCGCGGCGGATGCCGGCGCGCCGAAGCCGTACAGAACTGATGCCGGCGTGTATTGGATCGCCGCAAACCGTTCGGCCTGGGCGTGCGCCGCTAGGGTCGCGATATAGTGCGCCGGCCAAGCTGCGCCCGCGGCGAAAGCGCCGGCGAGGTATACGATGACTGCACCTGCGGCCAGCGCCGCGATCGTGTGTTTCGATCCGAACATTGCTGCGAGACCGAGCGCTACGTTTGGTTGCAGTGCGCTAAGCGCGACCGCAATCGACGCAAGCACGGGCGGCGTCGTGAGCGCGAAGACGGCAAAGGCATACGCGGGCAAAGCGGCTTGTCCGAGCCCGAAGTCGCTCGTGATCGGGACGAAGGCGAGTGCGAGTATTGCAGTAAGCGTTGCGTTCGAGGGCGAGGCGCGCAGAAGCCGTGCCGTAGTGATGACGATCGTTGCGAGCGCGCAGAGCAGTAAGATGCCCCAAAGCAACGTTGCCGTTTGATACGGGAAACGTGCGAACAGCGACCACAACGGTAACGTCGCAGGCACGCCGACGAAGGGAAGAACCTCATACCGCGAAGCGACGACGCCCGGGATTTGCGACTGCGCCCTCCAAATCGCAAGCGAGTACGGATCGCCGTGCGCAAGCCACGTCGATCCCGCGGCGTAATACGCTTCGAAGTCTCGCATGACCACGCCCGGTTCGCCGGCGGGATGCAGCGCCAGGAGAGCAATCGCGACGAACGCCGCCGCAACAATCGCGCAGAGACGTTGCGCCCGCTTCACTTACGCTTCGCTGGAACGCAGCGCGTAGATCGCCAAACGTTCGATCGTTCCGCCGTTGCCCATCGCATACGCAGAGCCGCCGGGAAAGCGCGCTTCGAACATTTCTTGATATGCGCCGAACTTCTCGGCGAGCGCGGATATACGGCCGAAATGCTCGGGCAGCGAAGTAATGGGCTTGCCGACGGCAATTTCGCCCGGAACGAACCGAAACGTGAGGTCGCGCGGCTCGAGTTTCGGCGCGCGCTCGACCTTCGGAACGTACAACTCTGCAGCAATTAATGCCCCTTCGCTGTAGAAGAGACTCGCGAAGAGCCGCGCGCCGTCGGGTCCGCGCACGCAATAGGTGTGCCACCCGCGCGCGGGATACGCAAAGGCAATACCAAGCGCGCGTTCCACATCGACACGCTGCGTTTGCGTGATGTCGAACGCAACCGTTTCACTGAAGAGAACGATCGGTTTGTCCGCGGGCGGCGGCGGAACGTCGTTTGTCTTCTGCTGGCGTTCGTAGATGCTCGCCAGAATTTCGACCGCCCGTTGCATCGCGAAATCCGGAGCCGGTCCTTCGCTCATATCGCGTTATTCGCGGGCAGAGCCGCGTGTGCTTGGCCGATGAGCACGATGAGTGCGAGGGACGTTGCCACGTACCAAAATCCAACGCGTGCGCGTGCTGCGTTGGTCATAGCCGCGGCGCGAGGGTCGGGTGTTCCGCGGAACGAGGCGAGCATTGCGGGCACACCAAGCAAAGCAATGAGAGCGACCAGCACGATCGGCACATGAAGCCACGCAGCCGCGGCAATAAACACGAGCACCCCGACGAACCAAAGCGGCGGCCAAACCGCGCCGATGACGCGCCCGCCGTCGAACGGCAGCACGGGAATCATGTTGAAGAGATTCAAGAACGCGGAGATGTCGGCACAGGCGAGCCAAAACCGGTCGCCCGTTGCAATGCCGACGCCGTAGCACGCAGCGGCAAGTGCAAGGCCGGTCAACGGTCCGGCTAGTGCGATGTAGGCGTCTTGTTCGAGATCGGGCGCAAGCGCGCCCTGAGTGTAAGCGCCGAGAAACGGCACGAACACCGGTAGACGCGCCGCGAGGCCGTACGCGCGATACGCAAAGTAATGTCCGAGTTCGTGCGCGGCAAGCACCAAGAGAATCACGATGCCCAAACGCCAGCCGAAAAAAGCGACGTAGAATACGAGCGAAAGAAGAAACGTCCAACTCGGCAAGAGCAGCTTGAGCACTAGTGCGAATTTCGTCGCGAGGACGACAGCCGCAGCAGCGAGCGCACCGATCCCGCCGCGTCGCGTCGTTTTCTGCTCGCTTGGAGTCTCCGGTTTGTTTTCGGGTTCGATGGGATCGGGTTCTTGGATCACAGAAGGCTCTTCACATGGATGGTTCGGCGCGTCCTCCCCGCATCGTAATACTCGGCGGCGGTTTCGGCGGCATCACCGTCGCGCGGCGCCTGGAAGCCCGGTTGCAGCCACATGAGGCCGAGATCGTCCTCGTGAGCCGCGAGAACTTTTCGTTGTTTACGCCGATGCTGCCGGAGGTGAGTTCCGGGGAGCTCGAAGTGCGCGACGTCGTGACACCCATTCGTTCGCAGTTGCGACGAACGCGCTTTATCCTCGCCGATGTGACGGCGGTGGACGTTGAAGAATCATTCGTCGACGTTGCGCATACGTTAACCGGCACGCAGGAGCGGATTACGTACGATCGTGGTCGTCGGCGGCGGGTTCACCGGTGTCGAGGCGACGGGCGAACTCGTCGAACTCTTTCGAAGCGTCATCCGTTTCTATCCGCGCGTTTCGCTCGAGGACGTGCGCGTTGTACTCGTCGAGGGTGGTCCGAGTCTGCTTCGTAAACGCGGCGTCGAAATCATCACGGGTGACGGCGTGGCACGTGCAGACGATCGGAGCTTGACGCTCGCGAGCGGCGCGTGCATGCAGACGCGCATGATTGTGTGGAGCGCCGGCGTAAAACCGTCGCCGACGCTTGCGTCAACGCCGTTGCCGCACACTAAACGCGGAGCAATCGTGGTAAACGACGATTTTCGCGTTCCCGGTTTTCCGAAGGTATGGGCACTCGGCGACTGCGCCTCGAAGGCCCGGCGCTCGCGGACAACCTTGTCGCCTTGCTTCGAAAGCGGCCCACGAAGCCGTTCCGGTTCAAGTCGCTCGGAATGATAGCGTCACTCGGCGGACGTAAGGCCGTGGCGCAACTGCCCGGCGATTACGTGCTCACCGGGTTTCTCGCTTGGTTCCTCTGGCGTTCCTATTACTTGCTCAGGCTTCCCAGCCTCGACCGGAAATTTCGCGTCGCCTTTGACTGGACGCTCGAATTGCTCTTCCCGCGAGATATCGCGGAATTACGCGTCTATACGAGGAATGCTCATTCCAGTGCAGCGGTAGATGCCGGCCTCGCACCACGCGACGAACCCGTTACCCGCCTTTAGGAGAACCTTACTATGGAACTGCGCGAGCCGATCGAACGGCTGATTCGCGATCCGAAAGAGTTCACGCGGAACGTCGGGTTCCCGGATCCATCGGAATTGCGGATCTACGACGAGACGTTGCGCGACGGCGAGCAAATGCCGGGTGTATGTTATACGCCGCCGCAAAAACTCGAGATCGCGAAAGCGCTTGCGGACATCGGCGTCCATATCATGAGCATCGGTTTCCCCGCGGCCTCCGAAGGCGATCGCCGCACGCTGCAACTCGTCATGGATGCGAAACGCCGCGGCGAACTCGGCGAGACCGAGATCGTGGTTATGTGCCGCAGTAACCGAAAAGATATCGACGTTACGGTCGCGACGTTGCGCGAAGCCGGAATCGATCCTTCGGCCGTAACGTTCTTCATTTTCACGAGCGGCAGCGACTTACACCTGAAATATAAGATCGGGAAGACGCTGTTGCGTTTCGAAGGCCGGGACGAGTCGGAGTGGCTCGATCTGCCGCTCGAATACTATCGCAACGCAAACATCCGCCTCCAGTGCGATGCGATCAAGCACGCCCGCGAATGCGGCGTCGAACGGATCGAATTCGGCGCCGAAGACGGGAGCCGCGGCGACGTCGATTACTTCATTCAGTATTTTAAAGCCGGTCTCGATGCGGGCGGAACGCGCCCGGCGTGGCCCGATACGGTCGGATGCCTGACGCCGGAAGCGATGCGCTGGTACGGCACGCGCATCATCAACGCCTTGCCTAAAGGCCTTCCGGTCGTCGCGCATCTGCACAATGATTACGGGCTGGGTACGATTAACGCAATTACAGCGACGGCGTGTGGATTCAAAGTGATTTCCGTGACCGCGAACGGATACGGCGAACGGGCCGGCAACGTCAAGCTCCACGAATATGCGGTTGCGTTGCGCGTGCTCTACGGCGTGGAGATTCCCGGGTTCAAGTACAACAAGCTGCGCGATTTGGCGCGGTTCATGGAGCGTGTGAGCGGCATTCCGATGCAGCAGCACGAGCCGATCATCGGTGCGAAAGTGTTCGCGCACGAGTCGGGAATCCACACGCACGGCGTGCTCATCGATCGCCGGATTTACGAAGCCGTTCCGAGCGAACTCGTCGGCGGCAAGACGAGCTTCATCTTCGGCAAGCACTCAGGTGTCGCGCTCGTCGAGGACACGCTTCGCAAACGCAGCGAGAAGCTCGCGGCGGCCGGAATCGAAGTCGACAGCGCACTCGCGCAGGCCGTTACGGAAGAGATCAAACGCCTGCGTGAAGAGCGCGCCGCGTCGAGCAAGAGCGAAGAAACGATCGACGCTTATGAGGAGGCGATGCGCCAGCTCTCGATCTCGGAAGACGACGTTGCCGAGATCGCGATCGCGATGCGTTCGACGGGCGCGCCGGTCGCTTCTTAACTCTGGACGTGCGCGGCGACGAACGCGGTTAGTTCTTCGCGAACGTTCGGATCGATGTTGAAGAAGGCCATGTTGTAGTTCGGCGTTTCGTGCTGGTGCGCGACGACCCGGGCGTGGACGTTGATGTCGTGATCGGACCCGGGGAGACGGAACCGGATCTCGAGGCTCGCGCCGACCGCAATTTCGTCGGTCGAATTCAGAAGAATACCCCCGGCCGAAACGTTCGTCGCCCGTGCCGTTCGCGAAGGTCTGCCCGCGACCGTATACGTGAGTTCCTGATCGATGGGAATGCGCGCGCTTGCGCGCGTGAGGCCGTTGCCGGTCTGCACGTCATGCGTAGGACGCGCCGTCGCAAAACGCCGGGCGGCATCGAGCGCGACGATGACGGCGTCTTCGTTCGCGGCATCGAGTGCGATGGTGTACGAGCGGCGCATTCCGCTGAGGGCTGCGTCGATCACGCGCCCGGAAAGTTCCAGTTTGTGCGCGCCGCGAAGTGTGAAGTCGAACGTCACCGTGTCGCCGGCGTGAAACTCGTTGATGGAACGCATGCGGCACGTTCTCGGACTGAGTTCTTCGATGATTCCCATAACCGGCGACGCCCCATTGGCGCTCACCATCGTCGGACATTCGAGCGAAGCGCCCTTCGCATCCGTCTCTTGCACCGTCACACCCCCAGACAACGAAAAGAATACTCATTACCTTTCGTCCGGCAGCTTGCTTGACGTTAGTCCGGCTCGCGCATAGTGGCGCCGGGCCTTGGCGCGGTTGCCACGCCCTACGCCTGCATCCCAAGGCGGAAGACGGCGACGAACGCCTTAAAGATCGTGAGCATATCGTCGTTCACAAAGCGGACCGCGCGCGTTCCGATTCGCTCAAAGCCGGGGATCATCTCGACGAAATCCGCTTGTTCCACTTTCGCAAATGTGACTTCGAGCTCGATCGGCGGCTCCATAACAAACGGCCTCGCCTCTGCGCGCGCGGCAAAAGCTTCACTCGCGCCCTTCTCGATTGCCGCCTGCGCCGCAGCCGGCGACATGGTGTTGGCCCCGAAAACCCCGATCGACTCTTTTACGATCGTCCCGCGCACCCACGGCATTTGGCGCTGCACGCCTTCGACCGTCGTGCGATCGCCGGTGACATAGAGGAGCGGCACGCCATAGTAGCCGAGCACGGCGGCATTGAGTGTCGCTTCGCTGCAGACGATACCGTTGAGGCGCGCCTCATAGATGACCGAGGGTGTGTACGTGTGGCCTAGGACGGCGTCAGCATCGCCTATTGCGCCGTGATAGCCGACGAAGAATGCTCCCGCGTAACTCGCGTCGCAGTCTTGGACCATCGAGTACGGCTTGCGGTTCCCGAAGATCACGCGAACATCTTGCGGAAATTCTTCGAAGAGGAAGTTGCGCATGGGACCGTGCGAATCGTTGATCGTGACATCCGACGCACCGCTGCGCCGCGCTCCACGAACCGCCGCGTTGACTTCTTGCGTGTAGTACCGCCGGTAGATTTGATATTCGGGGTGCGGCGTCCGCGCATCGACTTGTTGCCACGCGGTCACGCCGGCAACGCCTTCCATGTCACTCGAGATGTACAGCTTCATGCGGGTAGATTCGCAGCTCCGGCAAGACGCATGGCAACGATAAATGCTCTGAAGGCCGTCTCATAGTCGTCGCTGACAAACCGTACCGTGCGGCCACCGGTGCGTTCGAACCGCGGGAGCAATTCGATAAAATCGGCGTGCTGCACGCCGGCCGTTTCGATGACCAGCTCGATCGGAGGCTGGAATGTAAACGGCTTTGCCTTTGCAACTCCTGCCATGGCCTCGCGCGCACCCGCCTGAATTGCGTCGTACGCCGCTTGCGGCGTAAGTGAATTTGCGGCGAAGTACCCGATCGATTCTTTCACGATCACGCCGGTCGCCCATGGCATCTCGACGAGGGTCGCTTCCACGATTGCACGATCGCCGGTGATCAACGCGACCGGCGTTCCGTAGGCACCGAGCAGCGCGGCATTGAGCAACGCTTCGGTGCAGGCCGTTCCATTCACGTAGACGTTATAGAACACTTCGTTCGAATAGGTATGCGCGAGGACGGAGTCCGCGACACCCACCGCGCTGTGATAGCCGGTGAAGAATGCCGCATCGAAACGTTCCGCCGCGCCTTGCGCCATCGAGAGCGGTTTGCGCCCGGAGATGACACGGACGTCGGTGGGCAACTCGTCCCACATGAGGTTGCGCATATCCCAGTGCGAATCGTTGACCGTTACGTCGCACGGTTGCGACTCGCGCGCACCCGTAATGGCCGCAGCAACTTCGCGCGTCATGTAGCGGCGATAGACGGGATACTCGTGCGGGTTACTCGGATCGACTTGTGCCCACGAACAGACACCCGCGGTACCTTCCATGTCCGCGCTGATGTAAAGCCTCATTGCGATTGTCGAAGATCCTCTTGCGCTTGCGCGAGTCCGGTCTGCGCCGCGACGTTGCGCGGATTGGCCGCCAACGCGCGTTTATAGAGCGGAATCGCTTCTTGAAATTTATTCGCCGCGAGGTAAAGATCGCCCAACTGCGTCAATGCGACGTCGTCTTTCGGATGTGCGGCGACGCGCGCTTTTAGCGTCTGCACCTGCTCCATCACCGCCGGCGGCGGCCCGCCACCCTGCACGTTTGTTCCGGAGGACGGTGCTTGCGCGGCGCTTCCGTTTGCCGGTGCGGCTTTGCCGAAGACCGAGCCGGTCACGCCGAACCCTAAGGCGACGAGGTAAAACATCACACCGAGAAACGCGACGGCGAGGACGGCGACGATTGGAATGTAGACCCGCGGCGGAAGGCCGCGCCCGGACTGTTGTGGCACGAAGAATCGTTTGGACGCGCGTTGAAGAAACTCATCCGTGATCCCCTCGGAAGCAGATCTCCAATTGCTGTTCGCTCGTTTGAACTACGAGCATTTCAACGGCGAAGTTCCCGACTGCCGGATCCGCTATAACGCCCGGTTTTCGAATTCAGCCGGCCGCATCACATACAGCGGATTCCCGCTGCTGATCGAGCTTTCACCGAAGCACTTCGAGAAATATCCCGAGGCATTGGAAGAAACGCTGCTGCACGAGATGGTCCACGCGTGGTGTTACGCAAAATATCGCGACACCGGTCACGGGCCGCGCTTTAAGAAGAAGATGCGGGAGTGCGGGCTGAACTCGATCTATCACGATCTCGGCAACGTGCGCCCGCTCAATGAGTCCAGCAAGCGTTACGTCTTGCGCTGCGAGCACTGCTCGTTCGAAACACTTCGTCGTAAGAAGCCGGGAAAACCAGCGAGTTGTCCGCGCTGCGACAAACGCCGCTTCAACCCGAAGTACCCGCTGAGCATTTACGAAATCACGGGGATGGATCTTGTCGGGACAACGATTGACGGACTGAGAGCGGCCCAGCGAGGCCGTTAGGTGGCGTCGCGATTGAGCCTGTCGATGAGCGCGGCTTGACCTGCGGACAGCGTCGCTAGTTGAGCTACGACCGTTGAAAGTGTGGATGCAAGCGAAGGTGCGTTTTCGGACTGCCGTTCGAAATCGCTGAGAGCGAGGCCGACACCGTGCGCCATCGTGCTGAGCGCATCGATTTCGTCCGGCGCATAGTGTTCCGCGTTTCGTTTTTCGCCGCAGACGACTGCACCAACAACGCTCCCGCGCGCGACCATCGGGAATGCGTAGTCACCCTCGATTGACGTCTGATAACCGCTCAGATCCAGCGGTTCGTGCCATGCTCGCATTGCGAGCAGCGCCGGGTCGTTCGCCGGCAACTGGCCGGCCAGGAGAATCCTCGCCCATGTGGCCTCGGTGCGCGCCAGTACTTCATCGCGCGTCCGTTCGATCAGCGTGTCGGGATCGCTGATGAATCCGGCTTCGCGCCCGAACCGGCGCAGCGCCGTTTCATTTTCGTGGCGCTTCCGGAAAAACACCGCGTCGATAAACCGGTCGACGTGGTGATGAACGAATCGCATCGAGAATCCGATGCCGAGCGCGAGCGCAGCGTTGAGCGCAAGGCTCGTCGTGTGGCTCGCGTCTTCAAACCACTTCGCAAGCGCCCATTCAAGAACGACGAACGCCGCGACGATAAGCACTGAAACCACGGCAAAGACGGCAGCGCGGTTCAATATGAAACCGATATCGAACATGCGCCGAGCCAAAGCGGCATACGTTAGCATTAAGGGGATGGCGGCAAAGCTTACTTCCTGTACTAATCGCATCCATCCGAGACTTGTATCGAACTGTCCGATTGATACACCGGCCACCAGAAGCGCGAAGCCGGCGAAGACCCACCCAACTCGCTGTCTCTCGTTGTTCGGTGCCGCTTGAATCGCTAGCCCAAGGGCAATGAGCGGCAACACCAGCGGCACTATGACGGCTGCTCTCGAGAACGCGACGGTCTCAGCCCACGGGATGAGCGTGATCGAGGGAATACCCGCCACTAATTCAAGGGTTGCAGCAGTAAGTGCGGTCGCGACCGTGCACCTGAAGACCCATGTACGCAGCGCAGACACTGGCTGAGCGAATTGATTAGCAAAAAGCGCGAGAAAAACACATGCCGCCTCAAACGTCGGAATCGAAAACTCTAGCCAGAAGGCCCACTCGCTCGGCAACCTGACGCGTTGCTGCTGGCTCTCTAACGCCAAGCAAATCAAGAACAATGCGAGAAGTCGATTCTCCGCGGTTGACTTGGCTCGCACGACGATGAGCGTCGTAAACCCGAGTAGCCAAAAAATGGCCGCGGCGCGGAAGATGAACGGCCACCACGTGGGCAACCTCACGGGCGTTACCGCGATATCAATCTGGTGTCCGTTGCGCCATGCGACTTCGCGCTCCGGAACACCGGCTATCGGGTTTGTGTAGCCGTTGCGCGATGCGAGGGCGCGTATGTCGCTGCGATCTCCATCACGTATCCCGGCTGCCGCGGCCGGATTTTGCACCGACGTAGCAACCAGCCCAAACCAAGAGCCGTCCGACTGCCAGGTAATTCCGTCCGTCGCGTTCCAGGGAAGCACCGTCATCGTCATGACGGTAAAAATATTCAGGGAAAGTGCTATAACGCACAGCCAAAGGAGCGTCTTCTTAGAAGGCAGCTTGATGATCCGCTTGCTTATTTACGGCTAAAGTCGCATAACTCCGGCCAAGCGACCTAAGTCAAGGCGGAAGGGCCCCCGCGAGCGCCAAGATATGTGGGCCATGACGACGACCAAAACCAACGGGGCCGTGAGCACGCGCGTCGAGACCGACTCGATGGGCAAAATCGACGTCCCTTCAGATAAGTACTACGGCGCGCAGTCGGCGCGTTCGCTCATCCATTTCGACATCGGTGAAGGCACTTGGCCGCGCGATGTTATGCCGAAACAAGTCATTGTTGCGATGGCGCAGCTGAAGAAAGCTGCGGCGCTCGTCAACCACGATCTCGGCAAACTCGACGACGAAAAGACGAAGCTCATCGTTCAAGCGGCGGATGAAGTCATCGCCGGAAAACTCGATGCGCACTTCCCGCTGCGTATTTGGCAGACCGGTTCGGGCACGCAGACGAACATGAACGTCAACGAAGTCATCTCGAATCGCGCGATCGAGATCGCGGGCGGCGAGATGGGTTCGAAGAAGCCGGTGCATCCGAACGATCACGTCAACATGTCGCAGTCGTCGAACGATACGTTCCCGACGGCGATGCACATGGCTGCGGCAGAAGCGGTCGTGAAGATGCTGCCGGCGGTCGTGAAGCTGCGCGACGCGCTCGAAGAAAAAGCCGAGCAATGGAAAGATCTCGTGAAGGTCGGCCGCACGCACTTGCAAGATGCGACGCCGCTCACGCTCGGCCAAGAATTCTCGGGTTATGTCACGCAACTCGATCGCGCGATCGTCGCGATCAACGAAGCGAACAATCATCTCTACGATCTCGCGATCGGCGGCACGGCCGTCGGCACGGGCTTGAACGCGCACCCGGAATTCGCGGAGCGCATGGCGCACCAGCTCGCTGAGTTGACGGGACTGCCGTTCCGTTCGCATCCGAATAAGTTCACGGCGCTCGCGTCGCACGATGACTTCGTCTTTGCCTCGGGGTCGCTCAAGATGCTCGCGGCGGCGTTGATGAAGATTGCGAACGACATTCGCTGGCTCGCATCGGGTCCGCGCGCCGGTATCGGCGAGCTGATTCTTCCGGAGAACGAGCCGGGCAGCTCGATCATGCCGGGCAAAGTGAATCCGACGCAGTCGGAAGCGATGACGATGGTCGTCGCGCAAGTCTACGGCAATGACACGGCGATCAGCTTCGGCGCATCGCAGGGCAACTTCGAACTCAACGTGTTTAACCCGGTGATGATCGCGAACTTCCTCCACAGCTGCCACTTGCTGCGCGATACGTGCACGATGTTCCGCGAACACGCGGTCGAAGGACTTCAAGCGAACGAACCGGTGATCAAGAAGTATCTCGGGGAATCGCTGATGACGGTTACCGCGCTTTCGCCGAAGATCGGTTACGACAAGGCGGCGGAGATTGCGAAGAAAGCCCATCACGAAGGAACGACGCTGAAAGAAGCAGCGGTTGGCCTCGGCCACGTGACGTCCGAGGAATTCGACAAATACGTCGTGCCGAAAGAAATGACGTATCCGAAGTAGGTCGGATTCGTCCCGATAATCAAACGAAGAAGCTCGGCCTCGCGCCGAGCTTCTTGATATCCTGAACCTGTGGAGGTGCGCGATGAAGGTCGTAATCGCGGGCGGTGATGTCGTAGACGGCACGGGAACTGCAGCACAACCGCGCGACGTATTCGTCGAGGACGGGGTCATCGCGGATGTTCGTCCGGCAAGCGACGAGCATGCCTCCTGGCACGTGCTCGATGCGACGGGGCTCACGATCGCACCCGGCTTCATCGACGTGCATTCACACGCGGACAACGTGCCCTTCCTCGAACAAGACGACACGAGCAAGCTTCTGCAGGGCATCACCACGGAAGTGATTGGAAACTGCGGAATTTCGGCGGCGCCTGTGAATCCGGCATATCGCGATGAATTGAAGCGAATCCTAGACCGGCTCATGCCGAATGCATCCTTTTCAGGATGGAGCTATTCCGAATATCTCACAGAAGCCGATTCGCGCGGATACGTGACGAATTATGCTCCGCTCGTCGGCCACACAACGCTTCGCGTGGCGGCGATGGGCGCCGAGAATCGTCAAGCCGATGCGTCCGAACTTGCGATGATGCAGTCGCTACTGGAAGAGGCGCTCGATGCGGGCGCCTTCGGCTTTTCATCAGGATTGATCTATGCGCCGGGGGCGTTCGCGAACACGGACGAGCTCGTGAGCCTAGCGAAGTGCCTGCGCCCAAACACACTGTATACAACGCATATGCGCAGCGAGGGCGCATTGTTGCTCGAGGCGGTCGACGAGGCGCTCGAAGTCGGACGGCGCGCACGCGTCCGCGTGCAGATTTCGCATCATAAAGCGGCCGGTAGGGAAAATTGGGGCAAAACCGCAGATTCACTACGCGCGATTGCGACGGCGCGAGCCAACGGTCAAGACGTGCACCAAGACGTCTATCCGTATACCGCCGGCAGCACGATGCTCGTAGCGCTGCTTCCGCCGGAAGCGCACGAGGGCGGCGACGCGGCAATACTACGCCGGCTGGAAGATCCCGAGGCGCTCGGACGATTCAAGGCCACAATCGAGAGCGATCGCTCATCGTTCGACAACTTCATCCGCATGGCGGGCTACGAGAACATCCTGATCTCCGGAACGGCAAGCGGCGCGTTCGAAGGACAAACGCTGCGCGAAGCTGCTGCGCAACTCGGTGTGAGTGAATTCGAAGCGCTCGTTCACATTTTGCGAACGGAGCAACTGCGCGCGGCGATGATCGTTTTTATGATGGACGAAGGCGATATCAAACGCGTGTTATCCGATCCATACACGGTTGTCGGAACCGACGGTCTGCCTCCGGGCTTCGGCGGGAAACCGCATCCTCGAGCATTCGGTACGTTTCCGCGCGTTATTGCGGAGTACGTTCGAAAACATCGAGTACTTTCGCTCGAAGAGGCCATCCGTAAGATGACCTCTTTATCGTCCGATATTTTTCGTATTCCGGATCGCGGCAGAGTCGCTTCCGGTTTTATCGCCGATCTCGTTGCGTTCGACGCAAGCCGGATCAGCGACGATCTCGACTACGGCGATCCGGTTCGCCCGCCCGTAGGCATCGATTGGGTGATGCAGCAAGGCGATGTCGTCGTAAAGAACGGCACCTACCTTGGAGAACGCCGCGGCAAACGGCTAAGGCCGGTTTAGTTGTGGCGGATGAGCGACGCGCGATACATCCAGTGTAATCCGTCGCTGACTTGTTGCGGTCCGAAGGCATGTTCAACGGGACGATCGTCTTCGAGCAATTCGATCATCCACTCTTCGATGACGCACATATCGTCTTGAGCTTCGTGCATTCCGTTGTACCTCTTGAAACCTGGTACTTAGAACATCGGGTGACGCGGCGCAGACTTGCGGGTCCCTTAGGACTGTAGCCCCAGTGGATAACCGAGTCTTTACAAACGGGAGGTTTGGACCTCTGCGACGGTGGCCCTTTCGAGGAGCGAGCGTATCCGTTCGGAGTCGGCAGGCGTCGCGGGATGGAAGACCACCATGCTCAGACCGGGCTCACCGTCGACGGAAAACGACGAATATTCCAATTCGATGAGGCCTGCGACCGGGTGCAACATCTGTTTGCTGCCCTCACCGTATGCGCCGACGTTGTTTTCATTCCATATTCTGCGAAAGTCGTCGCTGCGGCTGAGATCGTCGATCAATTCCGTCACCTCACTCGATGCTCCGGCACGCGTGACGTCCGCGCGAAACGCCGCAAGTAAGAACCGAGCCGCGTGCTCCCAGTTCAATAATCGCGACCGTGCTGCGCTATCGAAGAAAAAACGGCGCAAAATGTTTCGCTCCTCGGGGACGTCTCCGGAACTGCCGAGCACCGCTTCCGCAGCGCGGTTCGATGCGACGACATCCCACGTGGCCGTTTTTACGAACGCAGGGCTGACTTCGAAAGAATCAAGGAGCCGTTGCAGCCGCGGCGACACCGCATTGACGGGCGTGTACCGCGCTTCGGGCGGTCGATTCTGCGCGAGCAGGAAGAGATGTTCGCGCTCGACGGTCGTAAGCACCAACGCATCCGCGATGCGATCGAGGACATCCGCCGACGGTGCACCGCCGCGGCCCTGTTCGAGCTACGTGTACCAGGTGGCGCTAATATTCGCGCGTTGTGCGACCTCTTCTCGGCGCAGCCCCGGTGTGCGCCGCCGCCGCCCATTGAACCCGAGCGCTTTCGGATCCAGTTTGCTCCGTCGGTCCCTCAGGTATATCCCCAGGGCGTTCTCGTCTTGCTCGATCACCGCGTTATCCTATCACTCTTGGTACTGGTAAAACGTCACGGCTTTTTTCGGCTGCAGCCCGCGCAGATAATGGTCCCACAAGATAAGGAGTTTTAGGAATGCGCGTTTTTATAACCGGCGCCTCGGGTTTCGTCGGGTCGGCGGTCGTCGCGGAGCTGCTTCGCGCCGGTCATCGCGTCCTCGGGCTTGCCCGCTCGGATGGGGCGGCCCAATCGATCTCGTCGGCGGGCGCGGACGTGCAACGGGGTTCCCTCGACGACCTCGATAGCCTTCGCGACGCAGCCGCGGCATCGGACGCGGTGATCCACACCGCGTTCATCCACGATTTCGCCAACTTCGCCGCCTCCGCCGAGGCGGACAAACGGGCGATCGAAACGCTCGGCGCAGCGCTTGAGGGAAGCGGCCGTCCGCTCATCGTCACCGCGGGAACCAGCGTGCACATTACCCGCGGCGGCGGTGTAGCAACGGAAAGCGATATGCCGGACCCAGGCTTTCCACGCGTGTCCGAGCAGACGGCGCAGCCGTTCTGCGAGCGAGGCGTTCGCGTCTCAGTGATGCGGTTACCGCCGTCGGTTCACGGCGCGGGCGATCACGCATTCATCCCGCGCCTCATCGGGATCGCGCGCGAGAAAGGCGTCTCCGCGTACGTTGGAGATGGACGGAATCGTTGGGCGTCAGTTCATCGGCTGGACGCGGCGGTGTTGTACCGCCTCGCGATTGAATCCGAAGCCGCCGGTACGATTCTTCACGCAGTCGGAGACGAAGGCGTTCCGATGCGCGAAATCGCGACGGTCATCGGCCGCCGGCTCAACGTACCGGTCACGTCGGTTGAACCGCACGAGGCGGCAGAGCACTTTGGATTTCTCGGACTGTTCGCCGGAGCGGACTTAGCCGCAAGCGGAGCAATCACGAGCGAGCGCTTCGGCTGGAAACCCGTGCATCCGGGATTGTTGGCTGATCTCGACAGCAACGCGTATTTTCCGGTTAGCGACGCTCATCGCGAAGTGCCGGCGTAATCCAGACGAACAACGCAAAGAACATATAGGCAAACGCCGCGATGGCCATTGCGGTGCGCGGATCGCGATGATCCGCGATCCAGCCAAGTGCGAGCACACCGGGCGCCATGCCGCCGAGCACGAAGACGCGCACGGCGCCCATCATCCGTCCGACCTGCTCTTCGGGCGTTACGCGGATGCGAAATCCTACGATTTGCGAGAATTCGAACATCACGCAACCGCTGGTGATTGCCCAAAAAAATGCGACCGCCCAAAGGTTATGCACGAATACGATCGGGAGAAACACGAGCGCATCGATCGTATACGCAATCGAGATTGCGCGCCCAAACGGCCAGCGTGCCGCGTTGCGGACGGCAAACGTCGACCCCGCAAGACTTCCGACTGCAACGAGTCCCCAAAAGAGCCCGATCTCCTGATCGGTCGCCGCGAAGTCGCGTTTTAAGAACGGAATGACGACGGCATACGCACCCCATCCGAAAATATTCATGAAGAACGCGAGCATCGCTTGCGCGCGCATCCCGGGATCGGAAAAGAGCGTGCGAAATCCGAGCTTTACGTCGCCGGCGATCTCGCGGAGGTTCGGCATGCCGTGCGGGTCATCGGGACCGAGTGAATCGATTCGCGAGAGCGAAAGTTGCGAGGCTAAGTACGTTACGGCGTTCAGGATGAGGGCCGGTAGCGGACCAAACCACGCGAAGATCGCACCGCCGATAACCGGCGTTATGAGGTTGCTCGTGTTTTCTGCGGCCGTCAACGACGCGATCGCCGCAGACGCTCGTTCTTTGCCGAGTAAGTACGGAATGCTCGATGCTTGCCCGCCGAGAAACGCGGCGGCGCACGTTGAGATAACGATCAAGCCTGCGTAGATTTCCGGCAAGGTGAGCGCGTGCGCGGACCAGAGAACCGCAAAAAGCGCCATCACGAGAAAGCGGATTGCATCGCAGCCGATCATCAGCCATTTACGATCGAGCCGGTCCGCTAGCGATCCGCCGACGAGCGAAAAGAGCGAGAACGGAACGATTTCGCAGATGAATGCCGTGCCGGTCGAGAGCGCGGAATGCGTGAGCTTGAACGCGAGAAGCGGAATAGCAAGCGTGCGCAGCCCATCGCCCAGCATGCTCAGCGATTGTCCGAGGAAATATTGACGGAATTGAGGCGACGCAAAGACGCCTTCACGCCCGGCGAGCGTGGCCATAGACCGTTACGTATACCGTATGTCGTGCGTTAGGTCAAGCGCTGGATTTGAAGGTGATATGGTGGAGGTGCGATGTTTGCATTGCTGCTTGCGGTGGCCATTCCAGCCATGCCTACGGCGCCGCCGCCGATCATCATAACGACGAAGACGTCTGTGTTGTGCAATGCCGTACGCAGTATCGTTGCTCCCGCAATTGCCGGAATGATCGCCCAGGATCAGATGATCGATCGAGGGCGCGACCTCGTGCAGGACATGCTGAATATGCACCTCAGCGGCGCAGACAATTGGGTCGAACTCGACAATATGCGGCTTTCGAACGTTGTCGACGGCGTCGCGCAGAACAACATCAAGGTTCACCGGTTGCTCGACCGGTTAGCGAAGGTTTCGCTGAAAGATCCCGTGGAAGCGACGGAGCTTTCGTCGCTGCGTTCGCGATTGCTCGACATCGCCGACGAACAGGCCGAGTCGTTAAACCTCCTCTCCGGCACGGCTGATACGGAGGCGCTCTCGGAACTTCAAGGATTTGCAAATCCAATGGCGGCTATGCTTCAACCCGACGTGCGTCCAGGTCCGGTTACGGAGGGCACCGGCACACAGGAGAAGCCGGAGTCTTCCCCGCCGCCTCCCGACGCTTCACATGAGCTCGCTGCGAAGCAATCGGTAACGGGCCGCGAAGAGTCGCCGATCGTTGCGCTCGTACGGCCGATCGTCGAGCAGTGCCGTTAGTGGATCACGTGGCGCAGCGCAAGCGAAAGCGCGACGCACACGAGGGCAATGCCGACGACCACGAGTAACTGCGGAGACTTCAACCGCATCGAGAGGCGCGCGCCGATTGGTCCGCCGCAGAGTCCGCCTGCTACGAGCGGTGCGACGTCTGCAATACGAATGTCGTGCTGAAAGCCGTGAACGATGAGACCGACCGGCGACGTCAGGACGATCGCGAAGTGCGAGGTTGCGCTGATCGCGTGCGCGGGAAGGCTCGAAAAGTAGAGCAGTGACGGGACGACGATGACGCCGCCGCCGATTCCGAAGAGACTCGAAACGAGTCCGACGACGAAGCCGATGCCGACGGCCGCGCGGAACGACATCGCCTTACGTTGACCGACGTTCGTTTCTACGCGAGCGCCGACCCGTTTAGCCGCGTTGACGATCATGTCGCCTGCGACGAGGATCAGAAAGATGCCGAACGCCCAGTCGAAGTCGCGCGGCGCGATGTGCTTGGTCATGATCGCGCCGATGATCGAGCCTGGTAAGCCGCCCGCCGCGAACATCAACCCGAGCTTCACGTCGACACGTTTCTGCAGCAGGTAGGTGAACGCGCCCGAGGCGCTATTCGCCGTCACGAGCACGAGCGACGTCCCCGCCGCTTCAGCGGGACCCAGGCCGAAGAACAGGCGCAGGATCGGCACCAAGATAAAGCCGCCGCCCAAGCCGACCATCGATCCGAACACGCTCGCGAAAAATGCGGCTGCGAAAAGCTCGAGCGCTACGGTCATTTGCCTCGATTATGCGTGGTGCGCTGCGACTGGGTGTGCTCCATCGGTCGGAAGAAGTACGCCTTCTTTAATATCGATGATGTTGTAGATCGAGATTGGATCTTTCTTACCCTTAACCATCACCGGTTCGCGCTCTTCCGCGACGACCAAATCCTTGACTTCCTGGTAGGAGTAGTCGCTGATGATGATTTCGCCGGCCTTCGCGACGTTGTACAGGCGCGCCGCGAGGTTGACGTTGTCGCCGATCACGGTGTAGTTCATGCGAGACGTGGCCCCCAAGTTGCCCATGACGACGTCGCCGGTGTTGATGCCCATGCCGACGGTGAACTCGCGCTTTCCCTCGGCCTTCCATTTCTCGGATAGCTCCTTGATCTTTTTCTGTTGCGCAACCGCCGCGAGTACCGCGTTCTTTGCATCGTCGGGCGTTTGATATGGAGCCGAAAAAACCGCCATGACGCAATCTCCGATGAATTTGTCGACGTACCCGCCGTACTGGAAGATGATCGCGCACATCTCTTCAAAGTACTCGTTGAGCTGCGCGTAGATCGCTTCCGGCGTCATCGTTTCGGACATGGCCGTGAACCCGCGAATGTCGCTATAAAAGATCGTCGCCTTGACCTTTTTGCCTTTGAGCGCAAGCTCCGACCGCGGATCGTCTGCGGAGAGAATGTCGTTCACGATCGCGGGACTCACGTGCATGCCGAACAAGTTCGTCACCATCCGTCGCTGCGCGGCTTCGACCAATACGCGATAGAGGCCGACGAAGAGCGTCGCGAGGATCATCGCGAGGCCGACGTGGATCGCGTCGACCCACACGAGCGCTTTGACGAAAAGTGCGAAATTTGCATAGGCGTACACGACCGTACCAAGGAGTGAGATCGCGATCGCGAGCGTTGTCTTGAGAAAGTTGAACGAAAGCGCAATAAGCAGCGGGAGCGCAAAGATCAAGATCAGGTCGAACCACGTCGGCGCCGGCTTGATGTACCAGCCGCTGAGCAGTTGCTGCGCCATGCGCGCGTTCGCGAAAAGACCCGGATAGTTCGGCGTGCGGGCCGTTTGCACCAAGTCGCCTTGCGCCTGCGCCGTGTTTCCGATATAGACCATTGCGCCGTTCACGACGTCATGCAGATCCTTAACCGGTTCCGAGTACGCATCGGAGAACGACAGAAACTGCGACGTAAACGTCGGCGTGTGCTCTTCGATGACGCCGCCTTGATCGGTCGTTTTCTGCAGTACGTTGCGCGTCGGCGCTAACACGAGGAAGCGCCCGTCGTCGTCTTTCGGAAGGCTCGCGAGATCGAGCTTCTTTCCGAGATAGTATTGAACGCCCGCCGCGGCAAGCGCGTAGTACGTCTGATTCGCGTCGCGCCCCGTGCCGGCCGTTTTGATCTCCATCGGCTGGCCGATCATGACGTTGCCGGGTTCGTCGACGGTGGAACTGCCGATGCCCTTGGCGGCCTCGTAGAACGGTTTGTACGGTAATTCGATCCCGATGTTGCCGTTCGTGGTCGTATCTAAGGGGAACGCAAGAATCGTCGGCATGGCTTTGATGCCTTCGAGGAAGAGTTGGTCGTCGACCGGATTTGACGGCTCGATGAAGTCAATATCGAAGATTGCAACTATTGCGCCGGCCGCCTTCAACTTCTTGAGGAGCGTACCATAGACGCGGCGCGGATACGGATATTGATGCAACTCGGAGATCTTGCTGCCGAACGACAATTCGTCGATCGGAATGACGACGATTTTATCGGTCTTATTGTCCGAGTTGTCGTACCACGGCGTACCGAAGCCGAGCTTCTGCGCGTTGTCGACCGCCGCAAAGTGCGTCTGCAGATCGGTAACGCGGTGGACCAGCGGAATGGAGTCGTTGGGCAGGAGCAAAAGCGCCGAGCCGATGACGGCGGCGATCGCCCCGAGCGCTAAAGCGATAAGGAGCGACCGTGTCTTCGAGCCCACGAGAGCCTGCCTTTCGAGACTACATCAACTACGCATTGACGCGGCCGATGTAGCGCCGGTCGCGTGTGTCTATACGGATAACATCGTCCGGATTGACAAAAAGCGGTACGTTGACGGTCGCGCCGGTCTCGAGCTTCGCGGGTTTGCCGGTGTTCGTGGCGGTATCGCCTTTGAACCCCGGGTCGGTTTCGATGACGCGAAGTTCGACGTGCGGGGCAAGCTCGACGCTGATCGGAATGCCTTCGTGGAGCTGGACGTCGACAACCATGCCGTCTTTGAGAAAGTCTGCCGGGTCGCCGATGAGCTCGCGTTGTATCGTAATGTTCTCGAACGACTCCTGATCCATGAAATGGAAGCCTTCGGCGTCGTTATAGAGCATCTGCATCTGGCGGTTTTCCACCGTTGCGCGCTCGAGCTTTTCGCCCGCGCGGAACGTGCGCTCGAGGGTGGTTCCCGTTTTGACGTTCTTGAGGCGGGTGCGCACAAAGGCCGCGCCCTTGCCTGGTTTGACGTGCAGAAACTCGATGACGGTCCAGAGGTTGCCGTCAACGACGACCGTGACGCCGTTGCGGAGATCGTTCGACGAAATCATGACCCGCCACAATACGGGTTCGGCCGCTACGACGCCTTCCGCGAGAGGGAAATCCTGTTCTCCGTGCCGGTTCGCAGCCGCCCGATGTTTTCACGATGCGTCCACATGATGAAAAGCGCAGCAAAAACGCCGTACGCCGCCTCGGCCCACGAACGCGTGAAATAGAAGAGCGCGAACGGCGCGACAATATTGGCAAGCATCGAGCCGACGGACGAATATCGCGTCAATACAAGCGCTCCGAGGACCCAGCCGAGCACGACCACGAAGCCGGCGGGCCAGCTGAGCGCGAAGATCGCGCCGAAGGACGTCGCTACGCCCTTCCCGCCCTTCCATCCGAGCCAGGGCGAATAACAATGCCCGAGTACTGCGAACGTTGCCGCGATCGAAGCGTACGCGTCGGAGTGCAACACATGCAACGCGATGAGCACCGGTATCGCTCCTTTGAGCGCGTCGAGGATGAGAACGGTGATCGCGCCGGCTTTTCCGAGCGTTCGTAACGCGTTCATCGCGCCGATGTTTCCGGAACCTGATTTCCGAAGATCGGTGCGGTAGAAGAAGCGTCCGATCAAATACCCGAACGGGATCGATCCTATAAAGAACGACACCACGGCGGTGAGGAGCGCGAGAAGTGGATTCACTCGGCATCGCCCTCGTTCGCGCGGCGTGGTCGGAACTCGAGTGTAAGCGGGACGCCTTCGAAATCAAAATGCTGGCGAATC
>JAFANA010000137.1 GCA_019232905.1 Vulcanimicrobiota bacterium
CGTCGGCGAACGCGAGATCGCGCGTCGCGTGGATGACAGCGTCGTGTCATCGATCGGTGTGATCCGTCATTCGCGCGGCCATGCACCGCAGGCCGTTGCGACCCTTCCCGTGTCTTCGCCCATCCTCGCTACAGGCGCCGACTTAAAAAATGCCATCGCCCTTGTCGTTAACGGTCAGGCGTTTCTGAGCCAGCACATTGGTGACCTCGAGCACCTCGATGCCTTCGGCTCGTTCAAGAAAACGATCGACGACTTTTGCGAACTGTACGACGTGGACGTCGCGGAAACGCTGATCGCGCACGACGCTCATCCGCAGTACCGCTCGTCCGCGTACGCGATGGAATTAGGGGAGCATGGATGCTCGGTGCAGCATCATCGCGCGCACATTGCAAGCGTGCTCGCCGAACGTGAAGCATTCGAACCAACCGTGCTCGGCTTTGCGTTCGACGGAACGGGGTACGGCGAGGACGGCACGATCTGGGGCGGCGAGATCTTTGCCGGCAATCTCAGTGATGGATTCGAGCGCATCGCGCATCTACGCCCCGCCTTGCTTCCGGGCGGCGACGCGGCCGCACAGTTTCCCGTTCAAGCGGCGGCCGGTTTTCTGTTTTGCCATCCCGAGCTCTCGCAGATGTCCGGCCTCTTCACGAAAACGCCCTTCGCATTTCCCGTGCGTTATCGGGATGCGCTCGAACTATTGAAGAAGAACGTGCGCGTATTTACGACGACGTCGATGGGCCGTCTGTTCGACACGGTAGCGGCGCTGCTCGGGTTTACCCGCGGGATCACGTTCGAAGGACAAGCGGCGATGTGGGTCGAGCATTTGGCGAGGTGCAGTGCCCGCGTTGCGCCGTATCCTTTTCCGTTTCAAGGTGGCGAGCTGGATTATTGCCCGCTGCTCTCGCAGATCGTCGCCGACCGCACGGCCGGGAGGGACGTGCGTGAGATCGCGCGCGCCTTCCACGGCGCGATCGTGCGAGGCGTGCTGGCCGCAGTCGAAGCGTTCGATTTCGAGCACGTTGTAATTTCGGGAGGCGTGTTTCAGAATGCGCTGCTCGTCGAAGAGCTTGCCGTTGCGCTTGGCGATCGCTTATGGACGAATCGCCTAATACCGTGCAATGACGGCGGCATCTGCATCGGACAGGCTACGATCGCGGCCTTCACCCCAAATCGTTGAAGTCGAGTTTCAGAACCAGCAAACCAGCGAACGGTATGCCGTAGTTCCGCATTCGGTGCGGTGCTAGCATAAGCGCGTACAGGAGCGGTCTAATGAACCAGAAGCTCGACGTCGTTTCTGCGTCGCTCGCGCTCGCGATGTTGTTGCTTGTCTCATGCAGCGGCGGCGGCGACAGCACCTACGGGCCTCCCGAAGCGCCCGGTGCGGTTGAGCCTGCACCGCAGCCTCAAAGTGTCAACGGCCGGTCGCCGGATGAAGCCGAGTCTGCGCAACAAGGAATGCCGCAACAACAAGAAATGCCGCAAGAGGGTATACCGCCGAATGATGCCGGAGCCGCGCCGGACCAAGAAGGTGCGTCGCAACAAGGGTCCCCGCCGGCCGTAGAGCGAGGGCCGCAAGCCGCCACGCGGCCGAACGCCGTACCACATTGTCCGTCAGCCTCTCTGCCCGGCACGTACACAACCATCGTTGCGAAGGGGCGTCTGGCCGGAACGACGTTCACGGCAGCGAGCGGCTCGAGTGCATCGTCGTGGCAACGGCAACTCTACGTCGTTGCGACATCGTCTCCGTCACCGAAGCTTACGAAGAACCCGAAGCCCGCGGCGCAGTCGCTCACGGTATACAACGGCACCTACACCGTAAGGAACGCGAAGGGCCTGATAGACACTGTCGGATGCGCCGAACTGCTCGTAACTCAAAGCGGCGGCAATGTCAAAGCCCTGACTCCGTCGTTTTCAAAGCCGTCACGTGTTAAGCAGCTCGTAGCATCCGGCCCGATTATAAAGCTGACGATCACGGGACTTTCCAAATCGGGTGGCAGCGGAACGTTTGTTCTGAGCAACAAGTTTACGGGCACGATCAAGTTGACGTCGCGATCGATCGTTCCATAAACCGCGGCTGACGGCCGCTCTATCGCCGTAAACTGCGGCGTTGTATGCTATCCCTACAACGCCGCACGCGCTATTGCTCGCCGAAAAGAGGCAGATCATGGCAGGAAAAGTTGTTGGCATCGACCTCGGTACGACAAACTCCGTTATCGCGGTCATGGAAGGCGGCCAGCCGGTCGTCATTCCAAACGCGGAGGGCAGTCGCACGACGCCGTCGGTTGTCGCGTTTACTAAAACCGGTGAACGGCTCGTAGGGCAATTGGCAAAGCGCCAGGCGATCACGAACCCCGATCGGACGATCTCGTCGATCAAGCGTAAGATGGGCACCGATTATCGCGTCAAGATCGACGGCAAAGAGTATACGCCGCAAGAAATATCGGCGATGATTCTCCAAAAGCTCGTCAACGACGCTTCGAACTATCTTGGCGAACGCATAACGCGATCCGTGATCACGGTCCCGGCGTATTTTAACGACGCTCAGCGTCAAGCGACGAAGGACGCCGGCAAGATCGCGGGGTTGGACGTCTTGCGGATCATAAACGAGCCGACTGCTGCATCGCTCGCGTACGGGCTCGATAAAAAGGAGCACGAGACGATTCTCGTTTGGGATCTCGGCGGCGGTACGTTCGACGTGTCGGTGTTGGAGGTCGGTGACGGCGTCTTCGAAGTCAAAGCTACGAACGGTGATACGAACTTGGGCGGCGACGACTATGACAAACGCATCGTCGATTGGATCGTCGATCAATTCCGTAAGGACCAAGGCATCGACCTCAGCAAAGACCGGCAGGCGTTGCAGCGCTTGAGCGAAGCGGCCGAAAAGGCGAAGGTCGAACTTTCGAGCGTCGTTCAAACGAGCATCAACCTGCCGTTCATCACCGCCGATCAGAATGGTCCCAAACATCTCGAATACACCCTCACGCGTTCAAAATTCGAAGAACTCACGAGCGATCTGACCGATCGCTGCGTACAACCGTTCAAAAACGCGATCGCCGATGCGAAACTCAACGTGTCGCAGATCGACGAAGTGATCTTAGTCGGCGGTGCAACGCGTATGCCGGTCATTCAAGAACTCGTGCGTAAGCTCACCGGCAAAGATCCGAATCAATCGGTCAACCCGGATGAAGTCGTCGCGGTCGGCGCCGCGATTCAGGGGGGTGTGCTGGCCGGAGAGGTTCGCGACGTCGTATTGCTCGACGTCACTCCCCTCTCGCTCGGGTTGGAAACGCTCGGCGGCGTGACGCACAAGTTGATCGAGCGCAACACCACGATTCCCACGCGGAAATCGGAAACGTTCACGACGGCCGAAGACGGACAGACGGCCGTCGATATTCACGTCGTGCAAGGCGAGCGCGAAATGGCTGCGGACAACAAGACGTTGGCGCGCTTCCGGCTCGAAGGCATTCCGCCGGCCCCACGCGGCGTGCCGCAGATTGAAGTCACGTTCGATATCGATGCCAACGGGATCGTCAACGTCAGCGCGAAAGATCTCGGCACGGGCAAAGAGCAAAAAGTTACGATTACGGCCAGTTCCAATTTGTCGAAGGACGACGTCGACCGGATGGTGCGCGAAGCGGAATCGCACGGCGAAGAAGACCAGCGCCGCCGCGAGGAGGCCGAAGTCCGCAATCAGGCTTCGAGCTTGATCTATTCGACGGATAAATCGCTTCGCGAAGTCGGCGATAAGCTCGACGCGACTGCGCGCGCCGACGTTGAATCGGCGCTGAACGAGCTCAAGCGTTTTGCGGAAAACGGCACCGTACAGGAGATTCGATCCGCGGTCGAGCGGTTGCAGCAGGCATCGTATAAGATGAGTGAATTGCTCTACGCAACTGCAGGCGCAGGCGCGGCGCCGGAAGGCGGCGGCGATGGAGCGGGCGCGCAACGCGAGCGGCGCACGACGACCGGAGAGACGAGTGCGGCACCGAGCGATGACGTGATCGACGCGGAGTTCAAAGAGTCGAAGTAACGAGCGAATGTGACGGGCGCCCGCTGTAATGGCTGTAGCGTATAAGAATTACTACGAAGTGCTCGGCGTCCCGAACGATGCAAGCGAGAGCACCATCAAATCCGCGTACCGGAAACTCGCGCGCAAATGGCATCCGGATGCTAATCTCGATAATCCCAAGGAGGCCGAAGAGAAGTTCAAAGAGCTCCAAGAGGCTTACGCGGTGTTGAGCGACCCCGAAAAACGTAGCAAATACGACGCGCTCGGCAGCGATTGGGAGAGCGCGGCGCGTCAAGCCGAGCAGCAGCGCCGTTACCGTTCGACCCGTGCACCGTCGGGTGCCGATTTCGGGGACGGGTTCTCTGATTTCTTCGAATCGTTTTTTTCAAACGTCGGGCGCCGAACGACGGCGTCGGCGCGTTCACCGCATCGCGGACAGGATCTGAACGGCGAGATCGCTGTCTCTCTGCGTGATGCGTACGAGGGTGGAACGAAATCGATTTCAATCGACCTCGAAGAACGCTGTCCGGTGTGCGGCGGCACCGGCGTGACGCACAATCAGATCTGCGCGAATTGCCATGGCACGGGCGCCGTGTTGACGAGTAAACGGCTCGACGTGAAGATTCCGCGCGGCGTTCGCGACGGACAGCGCATCCGGCTCGCCGGACAAGGCGGAAGCGGAATGCACGGGGGGCCGTCCGGCGATTTATTTCTCACGGTGCACGTGGAACCTGACGAGCAGTTCGATCGCGAGGGAGACGATCTCTACACTGACTTACCCATCAGCATCTTTGAGCTGGTGCTCGGTGGTGAAGCGCACGTTCCGACGCTTACCGGCGGCATCACGATGACGATTCCGCCGCGCACGCAAAACGAACAACTGATGCGCGCCGGCGGGAAGGGCATGCCGCACGTCAACGGCGACACGTTCGGCGATCTCTACGTCCGTCTTGTGGCGCGATTGCCGCAGCGCTTAAGCGAGCACGACGAACAATTGTTTCGTGAGTTGGCCGAGGCGCAGAAACAATGAAGAAGGTACTCGCGTATTTGGCGGCCGCAGTGCCTCTCGTATCGGCCGCGTTCTTGGCGCGCACGTTTGCTCCCGCGCCGCTGCCGAAGCCTAAGCCATACGATGGCCCGATCCCACGAAGCGCGCCGCCTCCCAGCGTAGGCGTCTTTGCCTTAGTAACGGGCGTGAACCACCGCGTAGCGGCTTACGCGTATCGTGGGGGTTCGTTCTTCGACCGCCGCGATTTTTCCATGGCTGCGGTTCTCGTGCGGCATCCGCGCGGTGATTTGCTTATCGATACAGGCTTCGGCCGAAACATCGACGCGCAATGTGCGACGCTGCCGTTCCTCTTCCGTGCGATCACGATCTACGATTTGTGGCGTCCGGCCGTAGACAGGGTCACACACCCGGCGGCGTGGTGATCTTCGTGACGACCTCCGATGGAACGCGCTACGCATTCATCGGAGATCTCGTTTGGCGACTCGAAGGCATTACGAAACGTGAGGAGCGTCCCTGGATCACACGAAGAAAAGCAGACACCGACGCACGCGGAACCCGCGAAAATCTGCTTCGCATCATTTCGATCAAAGAGCGGCTACCGGAGCTGGTCGTCGT
>JAFANA010000015.1 GCA_019232905.1 Vulcanimicrobiota bacterium
ATTATGATTGGGCCGTACGCGAAGCGCCACTACGTCTCGCACGTGCAGCACGAATTCGGCAGCATCATTAAGTTCACCGAACAAGTCTTCGGACTGCCGTCGATGCATAATACGGATGAGCGGTCTGATGCGCTACGCGACTGCATGGATTTCGCGCAGGCGCCGGAGCCGTTTCGTCCGATCCCAGCGTTCCGCAACGCGGCGTTCTTCGACGAGCCCGGTGCGCTCGATACCGATCCCGACAACGACTATTAACGGAGCGCGCAGGAGCACCCCAACATCAATCGAACATATGTTCGCATTAAAGAACCCCGCCCAAACCACTAGAAGCCCGGGGCGAGCCGTGATAAGATTACTGCTCGTCTCGGGCGACCAACCCGGGGCGTTTTCGTGGCGCGGGCTTGCCGCGTCACTTGGCTAGGGTCGTAGGGACACTGCTCCGGCACTCTGTACGGCCGCCAACCACCTAGCTTTATAAGGATAACTAGAGATGGCCACCAAGACCAAGCGCGCGGTCAAAGACCGCCGCCCGAAGCGCAAGTCGTGCAACTTCTGCGCGGACAAAGCGATCGACATCAGCTACCGCGACGTCAACCGTTTGAAGAAGTACGTCTCGGAACGCGGCAAGATCGTGCCGCGTCGCATTTCGGGAAACTGCGCGAAGCACCAACGTCTTCTTACGACCGCGATCAAGCGCGCTCGCGTAATTGCGTTTCTTCCCTACGTCTCAGAATAAATCGGAGTTAATTAGATGAAAGTCATTCTTCTGGGCGATGTGAAAGCGCTCGGCAAGAAGGGCGATGTCGTCGAGGTCGCCGAGGGCTACGCTCGTAACTTCTTGTTGCCGCGTAACCTCGCGTCCGAAGCGAATAAAGGCGCACTTGCAGCGCACGCCGATCAAAAGCGTGCGAACGAAAAGAAAGAAGCGCAGCAGCTCGCAGACGCCAAAGAACTGGCGAATAAACTCGAACAGACGAAGCTTGCCGTGAAAGCGAAAGCGGGCGGCAATGGGAAGCTGTTCGGTGCGGTCACGAATGCGGACGTCGCTGATGCAATCCACGACGCACTTTCCGTGTCCGTCGACAAGCACAAGATCGAGATCAAGAGTCAGATCAAAGCGCTCGGCGCGTACCCGGTGGAAGTCAAGCTCCACAAAAACGTCGTAGCGAAGGCGACGATCAACGTCGTCTCCGCCTAGGCGGAACTCATGGCCGGCACTGAATCAGCGTACGCGTCGCGTTTGCGGCGAAAATACGGCGTTGAAGACGAGTTGAACCGTTACGTTTCGGCGCTCTATGAGATGCTCGCAAACGTCATTGGTCAAGACAAACTCGTGTTGCGTGCCGGCAAGGTGAGCGCATTGAAAATGATGCGCTCGCAACACCTCCCCGACCGTCTGTGTGCGCTCGCGCGTCTGGCTTTTGAAGACCCGACGATCGAGCGCGCGACGACGCGCGCGCAGCAGCGTAAAGCCATCGCGGATATCGAAGAAACGCTGGCCGATCTGCTCGCCCAGAAAACCGTCGAAGACGCGATCGAGCGCAAGGTCTCGGAAAAGATGAACTTGCGCCATCAAGAGTACCTGAAGGATCTCAAACTCGAGGCGTTGCGCGAAGATGCCGGGCCCGAGACGCCGAGCACGGAAGCCAAGCTTCACGAACTCGAAGCGCTTTCGCAGCGCGGACTCGCCGCGTCGGCGCTCCAACAGCTGCGGCCGCAGCGCTTGAGCGAGATCGTCGGGCAGGAGACCGCGATCAAAGCGCTGCTTGCGAAAATCAGCTCGCCGTATCCGCAGCACGTCATTCTCTACGGGCCGCCGGGCGTCGGAAAGACGACCGCTGCGCGGCTCGTTCTCGAACTCGCGAAGGGGCGGCAGTATACGCCGTTTGCCAAAGATGCGCCGTTCGTTGAAACGAGCGGCACGACGCTGCGTTGGGATCCCCGCGAAACGACGAATCCGCTGCTCGGATCCGTTCACGACCCCATCTATCAGGGCAGCCGCCGCGAATTCGCCGAGGCGGGCATTCCCGAACCGAAACTCGGACTCGTTACGCGCGCACACGGCGGCGTCTTGTTCATCGACGAAATCGGCGAACTCGACGCGCTGCTGCAGACGCGACTGCTCAAAGTCCTCGAAGATAAGAAGGTCACGTTCGAATCGTCGTATTTCGACGAGAACGCGCCGAACGTGCCGGCTTACGTGCGCCGCTTGTTCAAAGAAGGCGCGCCGGCTGATTTCATTTTGATCGGCGCCACGACGCGCGATCCGTCCGAGATCGATCCCGCGATTCGTTCGCGGTGCGCGGAGATCTATTTCCAGCCGCTCACGCAACATCAGATCGTCTCGATCGTGCAAGGCGCGATCAAACGTCTCAACGCGAAAGCCGCGCGCGGCGTTCCGCAAACGATCGCGTCATACACGATCGAGGGACGCAAGGCCGTGCAGATCGTCGCAGATGCCTACGGTCAGGCGCTTTACCGGATGGATCCTAAGAAGAGCGGAAGTCTCGCCGTGACCATCACCGAAGACGACGTCCGCGCGGTCGTGCAGACGAGCCGCCTCGTGCAACACACGCTCGTCAAAGCGCGCGCCACGCGCGAAATCGGCAAAACCTTCGGCTTAGGCGTCCACAACTATCTCGGAAGCATCATCGAGATCGAAGCGATGGCGTTTCCCGCTTCGCAAAGCGGAAAAGGGACGATTCGCTTCAACGACACGGCCGGTTCGATGGCGAAAGATTCCGTCTTCAATGCCGCAAGTGTGCTTCGCGCGCAGACGGGGATCGACGTTAATGACTACGATCTGCACATCAACGTCGTGGGCGGCGGAAATATCGACGGTCCATCGGCGGGTCTCGCGATCTTTCTCGCGCTCTACTCCGCGATTACGAAGACCCCGCTTCCTCAAGACGTCGCCATCACCGGTGAGCTTTCGATTCAAGGAAAGATTCGCGCGGTCGGAGGCGTGATCGAAAAGCTGTACGCCGCCCGCCAGAGCGGCATGCGCGCGATGATCTTACCAAAGGAAAACGTGCGCGAAGTGGATACGTCGCTTGCAGGCGTCGATATCGTTCCGGTGACCAATATCGATCAAGCAATGAAGTTTATGCACACGAAAAAGAAGTTATCCACGAGCCGCTCACAGGCAAAACGTCGTAAGTATCGCTCGTAACCCATGAGCGTTTCTCACCTTCACTCCGGGTCCATCGACCGTATTCCTCCGCACAATCTCGAAGCGGAGATGGCCTTGATCGGCTCCGTGCTCGTCGATCGGGAAATCATGGGCACCGTCGGAGAGATCGTTCGCCCGAACGATTTTTACGCGCACGTCCACGAGACGATCTTTGGGGTGCTGCTCGATCTGTTCGATCGCGGTGAACCGCTCGACAAGATCACGGTCGCGGAAGCGCTGCGCAATCGTGACGCGCTCGAACGCGTCGGGGGCCTCTCATATTTGAGTTCGCTGATGGACACCGTGCAGACGGCGGCATCGGCGAAGTATTACGCGACGATCGTCCGCGAAAAAGCGGTGCTGCGTTCGTTGATTCATGCGGGCACGCAGATCACGCAACTCGGATACGAAGCGGAAGAAGACGTCGACGCGGCGCTCGATCAATCGGAACAGCTGGTCTATTCAATCGGCGAACGCCAACTCTCGGGCGACTTTGTCCCGGTCAACCGGTTGATGAAGGACACGTTCGACTACATGGACCGGCTCTTCCACATGCGTGGAGAGCAGACGGGTCTGACGTCGGGCTTCCGCGACATCGACTCGATGACGACGGGTTTCCAGCCCGGCAACTTCATCATTCTCGCCGCGCGGCCGGGTATGGGTAAGACGTCGTTCGCACTCAACATGGCGGTTGCGGCGGCGGAGCGGCAGGAACCGATTGCGTTCTTCTCGCTCGAAATGTCGAACAACGAACTCGTGCAGCGCTTGATTTGCGCCGAAGCGCGCCTCTCGATGCACGACATGCGTCGCGGCAATATCAAAGCGCATCAATGGGAAGACATCGCGCGCGCGATGGGACGCTTGAACGAACTGCCGATCTACCTCGACGATAGCGGCGGCTTGAGCGTGACCGAAGTGCGCAGCCGTTGCCGCCGTTTGAAATCGACGAGCGGGCTCGGCGCCGTGTTTATCGACTATTTGCAGCTGTTGCGCCCGGGCGTGCTTTCGAAGAACGCGAACCGCAACGAAGAGCTTTCGGATATCTGCCGTACGCTCAAAGTAACGGCGAAAGATCTCGGCGTGCCGATCATCGCGCTCGCGCAGCTCAACCGCGGCGTGGAATCGCGCAACGACAAACGCCCGATGCTCTCCGACTTACGCGACTCCGGTTCGCTCGAACAAGAAGCCGACATGGTGTCGTTCCTGTTCCGCGAGGGCTATTACAATAAGGAAGCTCCGGAAGCCGACGTCACCGAATTCATCATTGCCAAGCATCGCAACGGGCCGACCGGCACCGTACGCCTGCGCTTCCAGCAAGAATACACGCTCTTCGTCCCGTACGCGGACGAATCGCATTTCCCGCCGGCATAGGCGTCTGGGAACCCCACACGAGCGCGGGGCTGAACAGTGTGCCCGGACGTCGCCCGCTAGGGGTCTTGACCTGGAGCGAACTCCAGGTTTTAGGATAGGTACATGATCATCGAACAGGGGCTGTCGATCGGGGAAGCTGCAAAAGCAAGCGGTCTTTCGGAGGACACCCTGCGCTACTACGAGCGCATCGGGTTAACCCCGTTTGTAGAACGCGCTTCGAGTGGGCATCGCCGATACTCGTCCGATGATATGCAATGGCTCGTATTCGTTACGAATATGCGCAAGACGGGCATGTCGATCGAAACGCTCCAACGCTATGCGGACCTCGTGCGCCGCACCGATGACGGCGAAGACGTGAGAAACGAGAAGCGAGCGCTGCTGCTTGCCCACGCACGGTCCGTTCGAGAAAAGATCAAAGAATTGGAAGCGTGTCTGGCCGTCGTCGATCACAAACTCGTGCGATTGGACACTCAGAAAGGCTAAACGTTCATGAAGTACACCACGCTGGGACCGGATAAGTTCAAGGTCTCGAGCATCGGTTTGGGCGCTATGGGGATGTCGGATCTCTACGGTCATGCCGACGAAGCGCAATGCATTGCGACGATTCATCGTGCGCTGGACCTCGGCGTCAACTTGATCGACACGGGCGATTTTTACGGCATGGGCCATAACGAGATGCTCGTCGGCCGCGCGATCAAAGGACGGCGCGATGAAGCCGCGCTGACGGTGAAGTTCGGCGCGCTGCGGGATCCGGCTGCCGGCTGGATCGGCGTCGAAGGGCGCGCACCGTACGTGAAGACGTTTCTCGCGTATTCACTCAAGCGTCTTGGTGTCGACTACATCGACGGCTACTTTCCCGCGCGCATCAACACGCAGATTCCAATCGAAGAAACCGTCGGCGCGATTGCAGAGATGATCGAAGCCGGGTATGTGCGACATATCGGTCTCTCGGAAGTCAATCCGGAACAAGTGCGGCGCGCGCATGCCGTGCATCCGATTTCGTTCGTCGAGATAGAATATTCATTATGGACGCGCGACATCGAAGCGGAATTACTGCCGGTACTTCGCGAGTTGGGCATCGGCGTACTAGCCTACAGTCCGCTCTCGCGCGGATTCCTGAGCGGAACGATTCGCACGCCCGACGATTTCGCGTCGAACGACTGGCGTCGTCAGGCACCGCGATTTCAAGGCGAAAACTTCGCGAAAAATCTGGAATTGGTCGACCGGGTACGCGAGATCGCCGGCCGAAAAGGCATCACGCCGGCACAACTTGCGCTGGCCTGGGTGCTCTCGAAGGGCGACGACATCGTACCGATCGTCGGCACGACGAAGGTCAACCGTCTCGAAGAGAACGTGGCATCGCTCGACGTGGAGCTGTCGCCCGCGGAGATCACGGAAATCGAATCTGCGATCCCGGCCGGTGCCGTCGCCGGCACGCGATACGCGGCGCCGCAAATGGCGCACGTGTACTCGCACAGCTGACGACAAGCGGTCAGAGAAGTTTTCTAAAATACACGACGCGCTCGGTTTCTTCGAAGCCGAGCGCGCAATGCATCGCATGGCTATCGGTGTTCTCGACCAGCGCATCCGATGCAAACTCCGTGCATCCGGCTTTCCGTCCCCAAGCCGCGACGGCGTCGCTCAACGCACGTGCAATGCCGCGCTTGCGATGGCCGGGCAGGACATAGATGCCTTCGAGAAACACAACCGGCGAGGTCTCGCAGCCGTTGACGTAATCGCGCCGAATCGACGCCTCCGCAAATCCCGCAATCCGGTTGCCGTCACGCGCAACGATCGTCAGTAGGTGCGGCCGTTCGAGCATCTTCGCGGCCTCTTCTAGATCGTCGAGCGGTTCGCGGGGCCAGAGCAGCGGACGCATCGCGTGCCAGGCATGCAGCGACGATGCGTCGACCCGCTCGATCGTCATTCTTCCTCGTCGCGCAGTTCGTCGAAGAATTCGGCCGCCGTATCGCGCAGCACGTCGAGTAGCCGCCCAAAATTCGGCCGAACTTCATCAGGTTCGTTCACGCAAAGCTCAACGGTGAAGAGTACGTCCCGCTCCTCCTCCCACAGCGCCGTCTTCACGAACTTCTTGCGCACGTTCAACACGTTCGCCACATCGAGCGCGTCGAGAATCTCGATCTCGGCCGGAAGCGCCCAGCCGGAACCGATCATCAAAAAGTTCGGATCGTCACGATACGATACGACGAAGTACCTGTCACCTTCACTTTTGAATGCAACGCGGTACGCATCTTCGTCGTCATCACGGGTGAAGAAGAGGCCCTCGTCGTCAAGCGCGGCTTCGATCGAGCTTAAGGGATCGCTCACCGTTCACCGAGCATGAACGAGTTGATGAATTTCTCGGCCGCCGCTTTGCTTTCGGTGCGGTCGACGATGCGTTCGATCGCGCTCGCTCCGGCTTCGCGCACGCGCGAAACGGTCTCCCAAAACGATCGCGTAAACGCTTCCGGCGATCCCGGTTCCTCTTGTGCCGTCGCAACGAACAATCCGCCGTCATGCGCCATGATGAAGGTGATGTCCGGAAAATCTTCGTTCACACGCTCGAGGGTGTCGGCATTCTGCGTGCGTTCGCGCGCCCAATCCGGCACTTCATATGCTGTCGAGACCATGTATGAACCCGGATCGTTTTCGTAGGTCGTGATGGAAAAGACTTGACCGCGCGTGCGAAAGAGAATTTCCGTAATGCCCGCTTCGGAATCGACTGGAGAAACGTCGACTTTGTGCCCTTCGCCTTGGATGAATTGCGCGACGAGATCACGTACGAGCGGCATCAATTCCCTCTTCCATGTAGCTGCGCGAGAGATGGACGTACTCTTCCGCAGCAATCTCGATCCAGTTTTTCGCTTGACCTTCGATCGCTTTTTTCACCTTCGCGGGCGCGCCGGCGGCCAAAACGTGGTCAGGAATCTCGACATTTTCGCCAACCACGCTGCCCGCCGCGACGAGCGACCCCTCGCCGATTACGCTGCCGTTGAGCAGCACGGCGTTACTGCCGATCAACGCGTGTCGCTTCACGTGACAATCTTCCATGACGGCCGCGTGGCCGACCGTGACGTCGTCATCGATCCGGGTCAAATGCGTGACGTGAAGGACCGCATTATCTTGAATCGACGTTCGCGCTCCCACGCGGATCGGTCCATTATCGCCGCGAAGCACGGCCCCGAACCAGATGCTGGATTCCTCCCCAATCTCGACATCGCCGATGAGGACGGCGGTCGGCGCAATGAACGCCGTAGGGTGGACCTTGGGAGTTTTGCCGCGGTAACTGATGATCATGTGTGGAAAGCTTACGCCATGCATCGGCACAACACCCCGCTACGCGGCGTCAAGGCGACCCCCAGGCCGGCGCCCGGTAACCCCGATTATTCGGAGGTTAATTATCGCTACGCGGGCGTCATCGGACACATCCACGAGGTCGTCGAGATCGATGGGCGGCAACTCGCGAAAGTGGGCTTCAACGATCGAAAGATCGTCTACTACTTTTTAGACGATTTGGAGCTCGACCAAAGCGCAAAGCGCGGCACCTTTCACGACCAAGAATAGCGTTCATCTACGCGTCATTCCGCAATGCTACGCTGCCATCGTTCACTTTTTGTTGTGAGGTAGGCATGCCGATTGTCCCCGCTACCGTTGCGCAGCCGGTAAATCCCGGCGGCGGTTTTGATTATGTGGCTGTCGACGGACAGCGCCGTCGCGTGTATGCGGCGCACGGCGGAGGCGGCGGTTTGCTGATCGCCGATGCCGATACGGGAAACGTGTTGGGGATCGTGCCGGTCGGAGATATGGCCGGTGTTGCAGTCAACGAAGCGACGGGCCACGTCTATACCGGAAACGGCGATGGAAAGAGCGTGAGCGAAGTCGATCCGGAAACGCAGCAAATTTTGCGGACTGTTGTCGTGACGGGACCGGTCGATGCGATTCAGTACGATCCGGTTCTCGACCGCGTCTACGCCGATGAAGATGACGGCACGAAAATGTGGGTGATCGACGTCAAGACGTTCAAAGTGCTTGCGACCGTTGCACTGCCGGGGCACAAACCGGAGTATTTGCAGGTCGATCCGCAGACGCATAATGTGTATCAAAACATTGCGAGCGATAACGAAATCGCGACCGTCGATGCGAAGACCCTAAAGGTCTCAAAAGTATTCAAGACGCCGGAGTTGCAGAACAATCATCCGTTGCAATACGATGCGGGCGATCACGTGCTTCTCGCGGGCGGTGAGAACAACACGCTTGCGGTGTATTCGCCGGCCGGAAAATTGATGTATAAGGCAACGCTGCCGGGACGAGTCGATCAATGTAACTGGGATCAGTCGCGCGGCTGGCTTTCCTGCGCGGGCGACGGCATCAAACTCTTCTCGTTCGACGGGAAGTCGGCGCCGAAGTTACTGGACAGTCACCCGATCGACCCCGGCGTCCACACGACCGCGATCGATCCGAAGACGGGCACGATCTGGGTCGTGTGGGGCAGTAAGACGTCGAACGAGGCGTACATCCAGGGCTTCACCTATAAGCCGTGAACGGCGATGAAGCTCGTCGGGTGGGCGTGCGCGACCACGGTCGCGATGATCTTGGGCTGAGCTGAGGCGGCGGCGGAATTGTCGGTGAGGGTCGTCCCCAGGAGGGTGGTTCCTAGGAATACGAGCACTGCGGAAGCGAGCAGACTAGAGGCGAACCGGAACATCTGAGGCCTTTCTCTTAATCAATTAGTTGATATCTGACTCCACCCTACTCCGGTCTCAACCGGATGTCAACTATTTAATTAAGAGAAAAATTAGAGCTTGATGAGTCTCTAGAATCCGTAAAGCGAAGAGGGGCATCGGGGGGCTCGGAGAACCAGGCTCCCCGGCCCGATTGCACAGCGCATTCAAATGCGTTAAAATTCGCGGGTTGCGCCGACGTAGCTCAGTTGGTAGAGCAGCTGATTCGTAATCAGCAGGTCGCCGGTTCGAGTCCGGCCGTCGGCTCCAGAATCGCCTCGTGAAAACGAGGCGTTTTGCTTTGACGTCCATTCATTGAATTGGCCACTGTCGTTAGGCCATGCTGGATGAATTACGCAAACCGATCCGTGGATAGCAAAGGATCGTATTGCCCTGTCGAGCACCCAACGGCTTGATCTGCGAGCATTGAGACTTCATCGAAAGACATTAAACAGCAAGCTCACCCACAAGCCCTGCTGCTTGGGAGTCTAGCGATCTGTCTCCGCCTTTTTTTGAAGACGCCGCACTCATGCGCAGTCCTGCAAACGGGTTTGATGCCCGTTGGCGCTACCAACTCCGCCCCGTATTTACGGGCGTTTTCTTTTGCCACGACGTCATGTCCTCATAAAGGTTACCAAGGGCTTTGTCGCCATCCGGCATCGCGCCAGGGGACCTGTGAAAGTTCGAAATATAGTAATTCGAAGGTCTGAACACAACGATGGATGCGGATGCGAAAACGTCTTCCAACCCGAGCGACGACGAAGCGACCGTCGCGTCGTTGTTGCGCGGTTATCGTCTCGCTGCGGGCCTCTCGCAAGCGGAACTTGCCGAGCGAGCCAGTATCAGCGTAGCCGCGATCGCTTCACTGGAACAGGGCCTTCGAAAGTCTCCCCATCAATTTACGCTCAACAATATAGCGGACGCGCTGGATCTCACGCGGGCCGAGCGAACGAAATTCGAGGAGGCGCGAACGCGCGCTCACGCCCGTCGGGTTCAAGCGCAACAGGTTGCACTCGACTCAAATCTGCCGGACGAGTTGCTTCTGAACAACCTTCCGCCGGAACTCACGTCTTTTGTGGACCGAGAGAACGACGTGCCCGAGATCAAGTTACTTCTTCAATCGCACCGACTTGTGACTGTGATCGGCGCGGGCGGTGCCGGGAAGACACGATGCGCGCTTCGCGTCGCGGGCGAGATGCTCGACGATTTCGTCGACGGCACTTGGTTCGTCGAACTCGCACATACCTCCGATCCGGCACTCGTCGCCACCACTGTTGCTAAGGCGCTGAAGCTGCAAGAAGTCCCGAATCGCTCTGCGCTTGAAACTTTGCTTGCATATCTTAAACGCAAGCATTCGCTCCTTTTTCTCGATAACTGTGAGCACGTGATTACCGAAGTTGGTCACCTCGTTGCGTGCGCGTTGCGCGATTGTCCACACGTGCGCATTCTCGCTACGAGTCGCGAGAGCTTTGCGATCGCAGGTGAACGCGCATATCGCCTTCCGTCGCTTCCCGTCCCAAACGTGTCGGAACTCGAGTCGCTACAGCAGCTGTTGCAATACGGCTCTGTGCGCCTCTTTGGCGATCGTGCGGCCTCAGCGGACGACCGCTTCACGCTAACGATGGAAACCGCTCCACACGTTGCGTACATCTGTCGTCGGCTCGACGGAATACCGTTGGCGATCGAACTCGCAGCGGCGCGGGTCAATGTGCTTTCGGCGCGTACACTGGCGAGAAAACTTGACGAACGTTTCCTTATGCTCACCGGCGGCGATCGTAATGCACTGCCAAGGC
>JAFANA010000032.1 GCA_019232905.1 Vulcanimicrobiota bacterium
TCGCGAAGCGTGAGGTAGCGGCATAATGCTGGTCTTGGCTGCGGTGCTCTTTGTACAGGCGTTCACGGGGCTCTCGCTCGATCAAGCGCAGTCGGCGGCACTGAGCCGTTCGCCGGACATCGCGGCCGCGAATGGAAGAGTCACCGAACAAGAAGCCCTTTTTAACGCCGCGCGCGCCAATTATGGGCCGGCGCTTTTCGGGACGTATGCTACGACACCGCAAGCGGGCAACGACAACCAAACCGTCATTCAACGGCTGACGACCGTCGGGGCACAGGTAACGCTCGGCGATGTGCTCGCGTATTCGCCGCTTATTGCGGAAACGAACGCATCGCTGCGTGCCGCGCAGTTCGATCTCGTGAACGCGCAACGAACGGAACGTATCAACGTCATTGGGCTCTACTACACGGCATTGACCGCGCATGCAACGCTCGACGCTCGTCGGGTCGCTCTCCAAGGCGCCCAGAACGATCTGCGTGCAGCGCAGCTTCGATATAAAAACGGCGTCGCACCGCACCTCGACGTCGTTCGTGCGTCAGTAGCGGTTGCCCAAACGCAGGCGGATCTCGCGCGGGCCCAAGCCGACGCTGATAACGGCGACGCGGCACTTGCAACCGAGACGGGGGTTGCGGGAGCGTCGCTTCAAACGATGCCGGAACGCGCGGCGACGCCGATCGCGGTCACGATAACCCCGGATGCCGCGGTACAACAGGCACTCGAGAACCGGCCGGAGATTGCGTCGGCGCGCGAAAACGTAGCGGCGGAAGAGCATGCAGTTGCCGTTGCAAAACGCGGCGGCTTACCGCTCGTAACGATGAGCGCCGGCGAAACCAGCGGATTTGATACCGGCGTGCCCGTGCATGGTCCAAGCGTGAACGTCAATGCGACGCTTCCTGTCGGCGGCGCCGCGCATGATCGCGTGCTCGCTGAGGAGGCGCGGCTTGCGCAAGCTCAGGCGCAACTCGCGAAAGCCGAACGGCAAATCACCACGGAAGTCAGCGCCTCCGTGCGTTTGTATCAAGCGCAGAGCGTTGCGCTCGCCGCCGCGCAGCGCGCGCTGGAAGAGGCCGATGCTGAGTTCAAAGCGACGCAGATCGGTTACCGAAACGGCGCGAGCTCGAGCCTCGATGTCGAATCGGCGCGCGCCACCTACGTGCAGGCGCTTGTTGCGCAGATTTCCGCGCTCTATCCGCAACAGGAAGCGGAGGCGACGTTGCAATTGTTGATGGGAAAGAGTAATGCGTAACTGGATGTGGATAGGGGTCGCGATGGTCGTCATTGCCGTCGCCGGCTTCTGGTTGTTGACGCACCGGCCGTCGCAAGCGCCGGCGGACACGTCCGCTGCGCCTTCCGTACAGCTCGCAACCGTGCGCTTCGGCGAGTATGACGTCTTTCTCAACGAATCCGGATCGATCGGAGCACCGGCCGGTACGACGACGCAGCTTTCGTTTCCCATCGCCGGCACGATCGGCAGCATTGACGTTCACGTCGGCGAGCGCGTCTCCGGGGGAGCTACGCTCGCAACGCTCGACACGCGTTCCCTCTCGCTGACCGCACAGCAAGCTGCGGCGGACGCGCAAGCAGCGAACGCGCAGGCGCGTGCCGCCGCGGTGGATCGGTTTTCTACGAAACTCGCTGTGGATCGTGCTGCGGTGACGCGAGCGGAAAATCTCTATCGCGCCGGAGTTTCTGCGAAGAAAGATATCGATGACGCGCGCGCGCAACTTGCGTCCGACGAAGCCGACGCTCACGCTGCGGGTGCGGATCGCACGGCCGCTGCCGCGCAGGCGCAGAGTGCGGCCGTCAAAGCGGAACTCGCGAACACCGATCTGTCGCGAGCAACGCTGCGCAGTCCGGTCGACGGTGTCGTTACTGCAATTTCGCGCCGAACCGGCGAAGCCGTGGATCCGACCGTTTCGGTCATTTCCGTCGGCCCCGTGCAACAAGCACAAGCAACGCTGCAAGTGCCGTCATCGGACGCGTCGCGCATTGCCGCGGGCGATCCCGTCGAACTTACCGTCACCGGCACGTCGGAAACGTCGATGGGGAACGTGACGGCCGTCGTCCCGTCGGTCGATCCGGCGACGCAAGCCGCGACCGTCGTCGTCAGCGGGGTCCCGGCGGGTGCCGTGGCGGGAAATGCAATCTCCGCAAAGATTACTGTCGCGCATGCGCGCGGTTTACTCATCCCGCAGACTTCGATCGTTCAAGATCCGCAAAGCGGCGATAACGTGGTCTTCGTTCAGGCAAAACAAAAAGACGGGTCACTGAAATTCGAACAGCGGACGGTTGCGATCGTGCATGAAGACGGCACGACGGCGCAAGTGAACGGAGGCGTTCGTCCCGGTGAACGCGTCGCAGCGCAAGGTGCATTCGAATTGCTCGCTCCGGCCGGCGGCTCCGGCGACTAGATCATCGTGCGAGACTCACATTAGAGCGCGATAAGAATCGCGCGGCGCCGGTCAAACTCTCAAGTTCGTTCGCGACACTGCAGGCATGGAACGCGAACACACCCACACGCTTCGCACCCGGGCTGCCCACTGGATCAATGCCGCGATCATCGCGTTCATGCTATGGAGCGGATTCTCAATGTTTTCAGGCGATCGCCACTTTGCTTGGGTCGTCCGCTTGCTGCCCGCGGCATTCTGGCACACGCTCCATTTTGTGGGCACGAAACGCGAGCTTTTCACCTGGCACGTCTACGCCGGTGCGTTCTTCGGGATCAATGGGTTTGCGTTCGTCGTATCCCTGGTCGTCACTGGCGCCTGGCGCCGCATCGTTCCGGTCGGCAAGCAATGGGCGCACGATACGGCGCGACCGCTTGCATACAGCATTCCGCAGCGGCTCGCGTACACCGCGGTGATTGGCGCCGCCGCCCTCATAGTCCTGACAGGTGTCGCGCTGTGGTTCAAACGTCAAGCTCCCTGGCTGCTCGCGCACCTCGGAGGCGAACGCCTCGTGCTTCCCGTTCACGTCGTCCTGGCGACCGGCGTACTCTTCTTCATCTGCATCCACGTAGTGCAAGTGCTGCGGGCCGGGCTTCCGGCAATTCGTTCCATGACCGTTGGCCAGGCGGTGTCGAAAGAATCAGTTGCCGTTCGTTTACCCGTAGAGAATCCACTCTGACGAAGGAGAGACGATGCAGTACATGTGCCTGATTTACCAGCCGGTCGACGCCCCCGAAATGGCTCCGGCCGAGTACCAGAAGTTATTCGAAGAGTACGGTGCCTACACGCAGGCGGCGCGCGAAAGCGGCAAGCTCGTTGCGGGTGAGCCGCTGCAGCCGATATCGGACGCAACGACCGTCCGCGTACGCAACGGCAAACGAACTGTGACCGACGGTCCCTTCGCCGAAACGAAAGAGTGGCTCAGTGGCTTCTATCTCTTCGACTGCGACACGCTCGATGAAGTCCTCGACTGGGCGGCGAAAATCCCGGCTGCACGCGATGGAAGCATCGAAGTCCGCCCCCTCATGGTCATCCCGGGAATGCGCGACGGGCACCCCGTCGCTCAATGATTCATTTCGCGTAGAATTCGGGCGCGCGGTAGCGGTGCTATCGCGCGCTCTCGGGGACTCGCATCTCGCCGAAGATGCGGTGCAAGAAGCGTATGTCATTGCGCTCGAACGGTGGCCGCGCGACGGCGTACCGAGCAACGCGCTCGCGTGGATCGTTACGACGGCGCGTAATCGCGCCCTGGACGTGTTACGCCGCCGCTCGCGCGGCGACGAGAAAATGGCTCTGCTCGCACGGCTCGAGTCGACGCAGACGCAAGATGAACCCGATTTTGACGACGTTTCCGTAGCGGACGATCAACTGGGTCTGATCTTTGCGTGCACGCATCCGGCACTTGGCCTCGAGGCGCGCATCGCGCTGACACTACGCGCAGTCGCCGGCCTCACGACCGAGGAGATCGCGCACGCGTTTCTCGTGCCCCTTCCCACGATGTCGCAGCGTCTCGTTCGCGCCAAACAAAAGATTCGGGCAAATGGTATCTCGTTTGCCGTGCCGGACGCCGCGCATCTTCGCGAGCGGCTCGAGGCCGTGTGTACGACGCTCTACGTGATGTTCAACGAAGGGTATGCTGCGACGACGGGCGACACGCGCGTGCGACACGATCTGTGCAATGAATCCGTACGTCTCGCGCGTCTCCTCGCCGAACTGCTGCCCGATCAGCCGGAAGTGCACGGTTTACTCGCACTGATGTTGCTTACCGACGCGCGTCGCAATGCACGCGTCGATGAAAACGGCGATACGCTGACGCTGGAAGAGCAGGACCGCAAGAAGTGGGATCGCTGGCTGATTGCTGCCGGTCTCGCGCATTTGGGACGAGCGGCGGAATTCAACGATGACGGACCGTATCAAATCCAAGCGGCAATTGCTGCGGTGCACTCGCGCGCAAAAAGCTTTGCAAAGACGAATTGGCGTGCGATTCTAACACTCTACGATCGGCTGCTCGAGCTGGAGCCGTCTCCCGTTGTTGCGCTCAATCGCGCCGCCGCACGTGCGATGCTGCACGGGTTCGATATCGCGCTCGCCGAAGTTGACGCGATCGCATCGGCCCAAGAACTGGACCGTTACGCGGTCCTGCACTCCACGCGCGCGGAGATGCTTCGCCGCATCGGCAAGATGCCCGAGGCTGCGCAAGAGTACCGGCGCGCAATCGGATTGACCGAGAACCTCGCGGAGCGCCGGTTTTTAGAACGCCGATTGGAGAGTGTGCTCCATTGATAATGCCGCTGCTTTTTGCAGTCACGCCGTTCGCGGCGCTTCACTATCGCGAAATCGGGCCGGCAATCGGCGGCGGACGCACGACAGCGATCGTTTCGAGCGAACGCGATCCGCGACGCTACTACGTCGGCACGGCGGATGGCGGCGTATTCGGAAGCACCGACGGCGGCTACACGTGGCGTCCGCTCTTCGATCGCATGCCGTCAGCTGCCATCGGAGCGCTGGCGCTCGATCCGCGCGATCCGCGCGATCTCTGGGTTGGAACCGGCGAGGCAAATCCGCGAAACACCGTTGAAGCCGGTGACGGTGTTTGGCGAACGAGGGACGGCGGTCAAACATGGCGCCACCTGGGTCTCGTAGACAGTAGCTACATCTCATCGATTCTGCTCGACCCACAGAACGAAAACAGCGCGCTTGCCGGTGTTCTCGGCGACGTTTTTGCGCCCGGCGGCGAACGTGGGGTCTACCTCACTCGCGACGGCGGCGCGCACTGGAAACGAACGCTTGCGGTCGGTCCTACGAGTGGCGTTTCGAACCTTGCGCGCGTCCCGGATAATCCTCAAATGATTTTTGCCGGCGTTTGGGAGGTTAGACGGACACCGTGGACGCTGAGCAGCGGCGGCCGCAATGGCGGGCTCTACCGTTCTACCGACGGCGGACGTACGTGGGAGCGACTACGCGGCCACGGATTGCCGGACGGTGCGACGGGACGCATCGGAATTGCGACAGGAACGCGCGGATTGGTGTACGCAGTCATCGAGTCGCGTGTTGGAAACGTCTGGCGTTCGCGAGACTACGGTCAGACGTGGGCGAAGATGCCGCGCAGCACGATGATCGGCGCGCGGCCGTTTTATTTCTCGCGCTTGTTCGTCGATCCATCGAATAACAATCGCGTCATCAGCGTGGGCGGCTCGCTGTCAATGAGTAACGACGGTGCGCAGACTTTTCTTCCCATTGCGAGCAATACGGGTTACGACTATCACGATGTCTGGTGGTCGCGAGACGGAAAACGTCTCGCAGCAGCATTGGACGGCGGAGTCATCTTGAGCGCCGATGGCGGACAAACCTGGAATCAACCCTACACGCTTCCCATCGCCCAGCTCTATCACATCGGGATCGATGATACGCTGCCATATTACCAAGTGTGCGTCGGACTTCAAGACAATAACTCGTGGTGCGGTGTTTCATCCAGCACAAGCGGCGTCGGCGTGCTCAATCGAGACTGGCAGTTAATCGCTCCAGGCGACGGCATGTGGTCGTTGTTCGATCCAAGCGATCGGGATCGCGTCTATTCGACCGAGATGAATACAAGCACGGGGCAGCTCTATGCCACCGATTTGCGCACGCATCAAGCAAGGGAAATCTCGCCGGACTCGGAGACCACTCTCGGAAAAGCAGCCGCAGACCTTCGCTACCGTTTCAACTGGGAAACCCCGATCGCGTTTGAAGGCGACGCGAACCAGAAGCTGCTCTTAGGCGGAAACGTTGTCTTCGGAACGAG